>CAMVJO010000008.1 GCA_947167835.1 uncultured Prevotellaceae bacterium
ATCACTCAAAAATCTTTGAAAAATCAAAACAGCCTAATTATTAGAACAACCCTTAACCTTTTCAGGTAATAGATGCTTATTAAGTAATGTGATGTGCCTTTATTCCTTGTTTTTGCGCAGGCTATACACGCCGATGTTGAAGAGAATAAAGACTACGATGATTAAAATAATGGTGATGGTCGCACCCAGTTGCAAGATGTTCAGGCAAGTCCAACCCAGGAGGCAGATAGCTGCTTGCAGGAGCAAGATTACGGCCATTGCTGCGTGCATACTTAGACCCGTGTCCATCAAACGATGGTGTAGGTGCGTCTTGTCGGCCTTGAAGATAGACTGATGATTCAGTATGCGCTCGAAAGCCACGCGTATAAGGTCGGCAATGGGAACGAAGAGCAAGATTAGTGAAATGGTGAACGCGTTTTCATCATATACCGCGATGTATGGATTTTCCATCGCCTCTTTTAATGCAAAATACGCCAGGCAATAACCCAGGAAGAGGCTTCCGCCATCGCCCATAAAGATCTTTGTGCCTTTTTTCTCCGTTCCAAAATAATTAAACAGGAAGAACCCTAAAACTGTGCCGATGAGTGCAAACGAGAGGTTGGTGAAAATGGGCAGGTTACTTTGGTTGAATACGTATGCAAAGCCTAAAAAACTAATGATGCTCAAGCCGGATGCCAATCCGTCTATGCCGTCAATCAGGTTAATGGCGTTTACGATGAGCAGGATGCCGAAAACGGTGAGCGGATAGGCAACAGCTACAGGAATGTTCGTCAGTCCGAACAGTCCGCCGAGGTTGTTTATATAGAGGTTGCTGAAAGGCATGGCCAGAGCCACGACAAACTGAATAATGAACTTATGGCGTGCCGAAACATCGAGGAAATCATCGACGATGCCCACTAAATAAATCACGAAGGCGCCTGGAACGAGCAGTAGGGTAGAGATGTGCAACGGGAACTTCTCGTTTAGCATATTTCCCGTCTCGTTATAATATTTCAGCATCGTTTCGCTCATCCATGCCTCGGGAGTAAAATACATGAAGCCCAACAAACCAACTGCTGCGCACGGGAAAAACAGCACGCCTCCGAGCCTCGGAATATTTCCCTTGTGGACTTTTCTGTAGCTGATGTTGCTATCATAATAGTGGTTCTTCTTGCAATAACTTAGCAGGAAGGGCATGGCCATACACGTGGTGAGAAAAGATATGATGAACGCTATCATGGTGTTTTTCTTTATGATTCCTAATATTATTAACGAAGAAATCGGTTAATAATTGTAGGAAATCCTAATTTTTTCTTAGAAAACGCTCAAAAATTTTTTTCTGGTTTTCTTTTCGTTAAACTTCCTAAAATATTTGTCAGTAATAAAGGATATTTGTACATTTGCACTTTGTGTAGAGAAAGCACGAAAAATTATTAGAATAATCATTAAAAATCATACAAATAACATGAAAAAATCTCTCTTGATCGTATTTGGTCTTTGCTCGTTAGTAGTCCTCAGCGGCTGCAAGTCTCGTGAATCTGCATTCCGTCAAGCATACGAGAAGGCTAAGGAAAGTGAACAGACAACGCAGAACAATACTCAGCAAACTGTTGCAATCACACAGCAGAACGAAGATGTAGTTGTTACTCCCGTTACTACTACTCCTGCCGTAAGACAAGATGTTGAAAGCATTGAGACACGCACCATTAAGGGCGGTTTCTCTGTAGTAAAGGGTTCACCTCTGAAAACTTTCAGCGTAGTTGTCGGCAGTTTTGTTACTGAGACTACGGCTTACGACCTTGCTGATCGTCTCAAAGGTAAGGGTTTCGATTCTCGCGTGGTAAAGACTAACGAAGTTATCAACGGTAAGACACCTTGGTTCAGAGTTGTTGCTTCTTCTTTCGATGATAAAGTTACAGCTGCCAACTCTCGTGATGATTTGCGTGCCGATTACCCCGGCGCTTGGCTGCTCTATAATAAATAATTAAGGAGCGCACATCATTAAGTGGCTTACTGCCGCAGGAATCCTTGACAATACTCAGTATTGCATAGAGCATTTCATATCGTAAGCACCAGTATGCCTTTGGTTTACTGGTGCTTTTTATTTCTTGTCAGCAATAATTTATGGAAAGTGCTAAAGAGTGTCTGTTGGGCAAGACCTTGTCGCAAATGCGCGAGGCCTGTGTCGCTTTGCGTCTGCCCGCTTTTGTGGGAAGTCAGTTATCTGAATGGATATACCGGCACCGCGCGAAAGATTTCGACGAGATGAAAAACATTTCCAAGAAGAATCGCGAACTGTTGTCCCAGCATTTTTCCATAGGCCGTGCTGATGCATTACAGAGCCTGCACTCTGTGGATGGCACGTCCAAATATCTTTTTCCTACCCTTGACGGAAATTTTGTAGAGACCGTATATATTCCTGATGGCGACCGTGCCACGCTCTGTGTCTCCTGTCAAGTGGGATGTAAGATGGGATGTGCGTTCTGTATGACGGGACGTCAGGGTTTTGTGTCCTCACTTTGTGCTACAGATATCCTCAATCAGATTTTCTCCGTGCCGGGAAGCGAACGTTTGACCAACATTGTCTTCATGGGGCAGGGAGAACCCTTTGACAATCTCGACCCTGTTTTGCAAAGCATCGAAGTGCTCACCTCGGAGTGGGGTTGGAACTGGAGCCCTAAGCGCATTACCGTTTCCAGTGTCGGCGTGCGTAAGGGTTTGCAACGCTTCCTCAACGAAAGTCGGTGCAGTCTGGCTATCAGTCTGCATCATCCCATACCGGAGGAGCGTGCTAAAATCATGCCTGCCGAACGTGCTTTTTCCATTGTCGATGTTGTTGAGGGTTTGAAGCAATGTCCTTCGTTCAGGAGAGGAACTGTCGGACAGGATGTCCGTAACGAGGACGAAAGTCGCCAGCGTCGCATCTCTTTTGAGTACATTCTCTTCGATGGACTCAACGATCAGCGCCAACATGCCGATGCTCTGATTCGTTTGCTCCGTCCGCTCGACTGTCGTGTCAATCTTATCCGTTTCCACACCATACCTGACAGTCCTTTCAAGGGCGTTTCGGAACAGAAAATGACGGATTTCAGAAATTACCTCACTTCCCACGGACTTTTTACCACCATTCGCGCCTCTCGCGGCGAAGATATCATGGCTGCCTGCGGACTACTTTCCACCAAGGAGCAGTCTGAAAACAAAGGGAAAGCACATCCCGAAAAAGATGTCTGACATCTCTTAAGAGAAGTGCCTTATCTTTGCGAAGATGTCCCTTATCTTTCCAGAGATGTGCCTTATCTTTTGAGAAGTCGTAGAAATAACAAACGAGATTACTTCAGGGTTGTTCTAAAAATTAGGCTGTTTTGAGTTTTCGAAGATTTTTGAGTGATTTTGTATTTAATTTCGCAGAAGCATAGTAACCTATGGTTCAAGGAATAAAAGACAAAAGCGCCAAAAAGATTGAAAAATCATACAGACTTAAATGGACTTCCCAATATTTATAAACTAATTTTTAGAACAACCCTTCAATAAAAAATAATATATTATGGATCAAAATAATAAGAACGGTGAAAAGCGCCTACTTCGCGTAGGTATCACTCACGGTGACACCAATGGTATTGGCTACGAGCTTATTTTCAAAACTTTTGCCAATCCTCTAATGGCAGAACTCTTTATTCCTGTCGTTTATGGTAGTGCAAAACTGGCTACTTACCACAGGAAAGCCGTAGAGTCCGAGGTGAATTTCCAGATTGTCGCTTCTCCCTCCGAGGCAGAGCCCAATCGCGTAAATTTAATCAACTGCTTTGACGAAGAAGTCAAGGTGGATTTCGGAAAACCGTCAGCCGAAGCCGGAAAAGCTGCCTTCAGTGCCCTGAGCAGAGCCGTTGAAGATTGCAAAAACGGTAAGTTAGATGTTTTAGTTACGGCACCTGTAAACAAAGCAAACGTGCAATCAGTCGAGAGCTCCTTTGTGGGCCATACGGAGTACCTGCAAAAACAAGTCGGAGGCGAACCTTTGATGATTTTGTTCAACCAATTGATGCGTGTCGCCCTAGTTACGACGCATTTGCCTATCAGTAAAGTTGCCGAAGCCATTACAGAAGAGCGTATCCTTGAGAAAGCCCGCACATTCTACCACAGCTTGCGCCACGACTTCCTGCTCTCTGCGCCCCGCTTGGCTGTTTTGTCGCTTAATCCCCATTGCGGTGACGACGGCCTGCTTGGAACAGAAGAAAAAGAAGTCATATGTCCTGCAATAGAGAAACTTAAAGAAGAAGAGATTCCCGTTTACGGGCCGTATTCCGCCGATGGTTTCTTCGCTCAGGGACTTTACAAGAATTTCGACGGCATCCTCGCTATGTATCACGACCAGGGATTGGTGCCCTTCAAGGCTCTCTCGGATAATGACGGCGTGAACTTCACGGCAGGCTTGGAAATCATCCGTACTTCGCCCGATCACGGTACGGCTTACGATATTGCCGGAAAAGGTGTGGCAGACGAAAATTCTTTCCGCCAGGCAATCTTTGCAGCTATCGACATTTATCATCAGCGCCACTTCGATAAGGAAAGCAATGTCAATCCGCTTCCGAAATTATACCACGATCGTCGTGAAGAAGGCGACCGTCAGCGTCATTTCACCTTACCTTTCGAGACAGAATGAGGTTTGCCATTATCGCAGCAGGCGAGGGGAGCCGATTAGCCGCCGAGGGTTTGGAAATACCCAAGCCTTTGGTGCGCATTGCTGGCGAGGAATTGATTTTACGCCTGTGCCGGATTTTCCATGCTGCGAAGGCTGATGAGATAGCCGTCATCGTTAATCAATTGCATCCCGAGTCAGAACGTTTCGTACGGACTTTGATGGAGCAACATCCCGAGTATCGCATACGACTTGTGGTGAAAACCACGCCTGGTTCGATGATAAGTTTCAGTCATCTGGCACCTTTGTTGAAAGATGCCCCATTCTGCCTGACAACTGTAGATACCGTTTTCAGGGAAACCGACTTTTTCAAATATATCGAGGCTTTCCAGGCAGATCCCTCGCAGGCGTTGATGGCCGTAACCGACTTTATCGACGACGAACGCCCGCTTTATGTGGGTACTGACGTGCAGATGAATGTGACTGACTTCTTTGACGAGCCGGTCTCCTGCAAATATATTTCCGGTGGCATTTATTGTCTGCATCCCTCTATGCTCTCATCTCTTGAAACCTGCCTGCGCGAAAAAAGGTTGCGGATGCGCGAGTTTCAGAGGCAGCTTATTGCCGACGGCTTTAGGGTAAAGGCATTTCCTTTTGAGAAAATATTAGATATCGACCACGTTTCAGATATTCAGAAGGCAGAAAGTTTTCTAAAGTCGGAATAGATTCAATTTCAGAACACTCCTTTAATATATTTATATGGAGTATTCCCATAAGAGATCCCATGTGTCATAGAATCCTGTGCATATCCCGTTCGGAAGTCTTCTCTCCGCAATCTGTGGAGCGCGACTTTTCCATGATTTCGGCCACATCCCAAGCTTTACGTCAGGTCGGTTTTGCGGTAGAGGTGAGGAAGGAAACGGAGTTGCAGGACTTTTCAGGATTCGATGCTATACTCTCTATGGGACGTGCCTTGGAAACGTTGAGGCTTCTGAGCCAAGCGCAGAAGGCTGGTATTCCCGTTCTGAATCATCCGTCATCCGTTGCACTTTGCGGGGCTCGTTATCAGTTACTCTCCACCTTGCACGAGGTCGTTTCCATCCCTCATTTCGGATTGGTGCAGGGAACAGCAACACCTCCCTTTCCTTATTGGTTAAAGGCCGACGGATATACCACAGCCACCTTTCCCGTTCAGAAATGTCCTGCCCATTCGCCGATAGTGGCTTCGTTGTTGCCCAGATGTCTGTATATGCAGCACGTTGAAGGCACTCTCGTAAAATTCTATGGCGTACTTCACACCGATTTCTTTGAGGCGTGTGTGGTTAGTTCGGACATTTCCCAAAAAACAACCGTTGGAAAATCCGCAACCTCTGAGATACCGTTTGAAAGCCTTTCAAATACCGTTCAAACATCGCTCAAAAATTTGGCAGAACAGGCGGCAAAGCGTGTGATGCTCGACATCTATGGTGGCGATGCCGTGATTGACGAACAAGGATGCCTTTGGCTGATAGATTTCAACGACTGGCCCAGTTTTTCCTTCTGTCAAAATCAGGCGGCAAAAGCTATTGTACAACGTGTGTCGCAGGTGTTAGGGAAATAGTCTGCTTTATCATTCCTTTTCTTGAAGGTCTCAAAAAATAATCCTCTCAAATGTCAGAAAACAGTCAATTAAAAGCCACATATAAGTCAGCCGATACCGAAGAATGGTTCGATATCGTCTTTACTCGCCCTTTGGGTTATCTCTGGGCGCGTTTCTTCCAGTTTTTCGGCATACATCCCAACGTCGTTACCGTCATCAGTATTATTCTTGGGGCAGCAGGCGGATTGTTGTTCGCTTTCCACGACATTTGGCTCAATCTTCTCGGCATTTTACTCATAGTCTGGGCCAATATCTACGACAGTACCGACGGACAGTTGGCACGTATGACGGGCAAGAAGTCACGTCTGGGACGTGTGCTCGATGGTTTCTGTGGCGATGTCTGGTTTTTCTGCATCTACTTCGGTATTTGTGTGCGATTAACGCCGGAATGGGGCATTTGGATCTGGTTTTTCTGTGCCTTTGCCGGTTTTATCTGTCATGGCATCCAATGTAAATTGGCTGATTACTATCGTAACATCCATTTGTTCTTTGTTGGCGGACAAGGTAAGAGCGAACTCGACAGTTCTGTCAAACTTAAAGAAGATTTTCGCGCCACGAAATTTTCGGAGCAGCCTATTTGGAAAACATTCCTCTACTTCTATTGCGGATATACCCGTTCTCAGGAAAATATGACGCCCCGTTTCCAACGTTTCTATGCGGCTGTCAGTAAGAATCCCGACCGTATCTCACAAGAGTTGCGCGATGAGTTCAGAAGTCTCAGTCTTCCGCTCATGAAATACGCCAATATCCTTACTTTCAACACACGTGCTGCCGTTTTGTATGCTGCTATCTTGATAGATATCCCTTGGGTTTATCCTGCCATCGAAGTTACCATATTCAATCTCTTGGCTTTCTATATGCACCACCGTCACGAAACGATTTGTGAACGCTTGCAGCAAAAATACTTCTGAGTAGTATGTCGTCACGTCTTAGAAATATCTTCTTCTTCTTCGGATTGGCTGCCGTTGCCTGTATGTTTTACTCGTTTGATTTCGACTTTTCGCGAGTAAATATCTTCAAAACGTGGCCATATCTGATTGCTGTCGTGGCAATTTGGATATTTGTTTATGGATGTAACGCCGAAGCCTACAGAACCATTATCAACTGTCTGACAGGTGGCAATACTATTTCGTATCGTGACAGCTATCGACTGACGGTTTCGGGCTTTTCCATCAGTTTTATCACGCCTTTCGGATCGGGTGGCGGACCTTACAGAATTCTCGAGTTGCAACACGCAATAGGTATCAACCACGCAACGTCTTCTACCGTGCTCTATTCCATGATGCACGTCTGCTCACATTTTTGTCTGTGGACAACGGCTGTTATCCTCTTCCCGATTGTGCATTTCTCCTTGATGACACCTTTTTACTGGGTGCTCTCTGTCGTTATGCTGGGCATTGCCGCCGTGGTGTTCTACTTCTTCAACGTAGGCTACAAGAATGGTATGATAGTGAAGTTCTTCCGACTGATGACGCGCATTCCGCTCCTTGGACGTCCGTTTGCAAAATGGGAAGTGCGCTACGCCGATAATTTAAAGCAGATGGATTTGAATATAGCGCTGCTTCATCAATACCCAAAGGCCTTTTGGAAATCACTGTTCATGGAATATGCTGCGCGATTGGTGAATTGTTTCGAGTTTATGTTCATCTTTCTTGCATTAGACCTTACGCCCAATTATTTTGATGCCCTTTTCGTGTTGGCGCTCTCGTCACTTGTTGGCAATCTCTTGTTCTTTTTCCCCATGCAAGTCGGGGCACGCGAAGGCGGCTTGGCTATTATGCTACTCATCTTGGGCATCCCTGCTGCTTTTGCCCTGTATTGTGCCTTCTACACCCGTTTGCGCGAAATTATCTGGGTAGCAGTTGGCGTTTTAGTCATAAAACTCGGAAAATTAAAGATACATAACGATCATGAGAAGCCTTGATATACAATCCTCTCGCCTGCTTCTTTTCGATTATGGCGGCACTCTTGATGTTCCTGCCCGACATTGGAGCAACGTGCTCTGGGAAGCCTATCAGTATGTCGGGCTCAAGGTGGAATATGCCCGTTTTCGTGATGCGTATGTCTATGCCGAAAGACGTTTGGAGGCAGATGGTTTGATTTCTGCAAGTGATGTGTTCCGTAATGTGCTTTATAAGAAATTTTTGCTCCAACTGGATTTCCTGCACGTGCCGCAAACGGAATTATATGCCGGACAAATGGCTGATTATTGCGACACATTGGTGCGTAGAAACCTGACTTCTTCGCGGAAACTGCTGAGCCAATTATCAGAAGCAGGCTTTGAATTAGGCGTAGTGTCGAACTTCTACGGCAACTTGTCCGTTGTGTTAGAGGATTACGACCTTCTTTCATTTTTCCGGACCGTCATTGATAGTGCGGTGGTAGGTGTTCGCAAACCATCATCGGATATCTGGCAGAAAGCCTTTGACAAAACAGGTTTTTCGGAAAGTCAGACCATCGTCATTGGCGATTCCTTCAAAAACGACATAGAGCCTGCGCATTTTCTGGGCTGTCAAACCGTTTGGCTCAAAGGTGAAATGTGGAATCCCGGGGAATTTGACGAAACCATCCCCGATGTTGTAACTTCTTCCCTTGACGATTTGCAACAGATCCTGCTTCCCTGATTTTTTCATACTCCTTACTATTTTTCAAGCGTAGCATTTAAGGGTTGTTCTAAGAATTAGTTTAAAATATTGGGAAGTTCTTTTATGGTCTGTATGATTTTTCAATCTTTTTGGCGCTTTCGTCTTTAATTCCTTGAACCATAGCTTGCTATGCTTCTGCAAAATTAAAAACAAAATCACTTAAAAATCTTTGAATAATCAAAACAGCCTAATTATTAGAACAACCCTTAAGCAAAATCCTGCTGCATTATTTTTTCTCATCGCGAGGAGAAAGTTTTCTCAACACGATGAGAAAATTGTCTCAACGCGAAGAGAATCTTTTCTCAACGCGAAGAGACTGCGCCAAAGCCTGCGAAATTTGTGGAGAAACCGTTGTCTGTGTGGCTTCTTGGTAGGTATGTGCTGAAATCCTGTACTAAATGCTTTTTATGTGCCCGAAAAACCTGAAAATAATTGGTTATTTCGCCTATATGTGTTAATTTTGCAGACTGAAATCCAAAACAAATAAAAATGTTAGAGAAAATCAATCAACTGATGGAGGGCTTGAAGGAACTTCACGCGCAGAACGCTGAAGAATTAGAGGCTCTCCGCATAAAATACTTAGGCAGAAAAGGTGCTTTGAACGACCTGATGGCAGAATTCCGCAATGTTCCGGGAGAGCAGAAGCGCGAAATGGGTATTCGCCTCAACCAATTGAAAAATGCCTTGCAGGAACGTTTCAACGAGTTGAAGCAAGCCGTTGTTTCTGACGATGGAAATCAGGACGACTTGGACCTTACGCGCACTCCTTACCCTGTCTCTCTGGGTACGCGCCATCCGCTTACTATTGTGCAGAACCAAATTCTCGATATCTTCGGTCGCCTCGGATTTTCCATAGCCGAAGGTCCTGAAGTAGAGGACGACTTGCACGTTTTCACCCGCTTGAATTTTGCTGCCGACCATCCCGCTCGTGATATGCAGGACACCTTCTTCGTGAACAGCGACGAAAACGATGTTACCCGCAACGTTATCTTGCGCACTCACACAAGTTCTGTTCAAGTTCGCGCCATGGAAAATGCAGAGCTGCCTTTGCGCGTTGTTTGTCCCGGACGTGTCTATCGCAATGAGGCCATATCTGCCCGCGCACATTGCTTCTTTCATCAAATAGAAGGCTTATATATTGACAAAGATGTGTCTTTTGCCGACTTGAAACAGGTGCTATTGACATTTGCCCGCGAGATGTTCGGACCGGAAACGAAGATACGTCTTCGTCCAAGCTACTTCCCATTTACGGAGCCCAGTGCTGAAATGGATATCTCCTGCAATATCTGTGGCGGAAAGGGATGTAGTTTCTGTAAACACACAGGTTGGGTGGAAATCCTCGGTTGTGGTATGGTAGATCCCAACGTACTCGAAGCCAATGACATAGATAGCAAGGTTTATAAGGGATATGCCTTCGGTTTGGGCGTAGAACGCATCACGAACCTAAAGTATCGTGTGAACGACCTCCGTCTTTTCTCCGAAAACGACCTGCGTTTCCTTGATGAGTTCAAGGCCGCCTATTGATGGCTCGGACTTTTAATTATTTAGCATGAAGTCCGCTATCGGCAGAAGCCTTCTGAAAATTGCAAGCGTGCTGATATGTTTTGTATTGGCCGGTTGTTATTACAGTAATCCCCAGGAGGTGGATCGTTGGCAGGACGAAGTGCAAGACATCAGCCAGATTGATTCCGTAAGTTTCAGATTCCTGCATCATTACTGGCGTGGTTATAATTTCAAGGTCAAGGATAGCCTCACTTTGTTTCGAGGCGAATTTCCTCCAGCCGTAAACTATACTTCGGTTTCGAGCGAAACCGATAATTTGCGCAAACTATCCGGTGAACAAGTGCTGCCGGATAGTTTTGTTGTCTCCAAGAATATCGTTTTGGCCGTAGCTGCCATTCAGAATGTTCCGCTTGATGCTGCGGATTCCGTTTGGGTTTGTGTCGTTTCCGAATCTGCCAAAGTAGGGTGGGCACATGAGAGCGATTTGCTGCAACATGCCGAGCCCAACGACCCCATTTCCGGTTTTATTTCCGACTTCAGTTCACGAAAGATGCTGATATTTTTCCCCGTCATCGGCTTCTCTTTCGTCTTGCTCTTCGGTTATTTGGTTTTCTCCTATCGAAAATACGAACCCGAGCGTTATCAGGTTCGCAAGCGGCGGTTGCTGGAACATTTTAACCTGCCTTTCGTCACATTACTCAACGTTACCATTGCTATTGCAGCAGGTATTTACGGAATGATACAACATTTCGTTCCTTCCACCTGGATTGAGTATTATTTCCACCCGACTTTGAATCCCTTTGCCGCAGAACTCCCGCTTTTGCTCTCCGTATTTATCGGTTTTGTGTGGCTCATCATTATTTTGTTCTTAGCCGTACTTGACGAGGTGCGCCATAGCCTTCCGCGTCTGCACGCTCTTTCGTTCTTATTCCTGCTTTTCGGTTGGAACATCGTCGTTTATCTTTGCATTACCCTTACTGTCAGATTTTATGTGGGCTATCTCCTTTTGGCAGTCTATGTTCCTGTACTTTTATACCGAGTTGTTCGTCTTTGGCGCCCGGTTTATGTTTGCGGAGCCTGCGGAAAAACCATTCGTCACTTGGGTAAATGTGAACATTGCGGCGCTCTGAATGTGGGTGTCGGAGATACGGCTCGAAATACGGAAGTCGTTGGAGATAATCGTGCGGATCATCGTGACGTAAAAGCCTAAAACGTGCAGGATATGAAGTTCAATCGTGCTTTGCTCCTGCTCGTTCTGAGTCTGGCGGCAGGTATTTTTGTTTCCGAGCAGGTCCGTGACATTTGTATCGGACATCTTCCTCTTTTCTTCCTACTGATTCTTCCTTTCATCGCACTTGCCTATTATTGCCACCGCAGTTTTTCGCATCGGTGGGCACGTCTCCTGTTTTATCCTGCCGTTTCCGTTGGCGTTATGCTGACGGGTGGATTGTTGTACGCACTTTATCAGAAAGATGTGCGGGTGGAATGGGAACAGAACGAATATGATTTCAATTGTCAGGCCGTTAGTGTACCACAGGACAGAGGCAATTATTATTTAGTCGATGCCGACATTCTGAATGGCGAGGCTCAGGGACAGCGCATCCGACTTTTGCTTGCCAAACCCGACACGGTTGAACAGGCTCCCGCACAAATTCCTGAAATTGGCAGTCGTATTGTTGTTCACGGGCGAATGCTTGGTAATCATCTCCGTAATCCCGGAGATTTCGACTACGGAAAATATCTTCGCCTCCAAGGTTTCAGCGGTTCTCTTTATTCCGATGCGTGGTTCTGCGCTTCCGACGAAAATTTGCCCCGACCTCTCGGTACTGTTTTCCTGACATTTCGTTCAAAACTTACGGAGCAGTTTGCGAGATATTTCGACCATTCGGAATTGGCTGTGCTCTCTGCGATGACATTAGGCGACAAATCGAAGTTAGACCGCGATTTGAGAAATGAATATCAGGCTGCGGGAGCCTCACATGTGCTTGCGCTCAGCGGACTTCATCTTGGTATTTTGTTTACGTTGCTGAACTTGTTGTTTCGTCTGTTTCTTTCCAAAGGGAAACGCCATAATCTTCTCACTCTTGCCGTTACGCTCCTCGTGGTGTGGGGTTATACTTTGGTTGCCGACGCTCCGCTTTCGTTGATGCGGGCTGCCATTATGCTTACGTTCCTGCAACTTTCTGTTTTGTCGGGGCGCGATGTGATGAGCTTTGACAACTTGTTTTGGGCAGCCATGATCATTTTGCTGATATTCCCGATGTCGGTTTTCGACTTAGGTTTTCAACTCTCTTTCCTCTCGGTATTTTTTATTATTTGGGGACTGCACGCCATTCCTGTGCCGCAATTTGTAGCAAAGCACCGGGTTTTGCAGGCTTGCTATACTTTCTGTCTTGTTCCCCTGTGTGCCCAGATTGGTACGATGCCACTTGTTTGCTATACCTTCCATCAAATTCCCGTTTATGGGCTTCTGACGAATTTCTTTGTCGTACCTATGGCTTATGGTGTGCTGATACTCACCATTTTGTTCTTTGCTCTCACACCTTTGCGCGACCTTCTCGTCGTGTTGCTCGGAGGTCTGTTGCACAAGATGAACGAAATGATTTCCTTTGTCTCACAACTCCCTGGAGCTGTACTGACATATTGGCCGAGTAGTACGACTATTCTGCTGTTATATCTGACTTTGTTCCTGATAGTAGCGCTCGGTTTTGAACGATTGCGCCACCTTGAATATCGTTTGTCCGTCATCGCCGTATTTCTCTTTGCTGTAGGTGCTGAAATCTATGCTTACCGTCCCGACAGAACCCCTTCGCAAATCCTTGTGTACCACAATCCCAAGGCGTTGGGCGTGCATTTCATCATTTCGGCAGACAAATCGTATCTGTACACTTATCCTGAGGATGAGGAGACCTACCAAATTGTTCTGAAGCAGGCAGAATCCACAATAAAGACGTGGCACTTAAACAGTATCGCGCACTTAAAAGACGATTATGCCGATAACTCTATTATGTGCTCCGACCCCTTCATCATTTTCGGCAATAAACGCGTGCTGATGTTAAAGGATGCCGGATTGATGTCTGATGTAAAAGCGCCAATATCCGTTGATGTGGTAATTCCGACGAATGTTTTCCGACAGGAGTCCGTTTCTTTACTAAATACCGTCAGACCTCGCACGATTATCTTACCAGCTTCGCTATATAAGTCGGTAAAGGAAAGATGGAAGGTCGTAGCAAACGAAGCCAATGTGCCGGTATATGATATTTCTCTCCGCGGATTTTGGTTGGAAACGTGCGATAATTCTGTTAATCCAAGCGGTCTTAGCAAGGAAGACTGATGTGCAATAAAATATAAGGGACATCTCCAGCGAGATGTCCCTTATATTTTCAAAGATGTGCCTTATCTTTTTGGGGATGTGCATTATCCCCAAATTTACCTAAAGCCTCCAGCGGATTTGGAGGGAGATATCGTTTTTCCACGAGGACATAATGGCTTGTAAACCGCTCGAAATAGTGGGTTTGTCGAAGTAGTGCAACGTTCCGAGGCGCATACCCAGCGTGAAGTGCGTACCGAGTGCGTAGTTAAGCGTGGCAACGGTAGAGAAGCCCTTGTAAGTGCATTTTACAAAGGATGCAGCATTACTGAGTTGCGGGGTATAAATGTAGATGCCCGACTGTTCGTTATCGGTAAGGAATATCGTGCCGAAAAGCGAGGTCGTAATGCGTTTTGAAAGCGTGATGTTCGAGCGTAGTGCCGCCAGCCATCCGTAGGAGTCGGAATCGGTTTGTGGGCGGTAGTATGTGGCGCCGATAGTAGCCGTGGTATTTACATTTTTAGTTGAGTGCGTCACGTTGAGCGTGAACCTATGCGTGGCAATGTACTCCTTAATATATGAGAAGTCCGTGATGCCATATTCTTGAATACTGCTTCTATACGAAAAAGTGGCTTTCAACCGTTGTGAAAGCGTACGTGAGAGATTCAATCTCAGTTCTACGCCATTAGTACTCTGTTGATTGCGGTAAACAGGGGCAGGAAAATGATAGACCTCGGCATATCCTGCAATATTCCAAAGACGAAACCCCTTGTAGGTCAGGCCGAATATCAGCGCCTGCTCGTTTTGCAAGCGAGAGTTCTTGGCCGTTGTCTTTCCAAAGAGTGTTTGGAATTGTTTCTCGAAATAGCGCGTTCCGAATGTCAGTAGCATGTCATCCGTTGGGCGGTAGTGCAGCAGGTTTGTCCAGGCAAAATGCAGATTTCTATCGAAAGCCAGTTCGCCCTTTACCTCAAAACGAGAGCGATGCCAGTAGTAATCTGTGGAAAGTGCCGCGTACGATTTGCCCGTGAAGTAGTATTGATTGTAATGTGCGGGAGTGGGTTGTACGGGTTTGTCGTATTGTGCAGCAAGTAGGTTTATTCCGATGACGCCCCGATGATTTCTGTAGGCCGCACGCCCTCCGATGCTGAAACATGCCGCTGAGTTTTTCTGATCTATCTCCAATAGTGTGCGATGATAGCCATCCGTCTTAAAACTGCGAATGGTATCGTCCTGCAGTCGGGCATCATACTTGCAATAAGAGAGAAATCCCAATAATTCAAGATGTTTCCAATTTTTTTGTGCTGCCGCTCCCCTGAAATATCCTACAGTCGAAGCATTAGTATGGGGTAGGAGTGATGTACGTGGCTCTTTGGGCGAAGTAGCTTCGTAGTAGCCATTGGTGAACAGGGCATTTCCGAGCAGCAGTCCCATTCCCGTCCTGATACGATAGTCGCCCAAAATGATATTCAAGTCTTTTCGGTTGAGATTCGTCTGGAAATAAGCAGAAAAGTAGTCGTAGGGATAATTATCAAAGAGCGCAAAAGGCTCGCCTGCCCCTTTGTCGAGCGTAAGTCCGTAGCGCACGTCTTTGGCGTAGTGATATCGGTAGCGAAGTACGTGATGTAATCCGTTACCTTGATAGACAGAGTTGGGATTACTGAGTAATTCTGCATCAGAGTGCTTGCGGTTTCCCTCGCGTTCGTATAAGGGAATGTCAAGTCGCGTCAGAATGTCGTGATGTCCTTTATAAAGCTTTTTTGCAATAGAAACGCTCTTACTTTCTGCTTTCTGTCCACAAAAAAGAAAGAGTGGCAGGCGTTGTCTGTCCTCGAAATCCAGAGCGGAGACGAACATCAATTCGCCAAGGTTATAGAAAAATCCCTTTCGCTGGCGGTAGGAAATAATCGAGTCTATCTTTGTCTCGTTTAGGAACGAGAGTTGTGTGAAATCGTCCTTTGTAGCGGTATTGATATCGAAGGGATGTTGATGAATATCTTCCAATGTTTCCAACATCTCCGTGTTGTTCTCTTCATCCTCTTCGTCCGTAGCCGTAGCAAGGAACTCCTCGGCAAACTGCTCCCAGGTGTATGTATTGTTCAGGGATGTTTGAGCAAAGAGAACCGAGGAAAGTGGAAATACGAGGAAGAACAACAACAACGCCTTTCTCATAGTCGGCAGGATGTGGAAGCGTTTTCTTTCAACATGATAGCTGTATAAATCCTTCCCGAATGAATGCCAAGCCTTCGTGCCGAGAAAAAGGTATGATGTTGTTTGAAAGTACAGAAAGGTGCCTGCTGAATTTGTGTCTCGGGTACTCCACATTCTGTGAGTTGCAGGCGGTTGCAAATAGGTAGGTCTATATGCCAACGTCCTTGCATCTTTTCGGCAATAGCAGGCATATCGAATCCGGCATCAAGGAAAGCCTGATAGACTTCGTCGCCCACTTCAAAGGCTTCGCGGTGAATACATGGGCCAATGGCGGCAAAAATGTTTTCGGGTTGCACATTATAATCACGGACAAGCACTTCTATGGTTTTTTCTACGATGCGTTGTTGCGTACCTCTCCATCCTGCATGAACGGCTGCTATGACTTCTGTCGTTCCCCGGACATAAAGCAGAATGGGAACGCAATCGGCTGTGGAAACTCCGATGCAGACATTCGGAAGTGTGGTGATAACGGCATCGTAGCCGTCTAAATCTTCGGGCGAAACGGGCATGTTGCAAACTTGTACCACCTTGTCGGCATGAACCTGGCGTGGCAGAAGCAAATGGTCTTGTGGTATCTGAAGGAAATCGCAGAGAAGTGTGTGGTTGTGGCTTATATGCTCGGGATTGTCGCCACAAAACGGATTGATGTTGAAGGAAGCGTAGCAGCCCTCGCTCACTCCGCCGCTTCGTTTGGTAGAAAATGCGACAATCTCGTTTCCGAAATCATATTCCAGCAGACTTTCAGGATTTAGCATGGTTCTTTTCTCTTGGTTATGGGAAATAACAAATAGAACGTTCCTGTCAAACCCTGTTAAGAGCGTCTCTGACAAGTTGAAGTTTCCAATCTGTCATGGAATATTCGGCCAAAATCTGCATATCGGCTTCAAAAAATCGGGTGTCGGCATAAGTTTGGTTCGTCTGTCGGAGATATTGCCTGTAATATCCTACAGCTTCGTTGAAATGTCCCAGCACTAATGCAGCATGTCCGGCATTATAGAAATCGTCGGCAATGGCAGCAGGCGTATCCAGCAACTTCTGATAGAGTGCTGCCGCATCTTCTGGCTTATGCGTGAGCATCTTGCACCAAGCCAGGGCTCGTATGGCTGTATGATGGTTTTCGTCAAGATAATATACCTTGGAAAGTAGTTTTGCGGCTTCTTCGGGTTGTTTTAGCATGACATAACATTCAGCCTCGCGCATCAGATAGGTAGTATTCTCGTCATCTGTCTTGAGAAGTTGCTGATAGACTTCGAGCATTTCGTTCCATTGCAAAAGATGTCGGTGGCACTCTGCCATCTGACGGAGCATCCATTGAGAGGGTGGGGAAGAAAGCGCAGATTTGCGGTAGCACTCTATGGCTTCTTCGTAGGCGCTGAGCATTTGGTGGCAGTAACCCAGTTTTTGCCAGTATATCGGAGTATGTTCCTCCGACTTCTCGTAATAGATGACCGCCACATCATATACTTTTGTGGCAAAGGCGAACTCAGATAAGTAATGTAAATCTTCCTGTGTCAGCATTTCTTCGTTGAAAAGTCGCACATCCAGCAGATTTACCGCCGTTTTGAATGGAGAAATACGTTCATCCCGATAACGGAAATACTTGAAAAAGCGGAAAAGATCCTGCATATAGAAACGAAGTTGCAGCGCTCTGTCTGTTCTTTCGTTTTTCTCGAATTTTGTGGCGGTAGCTTCAACTTTTTCCTGCACTTGCATCATCTGTTCGTAGAGCGGACCGAGCGATTGCAGCATATTCGACGACAGACTGTCCATCATAAAGAAGAAAGAGTAGCGGTCGCTATTGCAAAGCGGGTTTGACTGTGCCAGGTTATTGACAATGCCGAAAAGTTTGTCGTTATTGCGTTGCTTGATGTCGGGGTGCTCGTTGGTGAAAGGGCAGAACCAGTTAGCCGCCGTATTGAAAAACGGAAAGTTCTGCTTCATCATGGAGAAAGTGTTCAGGTATAGATCGGCACCTTGGCTCTGCCGCTCAATGAGTTGCTTGATCTTCTTACCAAGGTCGTCGTTTACAAACAAGGCAGGGTCTAAACTCTGTTCCATGAGGACATCGTTCATACTGTCGGGGCTGAAAATTCCCTTTTGCTTGTACTCCTTGATTTTTTCCATCATCTGCGGCATGATGTCGTCGCGCATCTTCTGTGCAATGCCTTCAGATTCGTTCAGCATGAAGAACTGTGCCTGCACATCGCGAAGCATTTCTGTATTTCGGGGCGAGGAAAAGAACTCAAGAGCCTGTGCTTCGATGTCGGGAAGCAGGTAAAGCCGATTCTTGTAGTGGTATGCCGCCAAGATGAAGCCGCAAATGGCGCGAACACTTACCATCACGTTGGAATGGTGCATGGTATCGCCAAGGAAGCGGAACTTAGCAATATCGAAGTGGTGCAACAGTCCCAATGTGGCGGCGCTGACGAAGATACATTGCTTCACCTCGTCCGTTTCATCAGCCTGCATATAACTTTGTGCCGTTGCCTCATCATCAGCTGTCCACTTGGCCGATGTCCAGACGCTTTCAAAAATCGTTTGGTAGGAAGGATTTCCTTCTAATCGCGATTGCAACGATGTGCCTGGCCGCATCTGCTTGATGACTTGGGCAGTTGTGGCAAAATGGCTGGAGCCGTTCATTTCGTGCAGGCGGAAAACGTCATCGATGACGTCGTATGTACTGCGTATAAACGACCTGAACATCTGTTCGCGGCTTGGGTCTGCCTGTCCTGTGAGCATATATTCCAACAGGTAGCGGTAACCATCGTTGATGGCTTGTAATTCTGCCGAGACCTGTGGCGCAGGATATACAGCAAGCAAGTTGTTCAGTGCTTGTAAGGCATCGCCCAGGCGTTGTTCGCCGAGTGCTTGCAGGGCTGTGTCGTAATAATCGTGAAAGGAGGAGGTGGACATCGTTTAATACTATTATAAGGAGGAGGATTTCCTGCTTCTTTGTTTAATCTTGCGTTTCAGAAAGTACGAGGCCTGAGATCATTCTATTGAAGTCTCACAGAATCACGAAGAGCGGCAGGTATCTGATAGTATTTGGTAAGCACGGAATCCTTAATAGGCTTCGGATATGATTTCATGCGGAAGAGGCTGGTTCGATATGCCGCCTTAACTTTGTCTAATACTACCTTTTTGCGGGCATCTTGCTTATCCTTGTCATTTACCAGCATCACGGAGGGGGCTGCGTATAGGTTTTTGGCCTCTGCCATGATTTTAGCACCATTCAGTCGGGCGATGCTCAGATAGGGTTCGGGCAAAATGGCAGCATCTATCTGATTGTTGAGCAGCATACGGAGGCGCAGCGGAATATCGTTGATTTGAATCTGGAAAATATCCTCTTCTTCGATCTTCAGTTCGTTCAGAAAATGCTGTAGCCACCAGTTGGAAGCAGATAGTCTGGAGGTACCGATAAGACGATTGTTCAAATCTTTCGGTTTGCGCACCCTTAACTGACCGGAAACCGCAAGTCCCCATTGTCCGCTTAGGGAATTGAACTCTTCCCACGCCTTTGCCTTTGTGCCGTAGGTCGTCATTCTGTTTTTATCAGAGATGCTCATATCTACACGCTGATTCATGATGGCCGTATCGCAGTCGAATTGCGAGTTGTAGGTGACGAGCCTTACTTGGATGCCGAGAGAATCGTAGATGCCTGCTTCCTGTGCAAAATAGAAGGGGGCACATTCCTCAATAGGCATCAAAGCTATCCTGATATCGGCAGAATCGGTCTGGTTGTCTGTCTTCCTCGTCTTGTTGTCGGAGTTCTGGCACGCAGCAAGCAGGAGTAATGATACAGATAGCGTGGATAATAAAAAATATAGTCTTTTCAACATTCCTGTTAGCAGAGGTTTTCTCAAAATAAATAGATGTAATGCCTGAAATACGGCAGCGGCAAAGCAAAAAAAAGAGTGTTCTACCCCTTTTCGTAGGCAGAACACTCTGAATGTTAGGATAATTAATCTTTGATAGCCACAACTCCGGGGAGTTTCTTGCCTTCGATAGCCTCAAGCAGGGCACCACCACCGGTAGAAATGTAACTTACCTTGTCGGCCATGCCGAATTTGTTGATACAAGCCACAGAGTCTCCACCGCCAATGAGTGAGAATGCGCCCTTGGCTGTTGCTTCGGCAATAGCTTCGGCAATAGCACGGCTACCTCCTGTGAAGTTGTCGAATTCAAAGACACCTGCAGGACCGTTCCACAGAATAGTCTTGGCATCCTTGATAGCATCAACGAAGAGTTTGCGGGTTTCAGGACCTGCATCGAGACCTTCCCAACCATCGGGAATATCGTCAGAAGGACATACCTGAGTGTTGCAGTCGTTGCTGAAACTGTCGCCGGCAACGCAGTCCACACCGAGAACAAGGTTTACACCTTTTTCCTTAGCCTGCTTGATGACGCCCAGAGCCACGTCTAATTTGTCTTCTTCGCAGATAGAATTTCCGACTTTTCCGCCCATAGCCTTGGCAAAGGTGTAAGTCATACCACCACAAAGGATGAGGTTATCAACCTTACCCAGCAGATTTTCGATAATACCGATTTTGGTAGAAACTTTTGAGCCACCCATGATAGCAGTAAAGGGACGTTTGATGTCGCTCAAGATGTTATCAACGGCATGTACTTCTTTCTCCATCAGATAACCCAGCATCTTGTGGTCTTCATCGAAGTAGTCGGCAATAACAGCGGTAGAAGCGTGCTTACGATGAGCCGTTCCGAAAGCATCCATCACATACATATCGGCATAGCTGGCCAAAGTCTTGGCAAACTCCTTCTGCGAAGCCTTCATAGCCTTCTTTGCATCTTCGTATGCAGGATCTGTCTTCTCAATGCCTACAGGTTTGCCCTCTTCCTCGGGATAGAAGCGGAGGTTTTCGAGCAAGAGCACTTCGCCTGCCTTGAGAGCAGCAGCTTGGTCGGCAGCTTTAGCGCAGTCGGGAGCAAACTGTACGGGAACACCGAGAGCCTGACTAACGGCGTCGGTAATCTGACCGAGAGAGAACTTAGGATTTACCTTACCTTTGGGTTTGCCCATGTGAGACATGATGATAAGAGCACCGCCCTCGTCCAAAATCTTCTTGAGGGTAGGAACAGCACCACGGATACGGGTGTCGTCGGTAATCTTACCGTTTTCGTCTAAGGGTACGTTGAAATCAACGCGTACAATGACCTTTTGGTCTTTGAAATTACAGGTGTCGATTGTCATAATTCTTTTGTTTATTATTGGTTATATAGTATTCAGTATGCAAATTTAGTGGAATGTCAGAAATTAAGCAAATTATTTTGTATGATAATTGGATTCTCTCAAAAATAAACCCTTCAATCATCACTCTCTTAAAGTGTTTTGATCCCTAATGTGCAACATTGGAGATTAGATTTTTACTGAGAACATGATGTAAGCCCTATTGGAAATCAACAAAAATAGACAAATAAACTAAACAACTAAATATTATGAAACAAAAACTATTTATTTTACTCACGATGCTTATTATAGGCATCGGAAGTACGTGGGCACAATTTGTCCCTGAAGCAGATACCGAGTATACTTTTGAATGTTGTGTGAACAATACATCAGATCACGACGGATTCATAGGATATTCTAACGAGGCTCTTGATGGTAGGTCTTCAAAAGGTGCTCGTTTCAAATTTGAAGAAGCGACTGGTGGTTACTATATAAAGGTTGTTGATGCCAGCAAATATTTTAATTGGGTTAACGGCGATGCGGTACTCAGTGATACTCATGAAACGGTGTGGGAAATAACTCCTTCTACATATATTGAAGGAAAATATAGAATCGCACCTACAGGTACGGCTTCAACTAATGGATTGAATAACAATGAGAAATCCAAGAGTTCTCATCTCAAAATAGGGCCGTTTAATGACAATACTAATAAATGTTCGCACTGGACTATCAGAGGCATAAAAACACCCAGCGGATATAACAGATACATCGGTGGAATAACTACTGGTAGTTCTGCAGTGGATGCCGATAAATGGAAGACCCAGAGTAACTGGGTTCTTACTGACGCTTGGAAAGGCAATGGTCCAGGTACTCCTAGTTCTGATATGTGGTCACCCATTTACCTGCAAGATGTAACTGCTACAGGAATCGCATTTGAGGGATGGAATCTGCGATTAAAACTTGTAAACTCATCATTGACAGCTACTACAGTAAAGCTGCAAACTAATGTAGCATCAACAATTGACGTTGACGAGAATTCAACACTTAATTTAACATTATCTTCAACTAATGATAATTCGTGGACACGCACTTTTAATATTGATGGTCGTTTGACTATCAGTATGGGTACGCAGAGTTGGTCTACAGGTTCTAACACTAATACGATTAATCTTGGAACGACAGGACAGTTCACCCTTACCGCAAACAGTGCAAAGACAACTCCAGCGGCCTCAAGTTTTGCCATAAATGCCACTCTGACAAATCCAACGGCAAACAATACTATTGAGTCACGCACTCTTGCTACGTTTACCAATGTCACTGTCACGACACTGACACCCACCATTTCGGGTACTGACGGATGGACTCTCGTAGAAAGCAAAGATGCATTGGAAGACCAAATTTTTAATGGAAAGTACTATTATGTTGAGAAAACTCCAACTGGAGTTACATTATATACATATAAGGAAACGACAGAGTTTACCGAAAATTCAACACAGAATCTAAGTGATGTAGAAAACTATAATAGCCGTGAATCATTTCTTGTCCCCTCTGGTTCAACTTTGGTTATTGACGTCGAGAATTTCGATTTGTCAAAGATTACAGGTACAGGAAAAGTAGGAGCCCCATCGGGAGAGAGCCTCGTTGTCAATTATACAGGCTTTGATTTAACCAGAATTACTGGTGCGGAAGATGTGATAATAGATGCTGATGTAACAATCAGCGGAAATAAATCGACTGTTGCAACAGGTAAACTGACGATTAACGAAGGCAAAACTCTGACTATAGGCACAGGCGACAGTCAAACCAATTCTATAGCATCATTTACTAGTATCGACCTTGTTGGAACCATCAAGCACAACAACCAAAAAGCAACATTAAATAATGTTACTGTACCCACAGGTAAAACAGGTAAGATTTTTGCTTTTGATATGGGGGAAGATGCAGATGGCTTCAAACTGGCTGGCACAACTACCTTGGATGGTAACCTTACTGTTTGCAGCAAATGGAACTTCCAAATGAAAGTTGATGAATTGGCAGGTTCTGGCACATGGTTAATTTGTGGTACAACGGGTAGTGATTTCAATGCTTCAGGCACATCAAGTGATCAAGATGCAGTTATCAATATTGGAAGTTCTCCAGACTTCACAGGCACAATCCATGGTAACAACAGTAATGCCAGTGTGAATGTCAAGGGAACTCTTGCGAATTGTACATTCAAAGCAAATCATGGCACTCCTGCACTTGCAGATGGTGCTCTGCTTGATAACGTTATTCTAGATGGTACTAAAAGAATCACAACCAGTGGTACGGTAACCATCAAAAACCTTGCTGGTAATAATTTAAGTGAGACATCATACAGTTACGCATTCGTAGGTACTGGTACAATTAATTTTGAGGGAACCTGCGACTTGACTAAAAAATCAGACGGAACTGCAAGCGACTGTGCTAAAATAGGCTACCCTAGTGGCAGTAATATTGTTATTAAATCAGGCGCTGATGTTACTGCATCAAAAGTTTTTAACACTGATGGAAACAATGCCGCTATAACCAATAATGGTACACTCTCTGCACCTCAGTTGTATGGCTCTGTAACTCTTAGTGAAGGATCAATCACCACCTTGTCTGATGCGACACCATTTAATGACGGTGGAGTAACAGTTTCGGATGATGCTACGTTGAATTTGACGGGCACTACAGCGACACTTAACCAGGCTATTACAGTTGCCGAAGGTAAGACTTTGACAATCGACGGGAAAAACAATGCTGTTGTATTGACGGGTGCACTTACTAATAATGGTACTGTCATCTTCAAAAATGCCACATTAACAGCGAATCTTGATGATCGTAGTTTAGCTAATTATACGTTCACTGATTGTACTGCTACAGCACAGTTTGTTGAAACAGGTGACGAATATAAAACAGGTAGTTTTGCTGTTACTTATATCCCTTCTGACGTAACTATTAAGATGAAGAAGTATGATGCTACAGAATACGAGACGGTAACACCCGTAGATGGAACAGCTACAGTTTCTCATTCCGTTGGAGTAAGTGGTTATGCTGCATGGTTGGATTACACTTTTAATGAGTCCACTAAAGCAACAAATATTCATGACCCTGCAGATAGAGTGATTTCAAATGCAGGTAATGCTGGTTCTGACAAAGCTCTGAAAATTGATACAGAGTATAACACTGATAATAGTTACAATACCGATGATGGTACACTAAAGGTAATGTCCACACCTTATCGTCAAATGGAAGGCGATATGGCGTGGCCGGCAAATTACACTGTTGCGGTTGCCGGTAATGTACCTGACGTAGAAAATGGCTGTCTTGTTGCATTTGGATCTACAACAAGCGGAAGCCAGAAATATCTTGCAATCATTCGAGGTGCAAGTCAGAATGAAATCAAACTGGTAAAAGGTAGTGGGAGCAATGCATTCGAAGTAATCTCTACCATGACTGCTGCAAATGCAACAGCATTGTCTCATTTGGTTGTGTTTACAAAGAACGGAAATACATTCACCGTATATTTGGATGGTATTCAGAAAACACAAGTGACGTATTCTGAAACACTTGGTGGTGGCTTCCAGATTGGTTCGGTGCACGGTGGTGTTGATGGAACTGGTATTGAACGTGTTTCGAATATGTCTGATGAGACGGCAAAGGCAAAGGTGTTTGCCAAAACAATCCGCGTTTATGACTATGTAATCTCGGCTGACCAGATGGATCAACTCACGGACGAGTTCCCATACGTTTCATTTGGAGGTAAGTATTCTCGCACAATTACAACAAACAGCAATCTGTCTGCCACAAATGCATGGCTTAACGAAGGTACTCATGGTAATGTTGATGTTCCTACTAATGCTATCGTAGATGAAGTGACATACTATCCTGATATTGAAATCACTACAACTGCTGCATCTACCCTGACTGTAAATGCCGACATGGATGCTGAAAACATCAAGTTCGAGGGTGCTGGTAAACTTACAATCGCAAGCGATGGCGAACACAATATCAGCATATATGGTTCCGTTACAGCCAATGGTCCTGTTTCAATAAAATATGGAGAGATAGACTTGAGTGCAGTTCCAGTTGTCATCGGTGAGAGTGGCTCTGTGGAATTTGACTTCGCCGATTATGACTTCAGTAGCTATACACAAACATCAATAACTACAACTCCTGTTACGGGTAATGCTTCTGATTATGGCGATAAGGTTGTGCCTGTATATCCATCAAGTGATACATACGATTTCTCTTTTGCTTATAACAGCGAAAACCATTGGTATGAATTGACCGTCACTCCAAAACTTATCGCAAAAAAACAGGAGGCATTAGATATGGTTACCCCATACTATAATGGAAACTATGTAGGCACAGGTCTTAACAAATATACAATCTCGTAAGGGGGGCAAAACGAAATGTAGAAGAGAGAGGATGAAGCCCGATAGTCGTGAAAGCCTTATATACAAAGGAGTTGAGAGAGTTTGAGGGTCTGAGAGAGTGAGACAAAATGCAGAAACGAAATGTAACATTGGCTTTACGTTTGCTTTACGTTTGAGGTGCGTTTGAACGGTGTTTTAGAGGTGAAATGTAACATGGCGGTCTGGATGGATCGCTTTTTTCGTATGTGGCATTCTGGATGAAGCTGAACGGATGCAGTCAGATGGGCTGTAAGCCTTGTATAGGCTTGTTCTGAGGCGTTTTCTGCACGCGCACGTATATGTACCTATAACGAATAAGAAAGAGACTCTGAGGGGGCTATAATATAGCACCATACAGGACGGCATTACGGATCATTTTCGTGGCATCACGAAGATGGTCCTTTTTTTATGCCCAAAATGGGTTTAGGTATGCAGTTAGGTATGCGTTTAGGTGTGCACTTCTGGCTCTGCAAAAACGAAATGTTTGAATTAGGTATGCGTTTAGGTATGCACTTTTAACACTTATGCAAGTTCTTTTGGGGGGGCACTCTGCCCAAATTGCACTGAAAAAACGGCTTTTTTCTTGTTTTCAAGGGGCGAAAATCAAAGGAAAAGACCGTTTTCAGGGGGCGAAATTCACAAGAAAGTGCCTATTTTCAAGGGGTTGCGAGAAATGACGTGAAATTTGGATGCGCTTTTCGTTTAGAAGAAACGTGCAATGGAACCAAGGACTTCAAAGACGCGAATGATCCGTGAGATGGGAAACTCCTGTTCGTCGAAGTCCTGATTGATGGGGACATACCGGAGCACATCGGAGCAGGAACCACAACGCAGGATCTTGATGGTACGGATAGTATCGAGCACAACCGCGTAGATCTCTCCATACTGAATATCATTGATGGTACATTCGTGCAGGGCAATGATGTCACCATGATTGATTTTCGGTTCCATAGAGTGACCGGTGACATTGCACCATAGTGATGCCTTCTCGAAACCTGGTACCAATACATTGCATGCCGGCACTGTAGTCTGGCTGTTGAATATCTCGCTGAAGCCACCAATGAAGTCCACGTCATAATAAGGTGTTCCTACTGCGGGGTCATAGCTCACCTTTGCTGGAAGATCATTGCCTTTTAGCATGGATCCTTCGCCTGTAAGAAGCCATCGTGGATTAACTTCGCAATTTCTCACGACCTTTTCGAGAAAATCTTGCTTGGGGACTACTCCTTTTATATATCCCCTTACATTTCCCTCACTCACTCCTACTAGATTGGCAAAAACCGTGTTAGCGCCGTCACCGAAATGGGTAACAAGTTCCTTTATTCTATCGTGAATTGTCTCGCTCATTTTGATATTTTTTATATTAAAATCGAAAAAAGTCACGAAAATATTTTGTTAATTCGTGAGAAGTCACTATCTTTGCAAGCGTATTCATTAAATGAACAGCGCGACAAAGGTAAAAAAAATATCTGAGACGCGAGAAAATTAACAGTTAAAAATGAGAATTATGGCAAGGAAAGAGATTTACGATGCCTGTTGCAGGGAGATCCGGCGGCGTGGTCTTCAAACCATGTCTGGGCGTATGAGGCGACCAGACTTACGCGGTCTGTTCGGTGAAAAACTCGTTGTTAATCAGCGTGAGTTTGAGGGTATGAGCAAAGGTGAGCAGTTGAGACATCTTCAAGAGGATGACATCCTGCGTTTCCTTTACCTGGAAGACGAGTCTTATGGTCGCTTCCCCATCAAGAAATAAGAAGCAGTCGTCATGGAAGTGTATCTGAATAGCATCAGCAAAGACTTTGCATTGATTGACGACGGATTTCAATGCACGTTTCCCCTCTTTCTCACATTCTGCATGTACGGAATAGTGGAACAAGGTTATGAAGCTATAGCGTTTCTCTTCCATATCGGTTGCAAAGGTACGAATTAAAAACAAAATAGAATTATGTTACAGAAGGAATTTGAAGAGCGCATTGGCCGCTCAGTGACAGAGCAAGAGTATTTAGAGGCTAACGCCATGTATGAGAATGCCGGTGACATGGACAAGGATGAGTTTTGCCGTGAATGGTTGAAAATCGGCAACAGCCGCCTTGTGAAGTGCCTTGCCGAAAAGACCTACCAGTTAGACAAAGCTCTGAACGAGCAGAAACTGCTTCATCAGGAAGCCACTGAGATTATCAGCGACGCTGCTGATGCCATACTTGAGATTGAGAAGGTTGTTCTCAATGGGGGAACAACTGAGCACATCACAGAACTGCTTGACCGCAAGGCATTGTGGCTGGTAGGAACCAAGGAGGTTGTGCTTCGGAAGATCAAGATGGGCATGGCTCTGACAGAGAAAGACAAGAACTATATCAACGAACACATAAAATAAGGAGGTACGAACATGAACAGACGTATTGTGATGGATCGCAAAGTTGAACTTCAAGAAAAGATAGAATCTTGTAGGCAAACTATCGTTGAGTGCGAGAAGGAACTGAAAGAGCTCCGCACAATAGATGTATGGGATAGCGGTTTCAACACCAAAGAGTCTCTATGGTTGGATCTGCAACGAGTCCAAAGCGGTCGCGGATCATACGAATACTATCTTGGCAAATACGGCGAAGACCCTTGCTTTGCGACTGCGGCTCTTTTGGAGAAACTATTGCCCAAACTTCAATCCGGGATCCGATTGCTGGGGTGTTCCATCCTTGCTCAGGATAAGTGCGCTGAGTTCTGCATAACAGGTTGTGTTGACGAAAGTATTGCCGAAGCAATTCGCGTATATGGTCTGCCTGTGTCTCTTGACAGTAGAAAGTGATACAGTATTTCCTAATCATGGTACAAAGGTATTAAAAATAAATAAGAAAAACGAATTATGAAAAGAAGAATTGTGATGGATCGTGGCAGTGTTGTGAAGTTGGCTTCGACTATGAACTGCACCCGTGAGATGGTAAGCAAGGCACTGAACTTCAAGAAGGACAGTATGCTTGCGCGTAAGATCCGCTTTGTTGCCAAAGAGCAGTATGGCGGCATTGAGATAGGTAGCAAGTAAAAGAGGACAGTCATGAAAAAGGTATTGAAAGCAGGCGTTCGTTTCCTGATAGCTATTACAATGGGTTTGGTGTATATGTGGTTTCTGTTGAGCTTCAAGTGGAGTCTTGATGACATGAGCACCTTAGAGAAGTGCATCGGCATCGTTTACTCTTTTGCAATGGTGCCAGTGTATTACAAGCTAACAGATGTGATGAAACTGAGATAACCCTTACGGGCGAACCGTAAGGAACACTAAACGGAGTGAGCAAACTATGGAGTATTACAATAAGACATTGTGCGTAACCTTTAGCGAACTGACGAATGGGGACAATCCCATTATCAGGCGTAGCACTCTGCTGAGCAATGTGCAGCGTGGCAACATCCAGTGTGCGCGTCAGGGCAAGGGTGAAGGCAACTATGCTCTTTATGTATATGCGTCGCTCCCTATGAAGTACAGACTAATGTTTGAAGCTAAGTACGGAAAGCCAGCCGATGTGCTGAAAGCCCAGGAGTTGAAGGAATGGGTGAGGGAAGATGACAAGGCTCGTGCTTTTTACGAGGCGTTTGAATATGATTTGAACGGTGTTCAAACGCGCCTCAGTCAGAAGCTGATTGACGAGTACACGAGCAATGCCAGTGTGCTGAAGTTGCTTTGGGAGCGCATGAACGAGCTTACCAGTACTACACACGCCCTGGGCGGTGGCAGACGCGGCGACCTGTGGGATATTGTCTTCACTCAGAGCGAGAAGCTGCGCGAGGTGACTGGACACACGCTGCCTAAGAACCTGGCACGTCTGAAAGAGAAGATGAACAACTTTAAGCGGGACGGGTATCAGTCGCTGATCAGCGGCAAGGTGGGCAACAGCAACACCCTGAAACTGACAGCTGAGGCACAGCAGCGCCTTATTGCCCTGAAGCGGTGCAAGACGCCTGTCTATACCGACAGTCAGATCTTCTCTACCTTCAATCAGGAGTGCGAGAGCAGGGGCTGGAAGCCATTGAAAAGCATCCGTAGCCTGAAGACTTGGCTGGAGCGTGCCGACATTGAACCATTGTGGCATGATGCCGTATATGGTGAAATGAGCGCCCACCAGAAGTTTGACCGCAGACACAGAACGTCTTTGCCGACGATGCGTGATGCTCTCTGGTATGGTGACGGTACGAAGCTGAACCTGTACTACAGGGATGAGGACGGCAAGGTAAGGACTACGAGCGTGTATGAGGTGATAGATGCAGCAACAGAGGTGTTCCTTGGCTTCTGCATCAGCGACACTGAGGACTACGAAGCGCAATACATGGCCTACAGGATGGCTATTCAGGTGAGCGGCCACAAGCCCTACGAGATTGTGCATGACAACCAGGGCGGCCACAAGAAGGCGAACAGCAGCGGCATGTTGGATAAGATATGCCACATCCACAGGACTGCTGCTCCGTACAACGGTGCCTCTAAGACCATTGAGAGCGTCTTCGGCAGGTTCCAGCAGCAGGTGCTTCATAAGGACTGGCGCTTTACCGGCCAGAACATCACGGCTAAGAAGGACAGCAGCCGTCCGAATATGGAGTTTATAGAGGCCAACAAGGACAAACTCTATACCTACGACGAGCTGAAGGCCGCCTACTTGAAAGCGCGCACCGAGTGGAACGAGATGGCGCACCCTGCAACCGGTGAGCAGCGCATGAAGATGTACCAGGAGAGCGTGAACCCTGAAACGCCTGTAGTGACCGCCAGCGACATGATAGATATGTTCTGGGTGACATGCGACAGGATGAGCACGTTTACCAGCAGCGGCATAGAGATTACGGTTAAAGGCGAGAAGCGTGTGTATGAGGTGATGAGTGAGCCTGGTGTTCCCGATCTGGAGTGGCGCAGGAAGCACACTTATCAGAAGTTCGTGGTGAAATACGATCCCTACGATATGCAGAGCATACGCCTTTATTGGAAAGACAGGGCAGGCGAGTTGCGCTTTGAGCGCGTGGCAGAGCCTTACATGCACATACACCGTGCCATTCAGGAGCAGACCAAGGGCGAGGCTGCCTTTATCCGCCGTCAGCAGCAGGCCGCCAGTCAGAGCCGCATAGAGCGTCAGGTGGCTGCCAGGAAGATAGAGTATGCCGAGGGCGTGGCTCCCGAGCAGAACGGCCTGCATACTCCCGACCTCAAGGGCGTGACTGCGGACGTGCAGCGTCAGATAGACCGACGTATGCTGCGTTATGGCCGTGAGCCCGAGGAATTGCTCTTAGGCCGTGTGATGAAGAAGGTTGTCAATCTGGACTGGCGCGAGGTGCAGGAGCACGGCAAGCCTGTGAGCGTTGATTTCCGCAAGACAGCGGGAAAGCTTTGACAGCCTTAGCTTAGGAACTATGAAAATCAATAAATAACTAAACAGATTTTTTTTATGGAACAGAAAAAGAAAGAACAGATTGCAGAGCGCCTCAGGGTGTATGTGTCACGCTATCCGAGCCAGCGCAAGGCTGCGGGCAGTCTCAAGGGAACGAGCATCGGCACGGTGAGCCAGATGCTCTCCGGCAAGTGGGACAGCATCAGCGATGATATGTGGCGCAAGGTGAGTGATCAGGTGTGCAATCAGGCCGTTGATGACGGTTGGCAGATTGTGGAGACAGGTGCCTATCAGGAAATCAACTATGCCCTGGACGATGCGCAGCAGTATCGCAATGTGACGTGGATCGTGGGTGAAGCCGGTTGCGGCAAGACTACGGCAGCACGCCTCTATGCTTCGGAACACAGGTCGGTGTTCTACCTGCAATGTTCGGAGGATATGCACAAGGGCGAGTTTGTACGCGAGATTGCACGTCTCATCGGTATTCGAGGCGAGGGCTATACGGTGCGCGAACTGTGGAAGGCCATACTCGCCGCCCTTATACAGATTGATGCTCCGCTGATGATCTTCGACGAGGCAGACAAGCTGACCGAGAACGTGTTCCACTACTTCATTAGCCTCTACAACAAGCTTGAGGACAAGTGTGGCGTGGTGTTTATGAGCACGGACTACATCATGAAGCGCATTGAGAACGGCCTGCGCTGGAAGAAGCCTGGGTATAAGGAGTTCTACAGTCGCATCGGGCGTAAGTACTTCATCCTGGAGGATACTACGGTGAACGATGTCTATGCCATCTGCACGGCCAACGGCATCAGGGAGCGCAGAGACATTGACGAGGTGATCAGGGATGCCGCATCGTGCGACTACGACCTGCGCCGCGTCAAGAAGAGCATTCACCGCATCAAGCGGACTAACGCAGCGCATAAGGCAGCGCACAAGGGCACGGAGGAATAGGCCATGGCCAGAGCATTGACAGTCAGGGAGGTGCTTAGCAAGAAGCGCCACGTCTTTCCCTTCGAGGGGAAATGGGCAGAAGCCTTCGGACAGCCGGAGCGCACGGGTGTCTGGTTCATCTGGGGAGATTCGGGAAACGGCAAGACCTCGTTTGTCCTGCAACTCATAGCAGAGCTGTGCCGTTGGGACCGCGTGGCTTTCGACAGTATGGAAGAGGGCACCAGCCTCTCCATGCGCGACAAACTGGTGCGACACGGACTGCTCAACGTAGGCAACCGCCTGCATCTGCTTGATACCGAACCCATGCACGACCTCTCCAACCGGCTTGCACGCCGCAAGAGCTACAATGTCGTGGTGGTGGACAGTTTCCAATATACGCAGATGAGCTACGGCGAATACCTGCGGTTCAAGGAGAACCACAGGGACAAGCTCATCATCTTCCTAAGCCATGCCGACGGTTCCAGGCCACGCGGCAGTGCAGCAGTGAAAGTGATGTATGATGCCACGCTGAAGATATGGGTTGAAGGCTACAAGGCTTTCTCCAAGGGCCGGTTCATCGGCTCCACGGGGCAATACACCATCTGGGAAGAGGGAGCCGCACGCTATTGGGGTGACAACGTAAGGACAGAACGACTATGAGCAACGACTACAAGCAAGGCGACACCATCTGTATCCTGATGACCGCCACCGACGCACAGGGCCTGTTGGACGACTGGTTGTACTACAACTACGAGTGTGACCTGCACCTACACCGCTCCCGCCGGCACAAGGGCATGGTGGTGGTAGAGACCAAAGATCCGATGTGGGCAAACCGCATCATCAAGTTTCATAAATACGAAAGACTGACCTATAAAGACAAGTAAGCCATGAGCAAGACAAGACAGATCTTAGAACTCAGCAGCCCCACCGTCAAGAACCGCCACGAGCGCGTCAGAGGCCTCGTGCAGCAGTGCAACTACTGCTGCGGCAACGGATGGTTCTGGGGACAGGACTTCTGGGGAGAGGCCGTGAAGGTACCCTGTCCGCTCTGCAACGGAGCAGGCAAGATGCAGCCCCACGTGAGCATTGACTGGACACCCGTTTCCGACACTGATTCCGAGGGTACGGAAACGACAGCAAAAACTACAGTCAAAACATAGTGAAAAATATGTATATACATCTCCGAAAAGATATATATACATCTCCGCCAAGATGTATATACATCTCCGGAAAGAAGTATATACATCTCTGAAACGAGGTAAGACATACCTATTAAAACCTGACGGGGAACAGCCAATCCGAGGTTGCCCACAGCACAGCGGTGTGAGGGCGCGGGTGAGGCTCTGGGGCATTGGGAGCCCCGAACAGATAAAGGATTTTTGTTTTTCATAGTATTTGATTAGTATTTAGGTTCATTGTTAATAAAGAAAAGGTGGTTCGACTCCACGCCCCGTCACTCTATATGAATCCAAAAAAACACACAGACACCGCATGAAAACCACTGAAAGCCACAAGCGAGGACGCGAGATCAGGAAGAACCGCAACTACTTCTGGTTCTATCGCTCCTTCAACATGCTCACCGGAATTGACGATCCCGACGAGATGAAATGCAACCTGGTGCTCACCTACACCGGCGGACGCACCACCCACCTGCGCGAAATGACCGACGAGGAATACGCCACACTCTGCCGCGCACTCGAAGAGGAATGCGGATATCGCTCACAAGTCAAGCGACACCGCAGCCATGTGCTACACCTCATGCAGATCTACGGCGTAGATACCACCACATGGGACAACGTAGACCGCTTCTGCCTGGACCGCCGCATAGCAGGCAAGCACTTCCGCTACCTCACAGTCAAGGAACTACAGGCACTCTCGCGCAAGCTAATGGCCATGACACACAAGAAGCAGCAGCAGGAACCGCCCCGACAGGCACTCGCACGCCCCACGCCGCAGAGCCCGCCCACGGCCGACCAACGGCCCGACGAAATCATATACATCGACACATCCAACATCGGATTGAGTTAATCAACATAAAAAACAACAAAAACACTTAACACACAATGGCAACAACAAGACAGAAGAAAACCATCATCAGCGGAGTAACCCGCGATGCAGCCGATGAAGCCTTCGCCACATACGCCAAGGCCGAGGCACAGATCCAGAAAATCAATGCAGACATAGACCTGCAATGCGCCAGGATACGCGAACGCCATGCCGACCGCCTCGCCGCACTCACCACCGAGCGCAGCGAAGCCTTCGACATACTCCAGGCCTTTGCCACAGAGCATCAGGACGACCTCTTCCAGAAAAAGAAGAGCCTCGACATGGCACACGGCACCATAGGCTTCCGCACCGGCACGCCCAAACTCAAGACACTCAAGGGATTCACATGGGCCTCCGCACTCACACTGGCCAAGAAGTTCCTGCCCTTCACCTACATCCGCCAGACCGAGGAACTGGCCAAGGACAAACTACTGGCCGACCGCGATGCCGAATGTATCACCATCTACAACACCGCCGACCTTGAGCCCCACAACGTCACCATGCGACAGGCACTCGAAGTCTGCGGCATACAAGTCGTACAGGACGAAACCTTCTTCGTAGAACCCAAGAAAGAAGAAGCATCCCTATAGCCATGCCCCATAAAACCAGAGACACCATGAAAAAAGGAAGAAGCCAGGCATTGATCAGTTCGAGAGACCGCCGCATGTTCGAGCGGTACTACTACTGGACAGAAGTGCGCCGCCTACGTTTCGACGACGCCATACGGAGGCTCAGCCGTGAGGAGTTCTTCATCTCCGAGCAGCGCGTCATACAGGTATTGCGGCGCATGATACAGAGCGGCATCACCGTGGATGGACACAGCGTGGAGCGCCCCCTCTTTGCAGGGTTCCGCGCCGCCAGGAAGAAACCCGCATCCGCCGCCTGTCCCGATCCCTCGCAGAGTGAGGAATACCCCCCTGCACTATAACAGCGGTGCGCTAACCCCGTGATGCGGTTGTAATGGCCGTGTCGGTCCTTACCTAAGACTTGAACAGCGGGAAGTGGCGCACCGCTTTCTTTGTGCCACATGTTCAATATTTATCTACATTATGTTAAACAAACAGGAATCGAAGGTCTTTACCTTCAACGCAACGAACCAACCTGTGCGGGTTGAGTTTATCAATGATGATGAAGCAGCAGCAGAATAAGTACGAAGCCGTGATGCAGTTGCTCAACGACGGCTATGGTAAGAACCTTACCTGCGCACTGATGGAATGTGTGGAGAGATACCTGCCCTCGCTTGCAAAGGAAGGCATGGTGCCCTGTGAAGAAATGATTGCTTACCACTCGTCTATGTGCAGTCTGCTGAAAGCCCTGCTCAAAGACGAATGGGGCGTAGATCTGGAAGGAGGTGAAGAATGATGCAAGTATATAAGTGTTTCAAACTCTTCGGACTGTATTTCTACATATCAAGCATCCGGATGAAGCGCCGCCGCCCCATAGACGAGAAGATGCGCAACCAGCGCAAAGTATTGCATAAAAGGAAAATGCTCCTGTATCGTAAGAACGGCGGCTGCTGCGAATTCTGCGGCAAGCCTTTTGCGCCGTCAGCGCTGGAGATACACCACATCATCGGCGTCACCGAGAATCCTGGCCTTGCTCTCGTTGCAAGCAACATGGCGCTACTGTGCCACGAGTGCCACGCAGAGGTGCATAGGAAGCCGTCACCACCACACGCTTCGGAGCAGGAACAGTCACCGTCGCGGGAATGTGGCTCGTGAGCGACACCGTGTATGCAGATTCATAGACCTTGATGCCATGGCTCCATGTATAGAAACGCGACTTCTCGCGCACCATAGCACCGCCTTCGCTCCCCACACGGTAGCACTGCAACAAGGCGTGTAGCCTCTCTGCCATAGCAGCCCGCTCCAGGATGCGCCCCATAGTGTCGGAACCGAAGTGCGTATCGTCGTAGCAGTCTATGACAAGGCGCACATTCACCTGAGCCTTCCCCTTCTGATCCCTGTCGGCAAGGCCAGTCCATTCGGCCTCCGGCGTGTCAATCAGCACACAGGGAAACGTGACGGGATAGGTGTCCACCCCTTCCTTGTCAATAGCCTCAAGTTGCCCGTAGTCCTCGTCCACAAGCGAGACTTCGGGCATATTTTGTCTGATGTAGTCAATGAGTTGATAGATGATAGATTCCATTCTTAATGCGTTCTAATGATTCGTTGATGATTCTGTTTACCTTTTCTCTGAGTTCTGCCGATTTGCCCATGAACTGACGCTGCGGAATGTGAGCATGGACGGTGATGTTCCG
>CAMVJO010000009.1 GCA_947167835.1 uncultured Prevotellaceae bacterium
GTATACCCTCGCCAACTGATATCAAATTCTTTGAATTAAACGACATTCCCTAATTTATTTTTGCTCGGAACTAAATTCTGTTATCTCCGAGCCCATTAACCCCAAATTGCCCAAATTGCCCATTTTTCGTCAAGAATACAATATTTGCTCCGTTCCGAAAATTGTCTATCCTGCATAAAATTAAACCCGAAAGGGCAAATGGAGCGCGAGATAGGCAAATCCGTTATTTTGTTGATATTTTTTTTCAGAATGTTTTTGCCAAATGAAAATAAAATGGTATTTTTGCACACAACTTTGCGCGTAGTATGTTTGTTTCTTTTGAGCAAACGAACGCGAAAGGGTAGAATTCAATCGTTTTTGAAAATATATAAAACAAAAAATAATGGTAACGACAGAAAAAGAAAGTTTGAAGACCACCAATGAAGAAGTGCTGGAATCACAGCAGGGTATAGGTGGTGTTGATTGGTTACAATTACTGGACAGAGTCCTTGCCAACTGGTATTGGATCGTGATTTGTGCCGTCATTTCCTTGGGTGCAGCATGGTTGTACCTGAAGAAAACTCCGAATGTGTACCAAGTTCAGTCGTCAGTGCTGATTAAGGACGATAGTAATGACGCGTTCAAAGATCAAAGCATGATGTCTTCGCGCGCAGCCTTCTCGAGCGTGATTTCAATGACGAACAACTTCTCCACTGAAATGGATATTCTCCGTTCAAGGACGTTGATAAAGAAAGTTGTTGAAAGTTTGGATCTCTATGTAAGCCTGACACGTACCGACAAATTCTGCCCGATGTCTCTTTACGAGGATGCTCCTATTAAAATGTGGATGACACCCGAACAGGCTCAGGAAATGGGCGGCGGTAGTTTCAACATTCAACTGCATCAGAACGGATCGTTGAGCATTGAAGGCTCATACGGAGCTTCAACTGCCAAGTTCGGTACAATTCAGTTGAACCCAACTACCTTTAAGACGATGCCCGCGCTCATTAACACGAAGTATGGTCCCATTAGCATCACACGCGTAGATTCTGTGCCTTTGAAAGAAGATATGATTATCAGCGCAACTATTCTTCCTCCCACAGTTGCAGCAAGTATGTACAAAGGAAGTCTCAGTGTGGAGCAGTCAAACAAAGAATCGTTCATAGCTTCGCTTACGTTTAGCGATACGAAACCTCTGCGTGGCATACATTTTATCAGCCGTCTCGTACAAGCTTACAACGAGGACGCCAATGAAGATAAAAACCAGACAGCAGAAAAAACGGCAGCCTTCATTAATAATCGTATTATCCTGATTTCAAATGAATTAGGTAATACCGAAAATACGATGGCCGGCTTCAAGCGTTCTGCAGGTCTGACAAACTTGGAAAATGATAACCAGCAAGCTTTGACTGGTCGTACAAGATACCAGGAAAGCATCGCTGAAAGTGAAACACGTCTGCGCATGATTCAGTTTATGAAGGAGCATGTGAAAAACAACGTGAAGAAGAACGAAGTATTCCCCACTAGTATCGGTATTGCTAACGACAACGGTTTAGCAAATCTTATCAATGAATACAATAAGGCCGTTATCGAAAGAAACCGTATGGTGCTAAATGCTACAGATAAGAACAGCGTTATTGCAAATGCCGACATTCAACTTCAATCTATGCGTGATAACATTCTCATGACCTTGACTTCTCTTGAGAATGGTGCAAATATCACACGCCAGCGCTTGGAGCAAGAATACGGTAAGTTCACAAGTAATATCAGTCAGGCACCTGAAGCTGAAAAACAATACCTCAGTATTTCTCGTCAGCGCGACTTCCAATCACAATTGTACCTGCTTTTGTTGCAAAAGCGTGAGGAAAATGCTATTAAGTTGGCAGCTACTGCAAACAATGGCCGCATAATTGAATCACCAGAGGCGGGCGGTGCCATTGCTCCTCGTCGCGGTATGATAAAACTTGTGGCATTACTTCTTGGTATGCTGTTCCCAGTTGTAATTATCTACCTGAGAATGTTGCTTGCCGTCAAGGTATCTTCACACGATGACGTGAAACGCATTTCAACCTTGCCACTCATTGGCGATATTCCTTTGGATAAGAATAATAATGGTGAACGTCGTATTGTTGTTCACGAGAATACCAACGAAATTATGGACGAAGCTTTCCGAAGCCTCCGTACAAACATTCAGTTTATGCTACGTTCGGCTGAAAAGAAAGTCATTATGTTTACCTCAGCCTTGTCTGGCGAAGGAAAGAGTACGGTTGCCTGCAACCTTGCAGCCAGCTATGCCTTCCTTGGTATGAAAGTTGTGGTAGTAGGTCTTGACATTCGTCGCCCGGGTCTGAATAAAGTATTTAAGTTCTCGACTCGTCTGCCGGGTATCAGCCAATATCTTGCAGATCCCGACAATACGGATTTGTTGTCTTTGGCTATCACTTCAGATGTCAGCGCTAATCTGCATGTCATCCCCGGTGGTATTATTCCGCCCAACCCAACTGAATTGGTATCCCAGGATTCTCTTGAAAAGGCCATCGATATCTTGAGAGCTAACTACGATATGATTATCCTTGACACAGCTCCTGTTGGTGTGGTCAGCGACTCTCAGGTTATTTCCCGCGTTGCCGACATGACTATCGTTGTTATCAGAGCAGATTACACATATAAGAGTTCTGTTGCCATGATTGATGATATGGCAGCCAACAAGATTCTGCCGAATGTCGGACTTACCTTCAACGCTCTCGACTTTAGTAAGAAGAAAGGTTATGGTTATCGTGGATATGGCTACAGTCGTTACGGCTACCGCCGTTATGGTTATAACTACGGCTATTCTTACGGTTATGGTTACGGCTATGGACACGAAAGTACAAGCAAAAAGAAAAAAGGTCTCTTGGGCCGTCTTAGAAATCTTTTCTAAACCATAATTTTTAGCAACAGAAAATATTTATAACACACCTTATATAATATATAATATAGAAATGAAAAATATTTTTTCCAGCATATTAGTCGTTGCAGCCTTGGTTTTCTCGCTGAGTTCCTGCGTTTCGCAGAAAGAAGTGGTGTATTTCCAGAATTCCGACAGCATCTACATTCAGGGACAGAATATTAAGCAACTTTACGACATGCGTATCAAACCCGCAGACCGTCTTTCTGTTTCTATTACCTGCTCTGATATCCAATTACTCAAGGATTTCGCTACCAACCTCACGATGGGTACCAACGAAGGTCATTTAACTTCAGGCAGTGGTACGAGCAGAGAAGTTTATACTGGTTACACAGTAGATAATGAAGGCTATGTAACGCTTCCCGTTGTTGGTAAACTTTTTGTCAGAGGACTTAGAGAAGAAGAATGTGCCAAGAAAATTGAGGAAAGCATCATTGCAAAAGGAATTGTCTTCGACCCGCAGGTAACTGTAAAGTTTACAAGTGCAAGTGTTAGCGTTTTAGGCGCTGTTAGAAACCCAGGACGTTTCGCTCTCAACACACAACGCAATTCTATCCTCGATATTTTGGCTGCTGCCGGTGACATTACGGATAATGGTCTGAAGAAAAATATCAAATTGTTCCGCGAAGTTGATGGAAAACTCATCGAGTATAAAATTGACCTCCGTCAGAGTGATGTTTTCACCTCACCTGCCTATTATGTTCAGCAGAATGACTTGATTTATGTTGAGCCTAACCGCACAGCACAGGTAAAGAACAGTCCGTTCTTCACTTTCTGGAGTGCAGGAGCCTCCATTGTCAGTCTTGGTATCTCCGTTACCACATTGGTACTAGCTATTACTCGCTGATCATTTAGCGGAAAAATTTAGAAAAGCGAAGATGCGGTTCATTATATCGGGCTGCGTCTTCGCTTTTTTGCAAAAAACAAGTGGTATTTGCGCAGAAAAAACTAAATTTGCATGAATAATGAATAACAATCGGTGTTCTGAAAGAATTTTCCGCGTAAAAACCAATTCTCATCGCGGTGAGAATATTTTCTCAACACGATGAGAAACTTTTCTCTTCGCCATGAGAAAGTTTTCTCTTCGCGATGAAATTTGAATAATTACCTGAGAATTTCCGTTTCATCTAATCGGTTGTTTATTGTTGCGCTCTAAAAATAAGGCTGCTTAGATAAATCATAAATTTCATGTGTGATTGTGTCTATTGTATAGGAGCATTACGAGATTATCGGTGAGCATTCTTTATATAATTTGCCTCGAATTGTAGTTTCTAATGAGATTACTAAAGTATTTGGTAAAGGAATGTTTGCTATTCATGCAGAATTAAACAGATTCAGTTATATAATAATACGTCTTTACGGCTAATAATACTAATTATCAGAACTATATTTTAATATATGACATTTGCTTGGGCTTTATTCCTTGTTGTTACTGTGGCAAGCTTTATTGTGCAAAAATATCTGCATAATAGAATTGAAAAGTACTCACGTATTCGTTCTCATACCGGTATGACGGGATGCGAGGCCGCCGAACGTATGTTGCGCGACTACGGTATTTCGGGCGTAAGCGTCACTTCCACGCAGGGAATGCTCACGGATCATTATAATCCCGCCGATATGACTGTCAATCTCAGCGAAGGCGTTTATAATCAGAATAGTATCGCTGCGATTGCCATAGCTGCTCACGAATGTGGGCACGCTGTTCAACACGATGCCGCATATAAACCGCTAAAGATGCGCTCAGCTTTAGTACCCGTCGTAAATTTTGCTTCTACTTGGGTATCTTGGGTCCTTTTGGGCGGCATGTTTCTCATTGATATCTTTCCTGCTTTGTTGGTCTTTGGCATTATTCTTTTTGCCACCACCACTTTGTTTAGTTTTGTCACCCTTCCTGTAGAAGTGGACGCCAGTCGCCGTGCCATTCGCTGGCTTATTGCATCAAATGTCTGCGATAGCGAAGAATTGCCCGCTGCCAAAGACGCTTTGCACGCAGCAGCCTATACATACGTCATAGCGGCTTTTGGTTCTCTCGCCACTTTGTTGTATTACGTCCTTATGCTTTGGTCGAATGACGACTGAAACATGATATACTTGCCAGAATAAACTAAATACCATCCATATAATAATGAAAAACTCAATACTTTCTGTCTTATTCTTCGCTTTTTCTCTCACGTTTTCGGCACAAACGGATGTTCAGCCCAAGCGTGAATTCCGTGGAGCGTGGATACAGATTATCAACGGACAGTTTCAGGGAATGAGCCGCGAACAAATGCAGCAAAACCTGACGAATCAACTCAATGAGTTGGCAAAATGCAACATTAACACCATTATATTTCAGGTTCGTGGCGAATGTGATGCTCTTTATGCCAGTCCTTATGAACCTTGGACACGTTTTCTTTCTGGAAAGCAGGGCACACCGCCAAATCCTTACTGGGATCCTCTCGATTGGATGGTAAGAGAGTGTCACAAGCGCGGCATGGAAATTCACGCGTGGATAAATCCTTATCGCGCAAAGACAAAAGGAACAACGGCGCTTGCCGTAAATCATCCGTGTGTCAGGGATAAGGATAATTACTTTGAATACGATGGCCTGTATGTCCTCGATCCAGGTATTCCGTCCAACAGAGAATATATTTGCCGCGTGGCTTCTGATATCGTTCGCCGATATGATATCGACGGCCTCCATATTGACGATTATTTCTATCCCTATCCTGTGGCCGGAAAGCCCATTCCCGACAGCAAGACCTTTGCAAAATATGCAGGAGGCTACACTGATGTAAATTCGTGGCGCCGTAACAACGTGAATGTCTTCATTCAGCAATTACACGACAGCATTCACGGAGTAAAGCCTTGGGTAAAATTCGGCGTGTCCCCCTTTGGTATTTATCACAACCATAAAGACGGCTCGAATATCCCGGGTAGTCGCACGAATGGCCTGCAAAATTATGATCAGCTCTACGCTGACGTTTTGTTGTGGGTAGAAAAAGGCTGGATAGACTACCTTGTTCCGCAAATATACTGGGAAATCGGGCATAAGGCCGCCGATTACGATGAGTTAATCCGATGGTGGTCGCGATATGCCGGACGTCGTCCTTTGGTAATCGGTCAAGATGTGGAACGCACCGTACGTGCTGCCGATTTAAGCAATCCTAATCAGAATCAGATGGCAGAAAAGATGCGTTTGCAGCGCACCCTTCCGAATATTGCCGGCAGTTGTCTGTGGTATTCCGCAGCCGTTGTTCGCAACGAGGGCAATTTTGCTACGGCACTCAGGGAGAAGTATCATCCATTCCCCGCTTTGCAACCGCTTATGCCCTTTATTGACGATGAGGCTCCAGGTAAAGTAAAAAGTCTCAAGGCTCGTTGGATGCCCGACGGATATTACCTTTTCTGGCTTCCACCTCGCGAAGGAAAGGACGCCATGAATAAAGCGTATAAGTACGTTGTCTATCGTTATGACACGTCAAAAGAAGCAAAGCACCCCGATGATGCGGCGCATATCGTGGCTATCACTGAGAATACCGTGATAAAATTACCTTATAACGACGGTAAACACAAATACTACTACACTGTGACGGCACTTGACCGTATGCAAAACGAATCGAAGCCGGTTGTAAAAAAAATTAAGTTATGAAAGTATTAAAATTCGGTGGCACATCTGTCGGAACTCCCGAGAGCATACAACTTGTCAGGCAGATAGTTGAAAGCAGGCACGAGCCAACGATTGTTGTCGTGTCGGCATTGAGCGGTGTGACCGACCAACTGATACATACTGCCCAACTTGCGGCAGAAGGTGACACGCTTTTTCGTGAAGAGGTGGCACAACTTAGAATCCGCCATGAGAAAATGGTGAAAAGCGTCGTGGCATCGTCTCTTCAGTCGGAACTTTTGGAAAAGATGGAGCACTTGTTCTACGAACTCTCCAGTATTCTGCAGGGTGTCTTCCTGATACAGGAACTTACCCCGAAGAGTTCTGATGCTATCGTGGCATACGGCGAACGTCTCTCGTCACTTCTTTGCACTTCCTTGATTAAAAATGCAAAATACTTCGACTCCACTGCCCTGATCAAGACCTGTCGTCAGGATAGTAAGCACATTGTGGATTTTGAGCAGACCAATCGTTTGGTAGCCCAGGCCTTTGCCGATTTTCGGGGCATTGCCGTTGTGGGAGGCTTTATATCTTCGGATGCCGATACGGGTTATGTCACAAATCTCGGGCGCGGCGGTTCGGATTATACGGCCAGTATTATTGCGGCGGCGCTCAATGCAGAATCGCTGGAGATTTGGACCGATGTAGATGGCTTTATGACGGCCGATCCCCGGGTTATTCAGTCGGCATATACGATAGAAGAATTAAGTTATGAGGAAGCCAGCGAGTTATGTAACTTCGGTGCAAAAGTAGTCTATCCTCCCACGATTTTCCCTGCGCGCTCCAAAAATATACCTATCTATATCAAGAACACTTTCCGCCCTGAAGCAAAAGGAAGTGTCATACATCGCAACGCCAAACCGTCGAGCAGTTTTATTCGCGGCATATCTTCTATCAACGAGACGAGCATGGTGACTGTTAGCGGTATGGCAATGGTAGGTGTCATCGGAGTAAACAGACGTATCTTCGGTTCGCTTACAAATGCCGGCATCAGTGTGTTTATGGTGTCACAGACATCTTCAGAAGCCAGCACGACATTGTGTATTGCCCCCGAGGACGCGAAACGTGCCTGCCAAGTATTGGATGCAGAGTTCGAGGCCGAGATTATTTCCGGCGCGATGTATCCCGCTATCCTCCAGGAAGGCATGGCTACTATCGCCTGTGTGGGTGAAAATATGCGACATGTGCCGGGTGTCATGGGAAAACTCTTCAGCACCCTCGGACGCAATGGAATCAATGTCTATACTTCGGCACAGGGAGCCTTGGAAATGAACCTTTCGCTCGTAGTAGATCGTTCACAACTGCGCAAATCGCTCAGCGTGCTCCACGATTGCTTCTTCTTGAGCGCATATCAGGAAATCAATGTCTTCCTTTGCGGTATCGGTACCGTAGGCGGCAGTCTTTTGCAGCAGATTTGTTCGCAACAGGAGCAGCTGAAAAAAGAACATGCCCTGAAAGTCAATGTCGTTGGCATAGCAAACAGTCGCCAGTCGGTATTCAATCCCGAGGGTATCGACCTTACGAAATATGAATCCCTGCTTGCCGAAAGCCACGAGGGAGGTGTGCAGAAACTGAAGGAGGCTGCGCTCAAATTCAACCTCTATAACTCCGTTTTCGTGGACTGTACTGCACGTCACGATGCCGTAAGCGATTACGAAGAACTACTTAGTCATAATATCTCGGTAGTGGCTGCCAACAAGTCGGCTGCTGCCTCCGACTATGCCGACTATAGCCGTCTGAAACACATAGCCCGCGACCGTGGTGTCAAGTACCTTTTCGAGACTAACGTAGGTGCCGGACTGCCAGTCATCAATACCATCAACGACCTGCGCAGTAGTGGTGACCGCATCCTCAAAATAGAAGCCGTACTCAGCGGTACGCTTAATTTTGTCTTCAATGTGCTATCGGCCGACGTACCTATGAGTCGCGCAGTCGCCATGGCCAAAGAACAAGGCTACAGTGAGCCTGATCCGCGCATAGATTTGAGTGGCGGCGACGTAGTTCGTAAGATTACTATCCTGGCTCGTGAAAGCGGATACCGTGTAAATACCGAGGATATCGAAGCCCGCACATTCTTGCCCAAGGCACTTTTTGATGGTGACTTGGATAGTTTCTGGAAGCGCCTACCTGAACTGGATTCCGACTTTGAAACCAGACGGCAACGGCTTGAAAGCGAAGGAAAGCGCTGGCGTTTCGTGGCACGGTGGTGCGATGGCAAGGGGAGTGTAGGACTTGAGGAGATATCTCAGGGACATCCGTTCTATGGCATCGAAGGTTCCAACAATATTGTACTGCTTACCACCGAACGCTACCACGATTATCCCATGATTATCCAAGGTTATGGTGCCGGAGCCGCCGTTACTGCTGCTGGAGTCTTTGCTGATATTATGCGCGTGGCAAATGTCTGATTTTTATCGGGATAAAGCATATTTTATTTGGGTCGTTCCTTGTTTTGGAGCGCCCTTTTTTTAAATTTTCTTGGGGGAAATGGGGCTAATGGGCAATTTGGGGTTAATGGGCTCGGAGATAACAAAAAATAGCTCCGAGCAAAATTAAAATAGCTCGACACTATTTAAAATTAGCTCCGAGCAAAATTTTTTTATCTCCGAGCTAATTTTTTCTTTTTTCGTGGCTATTTTTCGCGCCTCCTAACAACCCAAAAAAATCGATGAATAAAGGGCTCATAGCTGGTGATATTTTTTCGTTTTCAAAAGCTAATTCGGAGATAAATCAAATTAGTTGGGAGATAACTAAATTTATCTCCGAGCTATTTTCCAGACCGTTTTTTGAGGTCCTGACAAATTTGAAAAAATCCCTTTATATTTAAGGGTTGTTCTGAAAATTAGTTTATAATTATAGGGAAGTCTTGTTTGGTCTGTATGCTTTTTCATTCTTTTTGGCACTTTTGTCTTTAATTCCTTGAACCATAGAAGACTATGCTTCTGCGAAACTAAAAACAAAATCACTCAAAAATCTTTGAAAAATCAAAACAGTCTAATTTTTAGAACAACCCTTATGTAAAAACAGGCCGCACAACCCCCGTTTCTGCTAAGAAGATAAAGCAAAATAGGGGTGAATTTTCGCTGGCCGCGTTTAATTTAACAAATGGTACTTTATAAACAGATTTTCAACGCATTATTATTTCTGTATATCGGAACAAATTCGTAATTTTGCGTAGAAAAAATTTAAAACAATAATAATTATGATGACAGCAAACGAAATACGCGAAGCTTTTAAGCAGTATTTTAAGGAACAGGGCCACTTAGTTGTGCCCAGTGCGCCGATGGTGATTAAAAACGACCCCACTTTGATGTTTACTAACGCTGGTATGAACCAGTTTAAGGACGTTATTCTGGGCAATGCCGAACCCAAAAGTCGCCGCCAGACCGATTCGCAAAAGTGTCTGCGCGTAAGCGGAAAACATAACGACCTTGAAGAAGTAGGTCGCGACACCTATCATCACACAATGTTCGAGATGTTAGGAAACTGGAGTTTTGGCGATTATTTCAAGGAAGATGCCATTCGCTATGCCTACACATTTTTGACCGATGTGCTGAAGATCGATACGAAAAACCTATATGTTACCGTGTTTGAGGGTTCAAAAGAAGAAGGACTGGAACGCGATGACGAGGCTGCCGGATATTGGATGAAGTACTTCCCCGAAGATCATATCATCAACGGTAATAAACACGACAACTTCTGGGAAATGGGTGATACTGGCCCATGTGGTCCGTGTTCGGAGATACATATCGACCTGCGTCCCGAAGAGGAAAAGCAGAAGGTGGCTGGCCGCGACTTGGTAAACAAGGATAATCCACAAGTTATCGAGATTTGGAACCTGGTATTCATGCAATATAATCGCAAAGCCGACGGTTCGCTTGAGCCGCTGCCCAAGAAAGTGATTGATACCGGCATGGGTTTTGAACGCCTGTGCATGGTGATGCAGGGAAAGCGCTCAAATTATGACACAGACGTATTCCAGCCGATAATACGTGCCATCGAACAACTCTCAGGTAAGGCATACGGCAAAGAAGATATGGTGGATATTTCGATGCGCGTCATCAGCGATCACCTGCGTGCTATATCCTTCAGCATAGCCGACGGACAACTGCCGTCAAATGCCAAGGCCGGATACGTTATCCGTCGCATTTTGCGCCGAGCCGTGAGATATGCCTATACATATCTTGGACAAAACGAAGCATTTATGTACAAATTGGTGCCAACTCTCGTCAGCGAGATGGGAGATGCTTATCCCGAACTGAAAGCCCAAGAGGTTTTGATCACAAAGGTAATGCGCGAAGAAGAAGAGTCCTTCCTGCGCACACTTTCTACCGGTATCAATTTGCTTGAAGGCGTGATAGCCGAGACAAAGGCCGAGGGAAAAACCGTCGTAAGCGGCGAAAAAGCATTTACCCTCTTCGATACTTTCGGATTCCCCTTGGATTTGACACAACTTATCTGTCAGGAACAGGGATTGACCGTAGATGAAACCATTTTCAATCAGGAAATGCAGAAACAAAAGGAACGTGCCCGCAATGCTGCCGCAGTAGAAACCGGCGACTGGGAAGAAGTGAACGAAGGAGCCGAGAGCAATTTCGTGGGCTGGGACTTACTGGAAACCGAGTGCCATATATTGCGCTATCGCAGGGTGCAGGAGAAAAAGCAGTCGTACTATCAAATCGTTCTCGACCGTACACCTTTCTACGGAGAAATGGGAGGACAAGTTGGCGACCGAGGATTTTTGGTTGTTGGCGACGAAAAGGTTGAAGTGTTCGACACAAAACACGAGAATGGCGTTAATGTATGTCTTACCCGTACACTACCCGCTGATGTCACGGCACAATTCATTGCCGAAGTGGACGGAAAATCACGTAGTGCCTGCGAAGCAAATCATACCGCCACACACTTGCTCGATCAAGCCCTGCGAGAAGTTCTGGGTACGCACGTAGAACAAAAAGGTTCGCTGGTTTCTCCCGGATATCTCCGCTTCGATTTTTCACACTTCCAGAAAGTTACTCCAGAAGAACTAAGAAAAGTAGAACGCCTCGTCAATAATAGAATTCGTCAGGACATTCCTATCGAAGACTTCCGCAATTTGCCTATCGAAAAAGCCCGCGAGTTAGGCGCAATTGCCCTGTTTGGTGAGAAATATGGCGACCTCGTTCGTGTAGTTAAGTTTGCCGATAGCGTAGAGTTCTGCGGCGGTTGCCATGCTCGCTCTACTGGAAAATTAGGTCTGTTCCGAATTTTAAGCGAGAGCAGTGTTGCAGCAGGAGTGCGCCGTATTGAGGCCATTACCGGCGAGGCAGCCGAAGAAAGTGTGTACATGATGACGGATATGATCGATTCTTTGAAAGCTTTCTTCAATAATGCCAAAGATTTGCAGGCCGCTATTCAGAAGACTATCGAAGAAAACAGCGGATTGCGCTCACAAATCGATGGTTTCCTCAAGGAACAGACGCTCCGCATCCGCGATGGTTTGGTACAGCAGGCCGAAAAACGCGGCGATGTCAGCCTCGTCAGCGGAGTGCTCCCTGGTGAAGTTCGTCCGGACAACGCAAAAGATCTGGTGTTCCAAGTTGCTGCACAATTGCCCGAGGATATGGTTGTGGCTCTCGGAACAAAATGCGAAGGAAAGCCGCTTCTCACCCTGATGATCGGTAAGAAACTTGTGACAGAGCGCAACTATAACGCAGGAAATGTCGTCCGTGAAGCAGCACGTCAGATACAAGGCGGCGGAGGTGGCGCTCCTCATTTCGCAACTGCCGGCGGTAAAAATGTAGATGGACTGGAAGCTGCAGTAAAGAAGATGATAGAAATTCTTGGTCTTTGAAAAAAAGTGTAAAGACTAAGCAAGATTTGAGATAAGCCGAGCAATTTTTAAGAGATGCCTTGCAATTTTTAAGATAAGCCGAGAAAAACTTGAGAAGTGCCTTGCAAAAATAGAACAATACCTTGCAAAAATAGAACGAAGCCTGGCTAAAAATAAAAAGTTTGATCTAAAATATTAATAATGTCCCAAAACAAATAAATAGAGACATGCTAAAGAAAAATATCAACCTGAAACTTTATTATTCCATAGGCGAAGTGGCCGAGATGTTCGATGTAAACGAAACGCTCCTGCGCTTTTGGGAAAAAGAGTTCCCGCAACAAATAAATCCCAAGAAGTCGGGAAGGAATATCCGCCAATATACCAAGGAAGATATCGAGAAAATCCGTACTATCTACAACCTTGTGAAAGTTCGCGGCCTGAAACTGGCTGCTGCCCGCGACCTTCTGAAGAAAAACAAGGAGGGAGTGCAGCAACAGACCGAGGTAGTAGAACGTCTGAGGGATATTCGCAGCGAACTCGTGGCACTAAAGGAAACTTTGACGTCGCTGAAATAAAGTACATTCCCGAAAATCTGAAATAGAAATGGCAAAGTCGAAAACAGTGTACGTCTGTTCCGAATGTGGTCAGGAGTCTCAAAAATGGCTGGGCAAGTGTCCTTCGTGTGGTCAGTGGAACACGATGAAAGAACTGCACATTCAACCTGAAAGTCGCGCGACAGCAATTTCGCAACGCGTGACAACGGCTTTTGATGAGGTGCAAAATAAAGTTCGTCCCGTCTGGCTTTCTGAAATCGACGCGAAAGAAGAACCTCGTGTCGATATGCTTGACGAAGAGCTGAACAGAGTGCTCGGTGGTGGGCTGGTATTAGGATCTCTCACGCTACTTGGAGGCGAACCCGGCATAGGAAAATCCACATTACTCTTGCAAACCGTTCTGAATCTCAGGGGGCAGAAAGTTTTGTACGTAAGTGGGGAGGAAAGTGAACGCCAAATAAAATTGCGTGCCGACCGTTTGAATCAGAAAGGCAGCGATTGCATCCTTTTGTGCGAGACAGAATTGGAACGCATCTTCGCTTTCGTAAAAGATGTCAAGCCTACGCTTATTGTTATCGACTCTATCCAAACTATCTTCACAGCTACTATCGACAGCACGCCAGGTTCTCTATCACAAGTCCGCGAATGTGCTGCCACGCTCCTTAAATTCGCAAAACAGTCGCACATTCCTGTCATTCTCATCGGACATATCACGAAAGAAGGCACGATTGCCGGACCGAAGGTGCTGGAACATATCGTAGATACCGTACTTCAGTTTGAGGGAGACCGACATTATCTTTACCGCATCCTGCGTAGCATCAAAAATCGTTTCGGTAGTACCTCGGAATTGGGCATATACGAAATGCGTTCTGACGGATTGCTGCCAGTAGATAACCCATCTCAACTTTTACTGTCGGAAGATGTGAACCAACTCAGCGGGATATCCATTGCTGCTGCCATAGAAGGGGCGCGTCCCTTGCTTATAGAAACGCAAGCCCTCGTGAGTTCGGCGGCTTACGGCACACCACAGCGCAGTAGTACGGGCTTCGATTCGCGTCGCTTGAACATGTTGCTGGCTGTCTTGGAGAAAAGAGTGGGTTTCAAGCTTATACAGAAAGATGTCTTCTTTAATATTGCGGGCGGCATTAAGGTAAACGATCCTGCCATAGACTTGGCGGTTATTAGTGCCGTGCTTTCGAGCAATGTCGATACACCTATCGACAGAACTGTCTGCATGGCCGGAGAAGTTGGCCTAAGTGGTGAAATTCGCCCCGTCACTCGCATCTCGCAACGCATAGGTGAGGCTTGCAAACTCGGATTCCGCCGCATGATAGTGCCCAAATCTAATCTGAAAGGCTTAGATACCAAGGAATTGCCCATAGAAATCATCCCCGTGTCCCGCGTTGAAGAGGCCTTGCGTGCTCTTTTCGGATAAGGGTGGGGAAGTAAAATCGTTTATTACGGACATTACATATTATATATAAGGAACGCGCGCGCACGCGTTCCTTATATATAAAACAATCACGATAAAAAGTGCAAAAATCCATACAAATCAGTATTCGTCCCGAGGTGGCGGCACAGCCTTCGCTGCTCAGGCGGACTATAGCCGACGAAATAGGAATTAGTCCTGCACAAACGTTGGAATACCGCGTCAGACGTCGTAGTATCGACGCGCGCCAGCGCCATATCCTCGTGAATCTGAGCATAGACCTGTATATTGACGAGCCTATGCCGACACAGGAATTTGAACCTGTCGTATATCCCGACGTTTCTTCCGCTCCACAGGTCATTGTCGTCGGCGCAGGTCCCGGCGGTCTGTATGCAGCGTTACGTCTTGTGGAACTTGGTTTGCGTCCTCTCGTCTTAGAGCGCGGAAAGGACGTACACGAGCGCCGTAAAGACATTGCACGTATTTCTCGTGAGCACATAGTCGATGGCGAGAGCAACTATTCGTTCGGAGAGGGCGGGGCAGGGGCTTATTCCGACGGCAAACTCTACACTCGTAGCAAGAAACGCGGGAATATCGAGAAGATACTGCGCGTTTTCTGCCAGTTCGGAGCCGATACCCGCATACTAACGGATGCTCATCCGCACATAGGCACAGATAAATTGCCGGGTATCATCGAACGTATGCGCAATCAGATTATTCAGAGCGGAGGTAATGTACTTTTCGGGCGGCGTGTCACGCAGTTGCTCACCGAAAATGGTCGTGTGTGTGGCGTTGTCACAGCCAATGGCGAGAGTTTCGACGGCCCTGTCATACTTGCCACAGGACATAGCGCCCGCGATGTGTATTCCTACCTTGCCGATTCTGGAATCCTCGTAGAATCCAAAGGTTTGGCCATAGGTGTCCGTCTGGAGCACCCGTCTGCGCTGATTGATGCCATACAATATCATAATCCGAAGGGACGTGGCCCCTATCTGCCCGCTGCCGAATATAATTATGTGACACAGGTCAATGGCCGTGGCGTATATAGTTTCTGTATGTGCCCGGGCGGTTTCGTAGTGCCCGCTGCCAGTGGACCTGAGCAGGTAGTTGTCAATGGCATGAGCCCCTCAAATCGTGGTTCGGCATGGAGCAACAGCGGTATGGTGGTCGAAACGCGCCCCGAAGACTTCACTATTATTCAGCGCCAGTTGGTTACAGAACATTCAGTCAAAGATGTTTCTCCCCAGGACCCGCTTTGCATGATGCATCTCCAGGTTGCTATCGAACAGGCCACATGGATTCAGGGCGGTAAGCGACAAACCGCACCGGCGCAGCGCATGACTGATTTTGTCAGCGGACGTCTGTCGCGCGACCTCCCACAAACCAGTTATAGTCCCGGAGTAATCGCCTCGCCCCTGCACTTCTGGCTACCGAAGTTCCTTACTTCGCGTTTACAAGAAGGTTTCAAATCATTTGGACATCGCAGTCGCGGCTTTTTATCTCAGGAGGCCGTGGTGATAGCTACCGAAACCCGCACCTCAAGTCCTGTGCGCATCGTGCGCGATGGCGAGACACTTCAGAGTCCCTCGCTTCACGGACTTTTTCCCTGCGGAGAAGGAGCAGGCTATGCCGGAGGCATTGTGTCGAGTGCCGTAGATGGCGAACGTTGTGCCGAAGCCGTCTGCCGCTATCTGGATGCTAATTGATTTTTGCGGCGTGTCGCGAAATTCCGTTATACCGTTATTCCGTTATAACGAGCTTCTTGAGGATATTTCTTTGGGGAAAATGGGGCTAATGGGCAGTATGGGGTTGATGGGCTCGGACTTATCATTTTTTAGCTCCGAGCTAATTTTTTTTATCTCGACACTATTTAAAATTATCTCCGAGCTAATTTTTTTTTAGTTCGGAGATAATTGCACTTATTTAAGGAGTGTTTTTTCGTAGTCCTGTTTTGCGAGTTTGAATGTCGTTCAAACACTATTCAAACAGCGCTCAAAAACAGGGTGATGCGGTAGCATTTTTATTTTGCCTCGGCTCCTTCGTAGTCAATGTACTGCGGATGATAGCGATATCCGGCTTCTCGGAGCATAGGGACGTCTTTTTTCATGCGGGCTACGAAGCCGTCGAAGTTCTTGTCCTCCTGTGGTGTCCAACCTGCCTCAGCCACACCCATAAGTCGGGGAAGTGCCAAATGTTCGAGGTGCTCCATGTTTGAAACGTGCTCACACCAGAAAGTAGCCTGCACTCCTGCATAATAAGTCTGCTTATCCGCAGATACCGTGGCGGGAACGGGCCAGTAATCGTACATCTTTCTGAGATTATCGCCGCCGCGTCCTGCACCGAAGTCGGCCTGATTTGCACGACGGTTGATGTAATAGCAGCCATCTCCGCCCCAGTTCGTGATAATGCAGTTTAATCCCAGATCGGCAGCCATCTCCGCACCCTTTTGGCAGGGATTCCAGCAAAATACTGTTGCGCCGGTTTCTTTTATCATGTCGGTAGCCGCGCCTTTCGCCGTGATAGCCTCGTTCCAAACGGCTATACGTTTACCTTTCGAGCGGAGGAATCCGGCTATCTCGCGGGTAAAACGACTTTGCAACTGCGAAAAATCCGACATCTGCTCTTTTTCATAAACTTGCTTGCACAGTTCGTTCGCTTTCCAAGCCGTAGTAGGAGTTTCGTCGCCTCCTATATGGAAAACGGGGGCGGGAAACAGCGGGATAAGTTCCTCTAAAATATCTTTTGCAAACTGCACCGCTTTGGGATCTGCCACATTGAGAACGTCGGTGGAGATTCCGCCATCAACCCATACGCCGTGTTTTCCAGCAGGGTCGCACGAAAACTCGGGATATGCCGTTACCGCAGCAGCAAAGTGCCCCGGCATTTCTATTTCGGGGATAACGGTGATGTGAAGTCCGGCTGCATATTCCACAACGTCGCGAATTTCGTCCTGAGTGTAGAAGTACGGGCCGTAAGTCTGGTTTGTCCAATACGAACCTGTACGCAAATCCGTATTCCAGGAGTTATGTCGTGTGGCACCTACGGTAGTGAGTTTAGGATATTTCTTTATTTCCACGCGCCATCCCTGATCGTCGGTGAGATGCCAGTGGAAATAATTCATTTTGTAGAGCGCCATCAGATTAAGCAGTTTCTTTATATCCTTTGTGGTGAAGAAGTGGCGGCTAACGTCGAGCATAAATCCGCGATAGTGGAAGCGCGGTTCGTCTGCTACGTCAGTACAAGGCAGTTTGTAGGACATTCCGGTTTTTCTCACGCCCAAAGCCACGCCTTCCGGCATGAGTTTCAGCAAAGAGCGGAAGGCATAGAAAAATCCCACCTCGGTAGCAGCCGTAATGTCTATGCCATTGGCATCGATGTGCAGGGTATAGCCTTCGGGATTGGAGATTTTCTTGGATTTCTCCAACCTGATTTGTGCTTGCTTGTTCTTACCCAGCGTTACACCCAGGTCGGTGGCCGCTTTCAGCTCGTTACAGAAACGTTCTGCCTCCCTACGGCCTTCTTTTCCGGCTTTGTTTACGCCGATAACTAAGTTATGTGGCAATACATACTCGCCCTGCAATTTTTTTACCTGCTTGGGCAGCGGTGTGATGTTGATATCCTGTGCTATAGTCGGCATACTCAGCGCTATGCACAGGAAAAGGAAGAAAAAGTGTTTGATTCTTATTGTCATAACTGCAAAAATTGTTTTCAAAAAGGAATTAACATGGCAAATTTACGAAATTCTCTTTAGGGTTGTTCTAATAATTAGGCTGTTTTGATTATTCAAAGATTTTTGAGTGATTTTGTTTTTAATTTTGCAGAAGCATAGCAAGCTATGGTTCAAGGAATTAAAGACGAAAGCGCCAAAAAGATTGAAAAATCATACAGACCATAAAAGAACTTCCCAATATTTTAAACTAATTCTTAGAACAACCCTTTATTTCCTTGCCACAACTTGGAAAGATACTCGGATTTTCGCGCGTTTATTGCTCACGCGGATGTGCTTTCTCGTATTCGTCGCGAAGTTCCTTGAAGGTAACGTGCGTATATATCTCGGTAGTGCTCAGGCTCTCGTGGCCAAGTAATTCTTGCACGGCACGAATATCCGCTCCATTGTTGATCATTACCGTTGCGAACGTATGACGCAAAACGTGTGGCGTGCGTTTTTGCAAAGTCGAGACCTTACTGAGGTGAAATTTCACGATTTCGCGCAGTTTGCCCGATGTAAGGCGGTTTCCCTCGGCATCTGTGAACAGTGCGTCGCTGCTAACGCGCAGTTGGTCGCGACGAAGTTTCAGGTAGTCGGCTATTTCGTGCTGCAACTCCGCACCAAAGGGAATGATACGCTCCTTATTTCGTTTTCCCAGCACCTTTAATTCGCCCGATGTCAGGGATATGTTTGAAAGGTTCAGACCTTCGCACTCGGAGACGCGGATGCCGGTGGAATAGAATAGGAGCAGAATGAGGCGGTCGCGGCATCCTTCAAAATTATCCTCGAACGAAATATCGTCAAGCAGACGGTTCATTTCGTTAGCCCGCAGAAACTGTGGCAGTTTCTTGTGGGTTTTCGGTCTTGGTACGAGGTGCGTAGGATCTGCCCCGACGATATTCATGCGTAGCAGGTAGCGATAAAACGAACTGAGCGACGAAAGATTCTTTTTCACCGTGCGGTTGTCCGTTCCGTCCTCGCCAAGTTCTACTATCCAGCCACGAATCACATCGCGGTCGATGGTTTCCCATGTCAGGCCGGCATCCAGATGCTGGAAGTACTGCTCAAAACCGCGTAGCACCAACTCATACGTCCGAATCGTCAGGGGAGAATAACCTTTCTCGGCCGTAAGATATTCCAAAAAGGACTGTATGAGTGATTTGTCTGACATATTATTAAATAGGTGTGGTGAAACGAGAAGATTGCCGTGCAAAAAAGATTCTCTTCGTGTTGATAAAATTTTCTCATCGCGATGAGAAAACTTTCTCTTCGCCGTGAGAAAACTTTCTCTACGCGATGAGAATTTGAAAAGGCCGGACTATGCAGCGTTTTCGCGCCTTTGGTAAAAAGTACGTTCGCGAAAAGGTGATGTTCTCTCACCCTTTCGCGACGTATGCCTAATTATTTTAGGGTTTTCTAAGATTTATGTTTTTAATAGTGGGAAACACCCTTCGGTTTGCTTGATTACTCACTCATTTCAGCGCTTCTGCACTTTCATTGCCTTGAGCAGGTGCCCATTTTGACGTACACTCAGCACGTAAGTTCCTTGCGGTGCATTGAAATGTACGATTGCATTTTCGCCGGCACGCATTTGCAAATGCTGTTGGCGCACCTTTTGTCCGGCAGCGCTGACAATTGTCACTTCGTATGCGCCACTTTCTGCAAATTGCAGGGTTACACTGTTGCGTTGCTGCGTGAGTACGACCGTTTCGGTAGCGCTTTCTATGTCTTTAATGCCAGTTCCAGGAGTTATCGTCACGGTCTTTGCAGATGTTGCCGTAGTTTCGCCCCAGATGTTCTTCAAAGTGAGTGAAGGCTGGTAGGTACCTGGTTCTGCAAACTGGATATTTGCACCGTTCTCGGTCTCGCTCTTTACTGTGGCCGAGGGAGCATCCCATAGTGCTTCGGTTTTCACCTCCAATGAGCCAGGTATTCCTGCATAGCCGCCACCTTCGTTATTGGCAGTACGTTGTTCGTAAGCAGCGCTCGACGTTGATTCGCCACCACTGCCGGCTGTTACCACGATTTTGCCGGGTTTATTACCGCCTTTGCCGAGGTTTTCAAAAGTGCCGTCGCTACTTATTTCCTCAAAGGTGTAGTATGCCTGCAAACCATCGGGAACTTCTTCTTTTACGAAGCCTTTCATGGCAGTAAGTACCTCCTGGTCTGTCAAAGCCTTGTTCCAAACTTGAACTTCGTCGATCCATCCGTTGAAACCTGCCTTATATACGCCGCCACCTCCGATAAAGATATTAGCAGTGACGCTTCCCTTAATGCGAGAGTCGCTTTGGCTCAAATCTTCGCGGCGTGTGGAAGTGGTACAGTTGGTTTCGCCGATTTTCTTGCCGTTGAAATAAATCTTTTGCAGGTTATCGTTTTGCGTAACGACGATGTGATTCCAAACACCTGGCGTAACGCTGTGATTAGTTGTCATCACGGCTTCGTTAGGTCCGTCGTGCGCTGTCCAACCCATGGTATTGAAAGAAATTTCGTTGGCTGCGTGATCATATTGTAGCTTAGTTGAAGCTTCTCCTCCGAAAGTAGTTCCTTTAGTGTAGGCCGGACGAATGGTAACCCAGAGGTCTCCCCAGTTATTGTGGGGCCAACTGTCGGCAATGGAGTTCTTATTGATAAGATTGGTGCCTTGTTTATCGTGAGTGAAGCCATCGGCTTTGAACCATAAGGCATACGAATAGGTTTTGCCTTGTTGTAATTCACCAGGTACCATAAACATTTCGGGATCGGCGATGCGCAGGCCGCGAGATACGGCTCCTTCGCCTTTACGTCCGGCATACGTGAATGTTACTTCGTCATCCGTTGTGGCAGTTTCGACATTCGGATTGATAGCTTCGACTGTAGGAACAGCACCTGTGGACAACGGTGTGATTTGTATCATGCCGCGAGTGATAGTGGTGCTTCCGTTAGAATCGGTAAAGTACAAATCATACAAACCCTCCTTATTAATAGATGTTTGGCAGTTCAAAGTGTTTCTTGACGTGGCCATAACATTTCCTGTCACGGGATCTACGATTTTCCACTCCTGGGCAGGTTGTCCCATCACGTCGAGAAGTCCCACTGTGAACGTTTCCCCTGCTTTTATGATTTGTTTATCGATGACAACATCGCTGACAGTTTCGTTATACGGGATGCTTTGGAACGATGTCCATGCGATTTCGCTTTTTTGCAGGCCATCAGGAGAAACTGCCCGCACACCAAAGCGTCCGTTTCTCCCCTCCATTCCGGGAACAAGCGGAGCATCGATCACATAGGCTGCCCATGAAGTTGTGGCTGTGAGGAGGTATTCGGGCTGACCTTCCTGCTGGAAGAAAATTTCGTAGTACCATGTATCAACTTCGTCGTTGAAAGTCTTCTCTTCGCCGCTTTCTTCTTTTGAAGCATAGCGTATTTTGAAGTCAAGTGCGTTGAAACGTCCGCGTAGCAGCTGCACTTCTTTTATTTCCGGCTTGACAGGAGCAAAAGTCTGGGCAGGATTTCGCAAAGCCAGTTCGCCAACAAAAAGTTCGTAGTCGGCATCTGAATTTTCTACGGCGATACCAATCATTGCTACGGAGTCGCCGGCTGCAAGTTGCAGGCTTTCGGCCGTTGTCGTGAAGGTAGTCCATTCGTTGTCGGCAGTAGTGGCGGGAAGGTCGATGTCTTTGAAGTTTCTCACGTCGTTTTTCAATGCTACAAAGAGCTTAGCGTGCGAATCTCCGGCTTTAGGCATTTTGTATGTGACAGAAAAATTATAATTCGGCTCGACACGGAGCATTGTCTTGAACAATTTCACACGTGAATACGGGGTAGCGCCGAAAATCCTCAGGCAAGAGCCGCCGAAGTAGGCATCGTCGAATGTCAGTTCGGCATGAATCAGATTTCTCATGACACTTGTCGTCGCGCGGTTGTTATTATCTGTAATCCACCAGCGCCAAGTGGGAAGGAAGTCCTGAGTATTCAGATTATACCACTTGTGATTGAACGTTACCTTGCCTTCGTTTCGGAAACTCAGGCCATTACCCAAATTGAAACGCGTGACAAAAGGCACTTGCTGGATGGTAGATTTTGCTGTGAGCAAGGTAGCCAATCCGTGGAAGGACTTAAGATCGGAATTCGACAGGGTAGCATCCGTTTTAATGGAGGGAACAGTCTGTGGGTTGCGGTTACCACCGCTGAATGTCAGTTCCAATTTTTCTTGGTACGCTTTCTGAATGGCTATATCGGACGTACCGTTGTCTGTTGCGCTCTGGTGCAAAAGACTCTGGGAGTGTGCGCCCCATAGTCCGATGGATATATTTGAATTCTTGAGGGCAGTCCAGTTTTCGTTCTTGAAAGCGCGACCTTGTATGTCGAAACCTGCGTATAGGTCGTAACTACTGCGTCCCATCTGCGTGGCTTTCGTCTGGGATGACGTAAGAATGCTTTGTGTCCAGTTATAATTAAAAAACATCATATCGACAATCGGATCTTCTCCCGTACCAAACATTGCTTGGTTATGGTTTGCCAATCCTGCGTCGAACGTAATATTTCCGTATGTGCCAGTTCCGTCATACCAATGCACCTGAAATTCCGAACCAATCTCCTTTGCTTTTTTGTGGCAGTCGGAGAAAAAGGCGATAAGTTGGCGCATGAAGGTGGCATTGCTGCGGAATTCGGAGTTTACGCCGATGCCGTCGATGCCATAGTACTTCAAAAGTTTGACGAGTTGGAGCGAATGTTTGAAAGTATCATCCGAATTTTTCTCAATGAGCTTATTCAGAACGGTAGCCGAGGTTGTGGAATTGCTATTCAGGGTAATATTCTCGGAATAGGGGATAGAAAGTACGCAACCTACCTTAACGCCGTTTTTATGTGCTACATCGGTGATGCCGGCTGAGGAACGAAACCAGGGAGCTGTCCAGTTTCCATGAATATCTACGTACGACCACATACTAAAGTTGTCTCCCTCAAAACAATAGCGGGGAAAGGCTTTCCAAGTGGCGGTGGGATCGTCGAGAGGTACCCACATGCAGAGTTTTCTGTCGCGGCTCACGGTGGTGCCTCTTACATAATAGTCGCCATCTACGATGCGTTCCAGCGGACGTACGCGCGAAATGTAGAATTGGTCGTTCATTAACGAAACGCCCTGTGGCTGTGTGCCCGCAGTCCAGTTGTCGAAATAACTGGCGAAGTCATTCAGTTGCACATCGCCGAAATCGAACGGATGTTGCGGCGAACGCTGTGCCGTAGCCGTCATAAAACTATTTGCGAGTGCACAGAAAATGAGAATAAGTCTGAGTGTGTTTTTCATTATCGTGTTTATTTATTTCTTTACCTGCAAAGATATTTCCTTTTTTTGAAATACCGAAAAATTGCACAGAATAATATGCACCTTTCCTTTTTATTTTAATAAGGAGTGCGCCGTTTCCGCGTTTTTTCGTACTTTTGACGAAAGAAATCTGTATGATAATTGAAAAGATGACGATGAAAACCTTCTTTACAGCCCTGCCGTTATTGCTTTTCTGCCTGTTCTTTGGACAAAATGCGCAGGCACAGCAGAATTCCGGTTATTTGCGCGAAGTTATTTATACGCCTGCCGATTCTGCCCGTGTGGTAGAGCTGCTTGGCATGGACATCGAGGGCGATACCACGCTCTTCTATGCGCGTAGGTTCCTTGGAACGCCGTATGTGGGGCATACACTCGAAGTTCACGACCCGGAATATCTCGTTATCAACCTTTCCGGACTCGATTGCATGACACTTGTGGAAACCGTGTGCGCACTGGTGATGACGAAGCGCGAGGGAAAGACCGGTTTTACGGACTATTGCCGGAATATCGAACGACTACGCTACCAGAATGGACAGCGACGGGGCTATCTCTCCCGACTGCATTATTTCACTTGGTGGAAAAAGGATAACATTGCGCGGAAAAACATCATTGAGGTGCAGGAACCTAAGTATTTCACGGCTCCGATGATGGTGGGCAACCAGTATATGAGTGCGCATCCCGACAAATATGAAATGTTGCGCCGACATCCCCAATGGGTGAGTCGCATAAAAATATTGGAAGGCAATTATAATGGGCGCGACTCCAACTATATGCCTGTAGAAAACGTGAAACTGTCGCAAAATGTGCTCACTTGCATACATTCAGCCGACATTATCGGCATTGTGCAGCAGGCTAACGGCATCGACATCAGTCATCTGGGTTTTGCTGTGTGGGGAAAGGACAAAAAACTCCATCTGCTCAACGCTTCGTCCCTGCATAATAAAGTGGTGGAGGAAGAAATGACGCTTTATGACTACCTTATCAAACAAAAGAAGAAAGGTATCAAAGTGCTTCGTCTGAGGTAGTGTTCGATAGCTCCGAGCAAAAAAAAATTTGCTCGGAGCTAAATTTAAAAAGTGTCGAGCTAATTTTATTTTTCTCGGAGCTAAATTCTGTTATCTCCGAGCCCATCAACCCCATATCGCCCATTAGCCCCATTTTCCCCCAATAAATACTCGCAAAGACCTCGTTATAACGTAATAACGGGATATCGTTATAACAAAATACGCCGCAAAAGTTTAATAACCTTTGCGGCGCGGATTGTTTCTTAGCAAGAGAAAATTATTCTTCTACTTGATGAAGACGCTGAACGTAGATAGCGTGCTCCATAGCCAAACGTTTCTTCACAGATGGTTTGGTAAATTGCTGACGTGCACGGAGTTCTTTTACGATTCCGGTCTTCTCATACTTTCTCTTGAACTTTTTGAGGGCGCGTTCGATGTTTTCGCCTTCTTTTACTGGTACAATGATCATTTGTTTTGATAAAATATTTTATTGTTTTACTTTTATTTCACGCTTTGAGGTGCAAAAATACGCAATATTTTTAATACAACGCGATTTTTGCACGATATTTTTTATATGTTGCCTTTATTTTTGCCTTATTTATGCAACCTCCTTTCGGATAAACGGGTGAAACAAATGTAAATATGGAGTATTTTGATGATTTGTCGTGATATTTATGCTTCGGCCATGTGTACCGTAGTTTGCGGGAAGGGGAATTCTATCTTCTCGGCATTGAAACGGTCGTATATCTGACGGTTTATGTCGAAGTTCACACGCCAATAATCGTCTGTCTTGGCCCACGCACGAATTTGCAGCACTACGCTACTGTCTGCCAGTTGTGAAAGTTCTACGGTCGGCTCTATCTCCTGCAATACCAGCGGATGCTTTGCCAAAATGTCGAGCACCACTTTTTTTACGCGCTCCACGTCTTCGCCATAACTGATGCTTACGTCCCAAGTCAGGCGGCGTGTTTCAAGACGTGTGTGGTTGATGATGACACTCGACGTCATCGAAGCATTAGGTATGTAGATGATTCTGTTGTCGGGCTGACAAAGAATGGTATGGAAGATCTGAATTTCTTTTACAACGCCCATAGTATTCTGAGTCTCGATTAAATCACCCACTTTGTAAGGCTTCAATAATAGTATCACCAAGCCACCCGCGAAATTCTGCAACTGTCCCGAAAGTGCCATGCCGATAGCCACACCTGCCGAGGCGATAAGTGCTGCAAACGACGTGGTTTCGATGCCCAACGCTCCGATAATCGTAACGATGAGCAGGATAATGAGCAGGATATTGACTAAACTTTTCAGGAACGACTGCACAGCAGGATCCACCTTAGACCTGTCGAGCATTCGCGCCAGCATGTGGTTCAGAAACTTGATGACGTAACGTCCTATCAGGAAGATAAGCGCTGCCACCAGGATGCTTTTTCCTGCACTCACGCACATATCCAGCAGTTTGTCGCCAATGCTCTGCATTGTCGTCAGACTATTTGCGGTATTTATGGCTTCTAAAAATGATATGTTCATCTTTATTTGTGTTTGCTAAGACTATTTGTAAGAAAGCTACGGCTCTTTATAAGAAAGTTAAGACTATTTGTAAGAAAGCTACGGCTCTTTATAAGAAAGCTACGCCCTTCTATCAAAAAGCTACGCCTCTTTATCAGGATTCTAAGACCTGTTATAAAAAAATGGCTGCCAAAACAATTCGGCAGTCATTCCTTTTTTACGATTTCGGTATTATTCCTCCAGTAATCGGCGTGCTCCGATGTAACGTTTTGAGTAATATTTCTCATTGCTCTCGGAAACTGTAACGCCTCGGTTGCAACTGGCGTGAACGAACTTAAATCCACCTCCAGGTTTGACTTCGGTAACGATACCTACGTGGCCCACGGTTTTTCCTCCACGGCGTCCACCGAAAAATACGAGGTCACCTTTTTTCAAATCGTTAACGCCTACGCTTTTTCCATTTTGATATTGTCCGCGTGAGGAGTGAACCAAGTCAAAGTCGAACTTATTGTAAACATAACTCGTGAAACCGGAACAATCAAAGCCACTTGGACTTGATTTGCCATAGCGATATTTCGTTCCTATGTACTGCAATGCAGTTTTCACGACGGCCTCACCTGTAGTCAACGCAGAAGTCAGAGGATCGTCGGAGCGGAATGCGGTGTTCTCTGTGCCGTTTATTTCGAGTACGGAGAAAGCATTCACCTTAAGGGATGAAACGAATAATAGTGCTGTGGTAATTAAGATTAGTTTAAGTTTCACTTTTGTTTGTTTTGAAGGTTTGATTCGAAATCGGTGCAAAATTACGAAAAACCCTGGAAATGAACAAACTTATGCCGTCTTAGGGCGTGTTTTTTACGATATTTTAACAAGTTTTGACAGCCTTTTTGTGTTTTTATCTGACAATTTTGCGTCCGCCTACAATATAAATGCCGCGAGGCAGGAGTTTCAGGTCTTTTTCGGGCAGCAATCGTCCGTCAGGTGTGTAGATCTTTGGCGTTCCGTCGTCGTAATAATATTTTTCGTTGCCGTTATGCTTCGTTCCCTGGCCATAGTTATTTGCACCGTACCCATAATTATTATAGGTGTCGTCGTTGAAAATGGTTTGTATGCCGTCAATTTCCCCTTCGTACGGAGGAAGAATCTGATCAAGGTAGGCCATGTTGCGTTGGTACCAGTCGGCTACGTATTCCACTTCGTTTTCCAGATTTTCTATCGTGACAGGATTTCCTTCCCAATGGCTGACTTCGCGTTGCCAGGCACCAGAATTCAGGAAGAGGTCTTTATATTTATTAAGGCGTGCAACAACGTTTTCGTATGACAGGGTATTTTCCTTCAGTTCGTTCCAACGCACGCGTACTCTGTCGCGAAATTGGCAGAAGTTGTTGCTAAATAATCGGCTTAGCAGGTGAACGCGTGTGGCATACGTGGTATCGGCTTTTATGTCGTTATGATTTCCATTCCAGTAGCCGCCAAGAGAAGAATCCATGTCCCAAACGGTGAAGATGCACTGGTTGGTTTTCTGTATGTTCTTGAAACTCATAAACATGTTCTTCATACCGTTGTCTTGCAGGTTGAAAGCGAATTGCTCCACGACATAATTCACCAGATTCGGCATGAAATAATGTTCATCAAACTCCGATTCAAATTTTTGCTTCGACGTATGGTTGAAATTGATTAGGTTTCGCAGCGGTTCCCACGCCGTTTGTGTGGGATAGTCCTCGGGATAGTTCAGTTCCCAGTTACCAAATGTGGGTTTGGTGGGCAATACGGCGGAGGAAGTGTTCTTCAAATATACGTCGTCGCCCCATTGCACGCCTTTATATAGGATGCCGCGTTGCGTAATCTCGGCATTTCCTTCGATAGTGTCGATTTTCACTTTGGTAAGGTTGAGCAATTTCCGGTTTATCTTGTCTGTAAAGCAATATAGTCCGTGGTAATTCCCATTCATAAAGACTTCAACGAAACGTCCTGCGGTACCGTTTCTCTTTTCGTACTTCGTATCATACGGTAGTTGGTCTATTTCATTCCATACATCGAAGCAAATGCGGTTTCGCATGCGGATACGGTCAATTGCCATGGCGTCAAGAATCCATGTGTGGTCTTCACGAAGTCCGAATACGTTTCTGTCTAAATCTGTTACGCCATCGGCTTCGTATAGTTTGACATTCAAGGATTTTTTGTCGTAGCGCTGCGATGTTGCCCCGCGGATTTTGAATGTTGCCGTCAGGGTAGTGTCTTTTTCCGTGCCTTCAGAATCTACAAAGCGCACACTTCCCTTGGTATAGGTCGTGCCATTGACACTTTCTACGGAGATATCTACCAGCGGCAGGTAGGTAAACTTGAGTTTGCGCGACAGGATGTCCTTTCCCTCATGGCTAACGGTGAGGTTGTAGGTTTCCTGACAATTTACGTCGCGGATAGTGAACCCTTTTGCGCTGTTTGTGGCTCCGTTTCCCGTGATTTGAACGAGATAGTCCTGCGCTACGGAATCGTTGTGTATAACATATTGTAGCGTTCCCGAATAGTTTTTGTTCGTTCCCTGACATTTTTCGGGCAAGGTGGCGAAGTAGGTGCTGCTTTCGCGATCTAATACTAAACCTTTGCCGTTTATCCTGATGCTTCCTCGCTTGTTTACACTGCCAGTGCCGATAACTTCCTGCCCAATGTTGTCAAAAATCTTGATAATCTCGGCATCGTTCTCCGGCTCCTTCTCGATAGAGGCTGAATACCACACATATTCGTTGTATTCCTGCGCGGTAATGATGAGATATACGTCGTAAGCCACATTTCGCAGGCTGAAACCATCGCCTTCCCAGAGTATTTCCCACAATGCTGCCTCGCTTTCTGCAGATGCCTCGCCGTAGAGTTCATCTACCTTCCAGTCGCTGTAATCATTCGTGGCACAAGTCAGATATTTGTTGAGGTTCATGTTGTGTATGCGCCAGTAATTATTTCCAGCTTCCTCAAACTGCCACCATTTGTTGGCGGAAGGATATGATGTATTCGAGGCTTTGTACGAAATAAAGACGCTACCGTTGCCATAGTCCTCCATAACCAGCGAACCGTCGTACTTAGCAGCAGAAATGCGGTAGTGCGAACCCGTTTTGAACTGCGCATTTATATTTAAAGCGCATACAAAAGCCAATATCAGGAACAAAGTTTTTTTCATAGCACAGGTTTTATGTGACAAAGTTACGTAAAAAGATGAAAACGACCGCATTTTGTGCGAAAAATCTGCCGAATTATTGTTTTATATCGGTTATTCAGCTTCCATATCGGCTAATTCTCTTTTTATCTCGGTTGTTTTCTTTCCATATCGGCAATTGCTCTTTTTATAATAGATGTTTCCGTTTTTTTTCTGCCACCTTTTTGTAGTATCCTCACGAGGATACTGAAGTATCACCGCGAGGATACTAAAGTATCTCCATGAGGATACTAAAGTATCTCCACGAGGATACTACGGAAATGTCCCTGCAAAAAATCAAAACAGGGCAGGTGATTTCAGGTTTCTGCGTAGTGAAAAACTCTTCGTGTGTTATAAAGTTTTTTTATTTGCGTTATAAGGGTAGTTCTAAAAATTAGGTTTTAAAATTTTGTGAAGCTTTTTTGGGTCTGTATGCTTTTTCAATCTTTTTGGCGCCATTGTCTTTAATACCTTGAACCATAGCTCGCTATGCTTCTGCGGCATTAAAAACAAAATCACTCAAAAATCTTTGAATTCTTCGCGCACACTCTGTTTGTTGTCTGCCCCGTAGGGTGAAGCTCTGCGGGTTGCAGGAACAAACGTATAGAGAGTGTAAGCAAATCAAAACAGCCTAATTTTTAGAACAACCCATAAAACTTTTTAGAAAGGACAGAAAAAGAAAAGGCGTCTCGAATTATCGGGACGCCTTGTATGAAAATCCAAAAACTTGGGATTAAAGACCGAGGTGCTTGCGGATATGCTTGGGTATTGCGTTCTTGTTAATCAAGATGTTCAGAGTCTTATAGGCTACGTAAGGCTTAGAAACGTAGAAGATACCTTTATAAGGTCCGTATTCGCCCCAAGAATTCTTTACCATGAAGTATTCTTTTCCTTCAGGGTTCTTAGCCAAACCGTAAATCACCATACCGTGATCGTCTGTCGTTTCCCAATTATCATAAGCCAACTGACGCATCTCAGGTGTCACGGCAGCTTCGCCTGTCTCGGCAACGGGTTGGTTTGTAAGCGTAGTATTTTTTCCTGTCCAGCGGGCAGCATCGCTTCCTGCGTTACCACTCTCGCGGAACTTGGCGGGAAGTTGCACTACACTGTTGGAACGGCTGAAATATGTCTCGCTAACGTCTGCGCCCCAGGCAAAAGTGTAACCGTTGCGCACGGCAGATTCCATTACCTCCATGAATTCGTCGAGCGGCAGGTTATAACTCAATCCCCAGCGCCAGTTATCTTGCACTTCTATGGCAAATTGGCCATATTGGGGCTGATGTGAAAAACTGGTGAGCGACACATAATCGTCGAGATTCAGACCTAAACTTTTGCAGAACGTCTCTGGTGTATAGACTTTGCCCTTATATTCAAAGGAAGCCGGCACCTTTCCGAAATAACCGTCGAGCACGCTTTGCAGAGTTTCCCTCCAATGAACGTTAATCTTCTTCTTGTCGGATTTTGCTATGCCGTTTACGATGCCTTCTGCCATTGGCCACATTTCGTTGAAGTTATAAAGACTGTCGCCGTAGCAAGTAATTGGATAAGGCAGGATACCTTCGGGCACGATGCCGTAGTTTTTGAGGCAATAGAGCACATCGTAGAAGCTACCGCCCTGTGCGAAGCTGGCATCGCCGTGAGTGCGGATAGTTTTGTCGGCGCGGTCCATGTAAGTCTTCTGACAAACGAAGCTTTCGCTGAGGTTGTATGCGCCTTTTCCCAGACGGAGCAATTCTGCCTCGAAGAAAGAAAGCGAACTGTAGTTCCAGCAGGTGCCGCTGCGGTTCTGATTTTTGATACTGGTGATGGGATTTTCCTTGACTACCGTGAATTTTACGGTATCGACTTTCTGTTCTGCTTTTTGTGCTACAGACGTACCACTAACGGCGAGAAGAGCCACAAGACTGAGGATGATTTTTTTCATAAGTCCTTTCAATGTTCTTTTATGATTAGTAAAAATTATTATTTCTATGATGAAATGCGGGATTTAGGCGCGGGAGAGTGATTTAGATTCGGTGGAGTATTATTCAAATTCGCAGAAGGAATCTTTTGCTCCGTGGGAGTAAACGTCAGCTTCGGCCTATCCCTTTCTGTTGCGCATATATTCCTCCACTTCGTCGATGTGGTAGGGGATACGTTCCTTGCCCAGGAAGCGACATCCGTCTTTCGTGATGAGAATGTCGTCTTCGATGCGCACACCTCCGAAGTCTTTGTAGGTTTCTATGACATCGAAATTCAGATATTCTGCATTCGTTCCGTTAGCACGCCACTGGTCGATAAGGGCGGGGATGAAATAGATACCAGGTTCGTCTGTTACCACGAATCCTTCCTGCAAACGGCGCGCCATGCGGAGGGCGTTTAATCCAAACTGGGAAGACGGGCGTACTTCTTCGTCATATCCTACGTGTACTTGGCCCAAACCTTCCATATCGTGCACATCCATTCCCATCATGTGGCCTAAGCCGTGAGGAAGGAAGAGCGCGTGAGCACCGGCTCGTACTGCTTCTTCGGTATCGCCGCGCATCAGTCCTAAATCCTTGAGGCGTTCCGTCATAAGTCGGCACACGTCCAGATGAACGTCGCGATACATTTTGCCCGGGCGGGATTCCTGAAGCGCAAGGTCGTGACAATCCGAAACAATGGTGTATATTTCTTTTTGTCTCTGGCTATACACGCCGCTAATAGGACTTGTGCGAGTATGGTCGCTGCAGTAATTTTCATTAGTCTCGGCTCCGCAGTCGCAAAGCAGGAGGCGTCCTTCCTCAAGTGGGAGCGGACTGGGATAACCGTGCATTACTTCGCCGTGCATGGTGACGATGCTTTGGAAAGACGTGATGCATCCGTAAGAAGCTGCGATGCCGCCAATCACGCCGCTGATGTATTGCTCGGTAACTCCAGGGCGACAGAGATTCATGGCGGTGGTGTGCATTTTATAACCGATGGAACATGCGCGTTCTATCTCCGAAATCTCTTCAGCTGACTTAACCGAGCGCATTTCTACGACAGCCTGAATCAAAGGCAGGGACGGTTGCAGGGAATCTGGCGACACGCCCATGATTTTGCTCAGATAAATGCGGTTGTCGTGGCGATATGGGGGCAGAAAGTGGACTTTCCTTCCATTTTTCAGGGCGCTATCCACCTTTTCCTCCAAACTGCTCATCGGCAATGTGCGGGAAACGCCTGCTTCCTGCGCCATATCCTTTACGGACTGCACGCTACCATACCATATAATGTCGTCAATATCTATTTCGTCGCCGACAAGTGTTTCTTCTCCGCTGTCGGCATCGATTACTCCCACGAGACCGTCGCGATGCTGCGCGAAATAATACAGGAATGTGCTGTCCTGACGAAAACGATAAGCATTTGCGGGATAGTTCATCGGCGCTTCATTATTACCGAAAAGGAGTATGAGACCGTTGCCCACCAATTCTCTGAGACGGCGGCGACGTTCGATATAGGTTGATTGACTGAAAAGCATATTTTAGTGAGTTTTGTTAGTTTTTGTGCGATATTGTGTGCAAAAATACGCATTTATTCGCAAAACTCCGTAATTTTGTCACGTAAATTTGCTCCGAACCCCTCAAGTATATGGTATTACATATTTTTAATCCCGGACATGACGAAGCGTTGGCCGCACATACGCCTTATTATACCGATACCAAAGCGGCGAAAATGCTGGCATCGCATTTGTGGAACCTGCCCAATCTTTGGAAAGGTGCGGACGATTTAGTGCTTTCTCTGGACGAAATCAAGAAAGGCGGCGTGGCTTGGAAAAATGTGACGGAGATACGTCCGTGGGGCTGGGATGCAGCATTGTGTAAATGCCTGCAACGTGGCGGTGCTCCTGAGCGATTGTTGCCAGAGCCTGAGCAATTGGAAAAGATACGCACATTGAGCAGTCGTAAGTCGGCAGAAACGTTGCTTTCCCGCCTGCCGCACGATGGTATGTGCCGGAACTGTTGGTGCGAGTCGGAGGAAACCGTTAGGGAATGCCTTGAAGATTTCGGTCGTTCGGTGGTAAAATCGCCTTGGTCGTGCAGCGGGCGCGGTGTGTTCGGGATAAACGGAGTTCCTACGGAGGCGCAATGGAGTAGAATCAGGAAAATTATCAGTAGCCAGGGGGCGGTGGAAATTGAACCGTACTACCACAGGATTGAGGACGCGGCACTGATTTTCGAGTGCGGGAAAGACGGACGGATTACGTACTTAGGTCTGTCTCGCTTCCTGACAAACGAAAATGGTGACTACCTGGGCAATCTTGTCTCGCCGGATTTTTTCGGTAGGACTACGTTGCGGGAATTTGACTTGGCACCGTTGATCGATAGCCTCCGGCTGGAATTGGAAACCTTGCTCTCGGGCTGTTATAGTGGCGTGCTGGGCGTGGATATCATGGTGATAAGAAAAGAGGGTGCGGCAGAAACAGGCGATAGTGCGGACAACTGCCTCATTCACCCGTGCATAGAGTTGAATCTGCGCCCCACAATGGGGTGGGTGGCGCTGCAACTTTCGCGGCATCCGAAGGTAAACGGACGTCGTGGCGTGTTCGAGACTGGGATGTCGGCACAAGTCGGAGAAAATGCCGAAATACTGTGCGGCGATGGCGTGATGGGGGCTTATTTTACGCCCGAAACGGAATAAATCATAGTTTTACGGATAAAAAGCGTGAATATTTTTGTCCAATCCCCGTCAAATCTATATTTTTGCATATAGAAACAAACTAATTAAAGGAATATACCATGAAAAAGCTCTTGATGCTGATGCTGCTTTTCGCAGTTACTGTGGGTGCCAGCGCACAATTTGAAAAAGGCACCAAATATGTTGATACTTATCTCAGCGGTCTTGGAACCAGCTACAACAGTTCTACAGGTTTTCGCTTCAATATCGGTGCCGATGCCGGAATTTTCCTCGAAGACAGCTGGATGGTGAAAGCCAACTTCGAGATAGATCATACAAAGTACTCAGATGATTTTGCTTTGGGCTTGGGTGCGCGTTATTATTTCAACACTAACGGCATTTTTCTGGGCGCCGGTGCAGAATACAAGCACAGCGAGCCGAATTTCAACGATGTTCTGATACCTGTTGAGATAGGTTACGCATTTTTCATCAACCATTATATCACCATTCAGCCTGCTGCCTACTACAAAATGAGCCTTAATAATTTCTCTGACGGCTCTACCGTAGGTTTGAAGGTGGCTTTGGGATTCTACTTCAAGTAAATCCGATTTTTATCAGGGAGTAATGCCGGCAATGACGGCAGGAAGCCATACGTATTGCGCAGGGTTCTTATTTCGCTGCGCATATATGCGCTGAGTGCTTTGGCTAAAATCAGGATTACTCCTATATATTTTTGGGGTAGTTCTAAAAATTAGGTTTTAAAATTTTGTGAAGCTTTTTTTGGTCTGTA
>CAMVJO010000010.1 GCA_947167835.1 uncultured Prevotellaceae bacterium
AATCGTATATTTTATTGATAATCAAATATTTAACATATATTTAAGGGATGACTAATTAGTGTCGAGCTATTTTTATTTTGCTCGGAGATAAATTTTGATATCTCCGAGCTTATCAACCCCATATTGCCCAAACAGCCCATTTTCCCACATAAAAATAATCTCAAAGCCTTCGTTATAACGGAATAACGTCATCCCGTTATAACGAAGAGAGGCGATGCAAAAAATTTGCATCGCCTCTCTAAAATTTATCTCTTAGGAAACAGTCCGTTACTTACTTGCCCTGTGCTTTAAGGTAGCCATCAGCTTTTTTACCGAGGCTGTCTTCAGGATCGCGCTTGAGCAATTCGTCGCAACTCTTGCGGGCTGCATCGAGATCGTCCTTCTGAATAGCGTAGAACAGGAGGTATTTGTAGGCTTCTATCTCATAGTCAGTCATACCGTCCTTGCCTGCTGCGCGAGAGAGGACTTCTTCGTAGAGAGTCTTGACATCATCCTGAGGAACTGAACCATCCATGATGTGGAGACGGGCACGCTGGCTGGCAATACCGACATTTCCCGGGTTAAGTTTCTCTACGCGGTCGATAGTCTCGTCAATCTTCTGAACAAGTTCGTTCTGACGGGCGGTATCGCCAGCCTTGAATGCCTTAACAGCGGCAGCACCATACATACGTGCCAGGCGCAGGATGTCAGCGTTGCGGGCATTATCGCCAAGTTTCTCCAAATAGGTGCTATATACCGTCAAAGCCTCGTCACTCTGGTTAGCTTTTGCCAGATTGTCGGCCAAGATTTTGTAACCCTCGGGCTTTTCAGGATTAAGTTTCACAGCACGACGCATATATACCACAGCGCTATCGTATTGTTCCATCTCGCTCATCAGGTTGGCGATGTTCAGATAGTCAAGGAAGAGGTACAGACTATCTACGTGCTCATTGTTGAGGATATATGAAGCAGAATTCTGAGCAGTCTTGAGCGCACTAGAAGTAGGTACGGAATTATATTGCGCCATGTTAGCAAAGAAACGCATACGTTTGAACACGAGGTTGTCAGTCTCGAAGGGCTGAACGGTTTCTACGACCTCAACCATCTTTGCAGCATACTCGTCAGACTTAGAACCGTCTGCAGCAGCCACAGCATAGAGAGACTGCAGATAGTTCTCGCAAGAACGCAAGTCTATTTCGTCGGCAGTTTTAGGTACATTCTTGTAATAAGAATCATAGTAGGCAACTGCATTGGTATATTCGCTCAATTCGTAAGCGATGTCACCCATATTCTTATCTGCCTCGAAATTATTGGGTTCGATTTCCTTAATTCTCTTCAGATAATCCATAGCTGCGTGCGGATTGATGCGCTTATACACACGCGCACTGTTGCGCAAAGCGTAGATATTGTTGGGATCTTTTTCGAGAATCTGGTCGAATTTCTGACCGGCCTTACCATAACTGCGACCAAACATGTAGATTTCTCCCTGAAGCATCAGGACATCCACATTTTCTGGGTCGTTTTTGTAAGCCATCTCAGCGCACTGATTGGCGCAAGGGTAGATTTCGTTGTCAAGGAAGTATTTGGCCAGAGTAAGCTGGTCGGAAGTTTTCTTTGCCTTCTTCAGAATATTCTCAAACGCCTTGTTTGCCTTGTCGATATCCGTGAGATTGTTATCAACAACAGTCTGTGCAAGAGCTTGCAACTTGGGATCAAGATTTTCAAACGACGTCTGAGCCATTGCCTTGTTCATTCCACTTGATAGGAACAGGAATAAGGCGACAAAACTGAATAAAAATTTCTTCATCATGTCTGTTTTTTTCTTTATGTTATTTTTCTATTATTTCGCTTGATTATTCGTCGTGCAAAATTAGTTATTTTTTTTGAACACGCGCTATGTTTTGTTCGTTTTTAATAATAATTATTGTTTTAGCGCCACTTTGTCATCTTTTTGTAACAACTTTTATCATTTTTGCATCATCATGTTTGCAAAATCGGGAATACAACGAGCAAAATGTCAGCGCCACATATTTTTACGCGCACCATAACCCGTATTTAGTCCACAAAAAAACACTGCAACTCCGTCAGAGTGCAGTGTTTTACAGAGCATTTCGTCGTAATGACGCAACTATATTCTATTTTCGAGGATGAAACTTCTTTTATCCTTACTCCTATAATATATAAGGAAGGATTTTCGGTTTTCCTAACTCCTTTAATTATATATTAGGAAGGATTTTCTGGTTATCCTACTCCTATTATATATATATATTCGGGAGAAATATGCCTTTATCCCACTCCTATAATTTTATTTACGGAAGGGAAATCTATTTATCCCACTCCTAATAATATATATAAGGAGGGCAATCTTAATTTTCCGGGCGCTGGATGTAGGCAAGTACGTCACCTTTGCTGACGTGTGCGCCTTGTTTTGCAACTATCTCGACCAACTGACCGCCGAGAGCGGCAGGAATTTCGATGATCTGCCCGAAATTATTTTCGATGTAGCAGAAACGTTGTCCTTCCTCGAAGCTTTGTCCGATATACGGCTCGATAGCTTTCACTGCCTCGCCGTCTCCACCGATTTCATACAGTACTATTCCATTTTCAGTTGCCACTAATGCATCGGCTTTGGCGTGTTTGAAAGCAGTAGCTTCCTCTAAACTCAAACCAGTGTCGCCCATTGCTTTGTCTTTGGCGGCCTGCAAATCGGCAAGGAAGCGTTTTTTTGCTTCACCGCTCTTATAATCGCGGTATTGACGTTCGTGCATCGCAAATTCGTAGAGCTCTTCATCGTCAGGTCCGAGATCCCATCCATTTTCCTCCATTTCTTTGCGGAATTTATCGAGGTTATCTGGATAAAGTGCCTGCGGATCGTCGGTATAGAAGGCAAAACCTTTTTCTTTTGCCAGGGCAATAATTTCGGGTGCCACTTCGCCAGGAAGTTTTCCGCTCTTACCGAGAATCATGCCCCACATATTGTCGTCCATCATGGAGAAACGCGGTTTATCCATGGACTCGCAGAGCAAATTCATCAAGGCAATATTTTTTACGTACTGGCTAAACGGCGTTACGAGTGGGGGATATCCCACGCGCGGCCAGACATATCCCACTTCGTCGAAGAGACGGATGAGTAGTTCGTCTTCGCTGAGAGCTTCCTCGCCTTTTCTTTCACGATTCATGTTGATTGCGCCCATTGCTCCCTTCAAATCTGCCATCATACTGCCCATCATTCCGCCAGGAAGTCCGCATCCGAGAAGTAAAGATGACTCCAAATGATTATTAGGATTGACAAAATAGCCGAGGAAGTCGTCTAAGAATTCCTGAGTCAGCTTGCGGGCTTCCATATATGCCTGCATATTTATTTCGGGCACGTCGAAACCATAGGCTTTCAGCATGCTCTGAACAGATATGATGTCGGCATGTCCTTTTCCCCATGAGAGCGGTTCCATTGCCGTGTCGATAATATCCACTCCGTTCTTGGCAAGTTCGAGTATGCTTGCCATTTGCAATCCGGGACCGCTATGTCCGTGATATTCCACGATAACATCGGGGTGATTTTTCTTGATGAGTCCGCAAAGCTTACCGAGTAGCGCGGGTTGTCCGATACCTGCCATATCTTTCAGGCAAATTTCCGGAGCACCGGCCGCAATTAGTTGGTCGGCTATGGCGCTATAGTATTCGGCTGTGTGGATAGGCGAATTGGTAATGCAGAGCGTTGCCTGCGGAGTCATGCCTGCTTCGAGAGCCCACTTGATAGAAGGGATGATATTGCGCACATCGTTCAGTCCACAGAAGATGCGCGGGATATCTACTCCTTGCGCGTGTTTTACTTTGTACTGCAATTTACGGAGATCGGCCGAGCACGGAAACATGCGCAAGGCATTCAGTCCGCGATCAAGCATGTGTGTCTTGATGCCTGCTTCGTGATATATTTTAGTGACGGCACGCACGGCCTGATTGGGGTTTTCGCCGTAGAGGAGGTTTACTTGTTCAAAAGCGCCTCCGTTAGTTTCTACGCGTGCAAAGCATCCCATTTTTACAATGACGGGAGCGATACGTTCCAACTGGTCTTTTCGTGGCTGGAACTTGCCATAACTCTGAAACATGTCCCGATAAACGAGACTGAATTGTATTTTTCTTCCCATAGTCTGAGTGTTTCTGATAATTCTTTCGTTTTACAGAGGACAAACAGGTGCCTTTCTGCCATTATTGCCGCGAAATTACGAAAAAAACGTGCAAAAAATGCACTTATATGCCTAAAATCTATTTTTAGCGGGGCAAAGACTTGTGATTTTAGGTTTTTTTTGTAATTTTGGGCAGACAATTCGTACAATACACTTGGTGTAATTCCTTAAATCATCATAAAACAATTTTTTTACACATGAAACCAACTCTTTACTTGCTCGCTGCCGGTATGGGAAGCCGTTACGGTGGCTTGAAGCAGCTTGACAAACTCGGTCCTCACGGCGAAACTATCATGGACTACAGCATCTACGATGCTATCAACGCAGGTTTTGGCAAATTGGTCTTTGTTATCCGCAAGGACTTCGAGGAAGACTTCCGCAAGGTGGTGCTTTCAAAATATGAAGGCCACATCCCATGCGAAGTAGTGTTCCAATCGCTTGATGCCCTGCCCGAAGGATTCACTTGCCCCGAGGGACGTACGAAACCCTGGGGAACAAATCACGCTGTGATGATGGCAGCAGATGTTATCAAGGAACCTTTTGCAGTTATCAACTGCGACGACTTTTATGACAGGGATGCCTTCCGCGTTATGGGCAAGTTCCTGAGCGAACTCCCCGAGGGAAGCAAAGGTAAGTACGCTATGGTAGGTTTCCGCGTGGACAATACGCTTTCTGAAAGCGGAACTGTGAGCCGCGGTATCTGCGAAAACGACGAACACCACCTGCTTACTAGCGTGGTAGAGCGCACTAAGATCCAGCGCTTCGACGGTGTGGTGAAATACCTCGACGACGACAACGAGACATGGGTAAGTATTCCTGACACAACGCCTGTTTCGATGAATTTCTGGGGCTTCACTCCCGATTACTTTGCACATTCCAAGGAGTTCTTCAAGTCTTTCTTGAGCGATCCGAAGAATATGGAAAACCTGAAGAGCGAATTCTTCATTCCTCTCATGGTTGATAAACTCATCAAGGACGGTGTTGCAACTTGCGAGGTACTTGACACCACATCTAAGTGGTTTGGCGTGACATATCCCGAGGATCGTCCCGAGGTTGTGGCCAAATTCGAGAAACTGCACGCCGATGGCGTTTATCCTGACAAGATGTTCTAAGAAACATACACACTATTCTATTTCAGGGAGGCAGATCATGCGATTTGCCTCCCTGATTGCATTTGGATTCTATGGGGAAAATGGGGTTAATGGGCGATTTGGGGTATTTGGGGGGAATATAAAATCGAACAGTTCGGAGATATCATTTTTTTGCTCGGAGATAAAAAAATTTAGCTCGACACTTTTTCAAAATAGCTCCGAGCAAAAAAAATTTAGCTCGGAGCTATTTGCCCGTTTTTCTGGAGGTATAAATCCGCACCTCCCAATGCCCCGAAAAAACCGATGAATAAAGGACGTATAGCAATGGGCGATTTTCCGCTTCCTAAAACTTCTTGGGAGATAAAAAGAATTAGCTCGGACTTATTTCCCAGAGCGTTTTCCGAGGTGCGGACTATTATTCCGACGTTAGCTATGTAAGGGCGCGGAATACCTTGTTAATACATCTTTTCTTCTGCTCATTATTGGGATGCACGTAGAGATTGAGCGTTGTCGCGATATCTGCATGGCCCAGAATGACACTAACGGTTTTGTAGTCGCAGCCCGATTCTATGCAGCGCGTAGCAAACGAATGGCGCAGGCCATGAAATGTGAGCATAGGCAGGTGTAATTCGCGCAAAAGTCGGTGATAGTAGTTGCGATATACGCGCGGCTCGGTGGGAACGCTTCGGTTTGTTATCACAAAGTGGGAGTCGCAACACTTCTTGCCGTATGAACGCAGGATTTGCACAAGGAAATTGCTGATAGGTATCTCGCGATGCGAACTTTCCGTCTTCGGTGTGCTCTCAATCAGCATCGTAGCGCGCCTGTCTCCGTTGAAAACATAAATACGTTCGATGGTGCGATTGACTGTGATGACGGAATTATCAAGATCTATGTCACTCCATTTCAATCCGCAGACTTCGCCGATGCGCAGTCCGGTGCTCATGCAGATGAGTACGCCCAGGTTCTTGAAACTGAAGTGCTCTTTCACATGATTCAGGAGGGTTCTGTATTGTTCCAGGCTGAAAACCTTGAGCAACCCTTTGCTATTCTGACGGGGATAGTGGATAGTCAAATCGTGGTGCGGCCAACCGTGATAACGCTCCGCAAAGCGTATGATCATCCGCAAGACCATGATCGTGTCCTGCACACTTTTCACCGAAAGGCCCGAAAGAAGTTTGTCGTAAACATACTTCTGCACACTTTTCTCGCTCAAACTCTCGCATCGTCCGAAGGCCGGATTCAGATGCTTCTCGACAATCAGAAAATAGACCGCCCAAGTAGAGCGTTTCACACACATACGCTTCTCTTCAAGCCAGCATTTGGTAACGAAATCGAAGCAAACCGATGAATTGTTGGTAGCCATCATAGTTTTAAGGAATTAAAAAGGTTAGAAAAAGTAAGTGATTTATTAAAGGTTGTTCTAAAAAACAGCTTCTGTAACGGGAAATTTTATTTTCCCCGTATGCTTTGCTTTTTCTCCTTAGAACAACGCTCAAAAATACACTTTTTCTAAAGATTCCTGCTAAATCAAGGCATAATTATCAAGGCATAACAAACAGATGTATTAACTTTGCATCGCTAATACACACATTGCAGAAAATATATGGCAGAAAACAACAGTTTGAACGTACGGAAAAATTCCCTGCGCGCCTGGATTTTGGCCTCGCGCCCCAAGACTTTGTCGGCAGCCCTCGTTCCCGTAGTAGTAGCCACAGCTATGGCATGCGAAGCCCACACCCTAAGATGGCAGACGGCACTTCTCTGCATCTTGTTTGCCGCTGTGATGCAGATTGCCGCCAACCTCATCAACGACCTCTTCGACTTTCTGAAAGGAACCGACGGCGAAGACCGTTTAGGCCCGCAACGCGCCTGCGCTCAGGGATGGATTTCGCCAAAAGCCATGAAATGCGGCATTTTCGTCACACTCCTTGTGGCAGCAGTCATAGGTATGCTCATGTTGCTCTACGTCATCGAATGGTTTGGCACAGGTCTGCTGCTCACCCTCCTATGTATCGGCGCCATGTGCATCGTCTTTTCATTCCTCTACACCACTATGCTCAGTTATATCGGACTGGGCGACCTGTTGGTATGGGTATTTTTCGGCTTCGTCCCCGTCTGTGGCACATACCTCGTGCAAGCCGGAGAATTAAAGCCCGAAGTGTGGTGGTGTGGCGCAGCCTGCGGAATGTGCATCGACGCCCTTTTGGTTTTGAACAACTATCGCGACCGCGATACCGACCGTATGAGCGGCAAACGCACACTTATTGCCGTTTTGGGCGAACCTTTCGGACGATGGTACTACCTTTTTGTAGGATTGGCAGCCGTCATTCTGGCCGTTGTCGTCACTTTCCCGAAATATGCCACAGCCTTTATGCTCATCTACGCACTCTTTCATTTCCAGACCTGGCATAAAATGGTGGAAATCAACCACGGGCATGAATTAAACCGCATCTTGGGACAGACTTCGCGCAACATCCTGATTTTCGGTCTGTGTCTTTCCTTGGCTGTGCTGATGTAAAAATTCATATTGCTGGCAATAAAATGAGTTTACTTGGGCAAACGAAACGGAGGCCGACAATTAAGGGTTGTTCTAAAAATTAGGCTGTTTTGATTTTTCAAAGATTTTTGAGTGATTTTGTTTTTAATGCCGCAGAAGCATAGCGAGCTATGGTTCAAGGTATTAAAGACAATGGCGCCAAAAAGATTGAAAAAGCATACAGACAAAAAAAAAGCTTCACAAAATTTTAAAACCTAATTTTTAGAACTACCCTTAAACAAGAATACTCGGACAAACGAGGCATATTGCCGTCAATAATACGAGGCTACGCGAATAAATAAAACGGACTGCCAGCAAATAAACAAGACTGCACGGACAAACAAAATAAAGGCGTCGGGCAAACAAATGTTTACTCGACGCCTTTTTATGATAGCCTGAAAGCAAAAAGGCAGGATGCCCAGATACTTCCGACTATTCCGGACAAAGTTTATTTCTTAGCCTTACCAGCTTTTTTTGCAGCCTTGGCAGCAGCTTTCTGAGCGGCTTTAGCGGCTTTTTCCTTAGCCTTGTCGTATTTTTCCCAAGCTTTATCTTTTTCGGTCTTGGCCTTTAATTCCTCTGTGAACTGACGTGCTGCAGCTTCGGTCTTAGCTTCTTCCTCGGGAGAGGCAAAAGCGTGACGATAGCCCTTCACCTTGTTCCATTCGCCACGAGTAAAGTCGGGGAAGGCTACGCTTGCGCAGTTGTTATCCATGGAGAGTGTGCCGAGTTCGGCGAGGCAGCACCATTCAGCCAGGTCGTAAACGTCCATATCGAGGGGCAAACCATTCTGAAGGCAGTAAACCAGACGAGCATCCATGATGAAATCCATACCGCCGTGGCCTCCTACTTCTTTAGCCATCTCTCCATATTTTTTAAGTATGGGGTGCTGATAGCGCTGTACGAGAGCCTGGTGTTCGGCTGCGGGCATAAATCCGTGAGAGCTGAGGTTATCCACCTTTGGTGCGTGACCTGTAGCTTTAAGCTGGGCAGCATCAACGGCATAGTGCTCTTCGGGATATTTAGTGGCGTAACCGCGAGTACCGGTGAGCTTATACAGACGGTTATATGGCTGCGGATTCATCACATTGTGCTGGATTTCTACAACCTTGCCGTTCTGTGTGCGCATAAGTGTGGTAGTCTGGTCGCCATTGCGGTATTCCTTGCAAGGCTTGCCTGTCTTTTTCTCCACATATTCCTTTCCGTGAGCGCTTTTGGTGTCCATTGCAACAAGCGTGGTGAAGCGGTCGCCGCGATGTATGTCAAGAGCCTGGGCAACGGGGCCTAAACCGTGGGTAGCATAGACGTCGCCGCGGTTTTCCATGTTATACTTCATGCGCCATCCGAGTTTGTCGGGATCGCTGCCGTCAGGATTTTTCCAATAGAAGTCCCAAAAATCGTCAAGGTTGTGGATATATGCACCTTCTGCGCGGAGCACTTCGCCAAATACGCCATGCTGAGCCATATTGAGCGTATTCATTTCGTACCAGTCGTAGCAGCAGTTTTCAAGTATCATACAATGCTTGCGTGTCTGCTCAGAAAGGTTGATGAGTTCCCAGCACTGTTCCAGATTCATGGCAGAAGGAACTTCGATAGCCGTGTGCTTACCATTGAGGAGCGCACATTTTGCAACTGGGAAGTGGTGATCCCAATCGGTTGCGACATAAACGAGGTCGATGTCAGGGCGTTTGCAAAGTTCCTCGTAGCCCAGAGCGCCACTATAGACGTCAGCAGGCGGCAGACCGGCCTTACGCAAAGTTTGCTGCAAGGCTTCGGCACGCGGTGCCTCGAAATCGCACAATGCCTTGATTTCAACACCGGGGATATGGGTGAAACGCTCTACGGCACCAGGGCCACGCATACCCAAGCCCACGAAAGCTACGCGTACGACGGGGAGTTTATCCGCCGTGAGGCCGAGAACAGATTTCTGGCCGGCAGCACGAGCTGGTGTGTCGATGACAATTGTACCTTTTTCCCAATGCCATTTAGTAGATGGCGACAGCGATTGTGCCTGAAGCGAACCAGTGGCTGCAAACAGGGAGACAAAAGCCAAAATCAGAAGATTCTTGATTTTCATAAAGTATATAATTATTGATTAGAATTAGATTTCAAAGGTTTCCTTGCCGATAAAAACCTATAGCAAGTGCTTATCGTGGCAAAATTACAAACAATTTCATAATAGACGAAATAATCTCCCCGTTTTTTGGCAGAGACACGCAGAAAAAGCATAAACCCATCCCAAAACCACCATACTACACACTGTTGCACCCACAGCAAAACCGAAGAGCACGCAGAAACTCCAGACCATCTGCGCAAAAAAAGATTCTCCTCGCGTTGAGAAAACTTTCTCATCGCCATGAGAAAACATTCTCTTCGCGATGAGAAAATTTTCTCACGGCGAAGAGAATGATAATACAAGAGGAAAACCACTATTATACACGCAAAAAAGGCACCGATGCCAACACCGATGCCTTTTTTATCACGTCTGGAATATCCTATAGGCTGGGGATATAACTAAAACCGTCGATGTAAGTATAAACGCTTCCCACGATACCGAGCAATACTACGCCGGCGGTGCACAGCAGGAGCGCAGCACGACTGTAGTTGTCGCTACGGAAAGATGCTATGGGCGTGTCGTTCTTGCTGATATACATGGCCTTGACAATAAGCAGGTAGTAGTAGAGTGATACGATGGTGTTTACCAACGCAATGAAGACCAGAAGTTTGGCTTCTTGGAATGCGGCCATAAACACGAAGAACTTACTGAAGAAACCTGCGAACGGTGGAATACCGGCCAAGGAGAACAGGCTGAGAGTCATGAGGAAAGCCAATTTAGGATTGGTTTCGTAAAGACCATTGTAGTCGGAAATGCCGAGTTTGCCGCTATTCTGCTCAACAACGTTGATAACGGCAAAAACGCCGAAGTTGGCTACAAGATACACCAGGAGGTAATAAACCAGAGATGTCATACCCTGAGCCGATGCCGGCATAATAGCCAAAACAAGATAGCCTGCCTGCGAGATAGCCGAGAACGCCATGAAACGCTTGAGGTTTGTCTGACGGATGGCAAAGAGGTTGGCCAACGTAATGCTGGCAACAATAATCCAGAACAGGAGGATGCGCCATTCATTGACGAGGGCAGCCGTATCGAATACCTTTCCGAGCACGATAAGCATTACGAAAGCTGCAGCACCCTTGGATATGACACTGAGATATGCGGTGACAACAGTAGGAGCTCCTTCGTAGGTATCGGCTGTCCAGAGGTGGAAGGGAACAAGGGATATCTTGAAACCCATACCTGAGATAAACAGTACCATACCGACGAGTGTGAGCAGACTGTCGCCGGGCAACTGACTGAACATATCCTTGAAATAGAGCGTTCCGCTGGCACCGTAGATGAACGACAGGCCATAAAGAAGCAATGCGCTGGAGAAAAGTGCCAAAAGGATGTATTTGGCAGCAGCTTCTGCACTTTCATAACGGTATTTATCGAAGGCCACAAGCGCACACATGGGGATGCTGGCCAGTTCCAACCCGATAAAGAACATCAGGAAGTGACCACTTGAAATCATCAGGTACATACCCAACAATGTGAACAAGGTAACCATATAGAACTCGCCCTGTTTGACAAGGTTCTCGGGACGCGAGAGCCATTTGTTTGCCATCAGGAAAACGATGAGCGTACCGACGTTGAGTACCGACTTGACAATCGTCATCATCGGGGTATATTGATACATACCTCCGAAAGCCTCGGCATCGGTGGCGCCACAACAGGGAATTAAATTGCACAATGTCATCACAGAGAGCAGGATGACAGGAAGTGGGGAGTTATAAATGCCCTTACCACTCTTTTTGTCGGGACAGAATAAGAGGTCGGCAACAAAAAGTATGAGAATGACTGCAAGCAAGGATAGCTCCTCACGCATAACCAGAAATTGAGAATAATCTAAATTCATATCGTTTTACGTATATTTATCCGGCCACAGCCAAAATATGTTGAACAATAGGAGTTACGCCACCTGTTACCAGATTGCTCACAAAGAACGGAGCAAGACCGATAGCTGCGATGCAGCAAATCAGGACGATAACGGGGAAACGCTCAATAGGCTTGGCATCTGTCAGCTGCAAATGATGCTCGTCTGTACATGTTCCGAAAAGGATCTTACCCACCATGCGGAGAATATAGACAGCCGTTGTAACAATGCTGGAGCAAGCCAAGATAGTGAGGAAGCGGTGGAAGGTATCGGCGTGCTGGAATGAACCAACGAAGATCGTCATTTCGGCAACGAAGCCGCTAAGACCGGGAAGTCCGAGGTTTCCGAGACCGGCTATCACATAACAAACGGCAAGGAAAGGCATAATGCGCATTAAACCGTTGAGTTCGCGAATGTCACGCGTATGCGTTCTTCCATAAATCATACCTATCAACGCAAAGAACAGGGCTGTCATCAAACCATGGCTGAGCATCTGAATCACAGCACCGGTTGCAGCCGTCTGATTCAGCATTAACAATGCAAAAAGCACGAGACCGCAGTGAGATACGCTGGAATATGCATTGATATACTTCATATCGGTCTGTACACATGCCGAGAATGCACCATAGACAACCGAGATACCCGTGAGTATAAGGAAGATCCAAGCCAAATCATTGGCAGCCTGTGGCATCAAGTACATAGCTATGCGGAAACAGCCGTAGCCTCCGAGTTTCATGAGCACACCTGCGTGAAGCATTGACACAGCTGTGGGCGCAGAAGCGTGACCATCGGGAGACCAAGTATGGAATGGGAACAAAGCACCCAGCACTCCGAAGCCGATAAACGTCATAGGGAACCAGATATATTGCTGTCCCAAATCAATAGCATGGGCTCCGTTGATCTGATGTGCGATTTCCGTGATATTCATCGTCTGACCGCCAGCACCAAAGAAGATGCCGAAAATGCCACACATGAGGAATGCTGAACCACCCATGAGCATCAATGTGAGTTTCATGGCAGAATATTCTTTCTTGCCCGTGCCCCAGACACCAATGAGGAGATACATAGGAATCAAGGCCACCTCGTAGAACATAAACATGGCAAACATGTCAATGGAAATGAAGAAGCCGAAAACTCCCAGGCTCAAAAGCGTGAACCACAGGAAGTATTCCTTGCACATGTCCCAGGAAACAAATGTTCCCGTAAAGACAATGATGCCGGAAAGCAACAGCATTGCGACAGATATGCCATCAACGCCAACAGAATAGTATATATGCAGAGGTTCAAACCAGACAAACGATGCAGTATATAGCATTTCTGCATCGGCACCTGCGGCACGATCCAAAAGGAACTGGACTGTCAGATAGATAGACATGCCTAATAAGGCCGTACTTCCGACCGTCATGACCGCACGTATCCCATTTTGCCCCTTAACTAACCACAAGGCCAAAAGCATGACCAAGGGAATAATTACGAATATTGATAAGAAATTCATATATGTATGATACTATCTTAAAGGATTATCTAAAAATATTATTCTAATCTATCAAAATCCTCAAATTCTTATATAAGCAAAATGAAGAACAAGATAACGATACCCAAGAAGAACACGTAGGCATATTGCTGAACACGACCGCTCTGCAATGGGCGTATCTTCTCGCCAATGTAGTGGGCACCATCTGCAAGGCCGTTGAGCGTACCATCTACTATGTGGCGGTCGAACCATGCTATGGGGCGACTGATATATGCAAAGATGATACGATGCGTTACAAACTGGTAAACTTCGTCAATGTAGAAGCGATGATATGCCCACTGGTGCAAATTGGGGAATGTAGCCTTCATACGTTCTGCAACCGGCTGACTGCTTCCTTTATATATATAGGTAGCAAGTCCTATGCTGACGAGAGCGATGACTACGCTGGTGATAGCAATCTGCGGATCAAGGTGAATGGTATATTCCGTGCCGGTAGCACTTACGTATGCACCGAAACCACCAGGAAGTGTCCAACCCATAAACACTGTAAAGAGGGTTAAGAATACCAATGGGGCAGTCATTACCAACGGAGCCTCACCAAAATGTCCATGGTGGCGCAGTTCTTCATGATACTCCTTGTTTTCTGTACCCCAGAAGATACCGAAATAAACACGGAACATATAAAATGCCGTCATTGCTGCGATGCCCGTCATAATCCATCCCATTATAGGACTGTAATTAAAGGAGGCAGCAAGAATTTCGTCCTTACTAAAGAAACCTGAGAACGGAGGAATACCTGAAATAGCCAAAGTAGCAATCAGGAATGTCCAGTTGGTGACCGGCATATACTTGCGCATTCCACCCATTGCCGACATTTCGTTGCTGTGGACGGCATGAATGATACATCCTGCGCAAAGGAACAGCGTTGCCTTGAACATAGCGTGCGTAAAGAGATGGTACATAGATGCCATGTAGCCAAGACTACCATGATTGTCTATCGTAGCTTCGTGTCCGGGGATGCAAACGCCTAATGCCACCATCATAAACGCAATTTGCGAAATAGTAGAGAAAGCGAGTACACGCTTAATATCACTTTGTGCACAGGCAACAGCAGCAGCATAGAAGGCAGTGAACGCTCCTATCCAAGCAACGTAATGCAAGGTCTCGGGAGCATACTGTATCCACAAGGGAAACATACGTGCCACCTGGAAAACACCTGCTACAACCATAGTAGCAGCGTGAATCAAGGCACTGACTGGCGTTGGGCCTTCCATAGCATCTGGAAGCCAGATATGCAATGGGAACATCGCACTCTTACCGGCACCGCCAAGGAACATAAGGAATAATGCCGTAGGAAGAATGAATCCGCCTGCCGCAACAGCCTTAGCACAGTCGGGAGCTACGCCATGAAGTGCGCCAACTGCGTATGTTGCGCTCTCAGTAAAGTCAAAACTAAACGAACCTGTGTAATAACCAAACACCAGAATACCTACAAGGAATCCGAGGTCTGCAAAACGAGTGACGATAAACGCTTTCTTTGATGCCGATACTGCCGGAGCCGTGGTATAGTAAAAACCGATAAGAAGGTAGGAACAAACACCTACGAGCTCCCAGAACATATACATCTGGAAGATATTTGTTGCTACAACCAAGCCAAGCATGGACATCGTGAACAAACTCAGAAAAGCATAATAGCGCTGGAAACCGCGTTCGCCGTGCATATATCCAAATGAGTAGATATGCACCATTAGCGAAACAGTAGAAATAACTATGAGCATCATAACCGTAATCGGATCGAGCATAATACCCATATCAAAGTGGAGGTTTCCAATGTAGAACGGGAGCCATTCAAAATTGTAAGGAACAAATGTGGCAAACGTGCCATCGGCCAAACGATCTGCGGTGAAATAAACAAATGCCGTGTAGTAAGACATTACAGCTACCGCACCGAGCGTAAATGTGCCAATGAGACCGGCCACTTTATGGCTCAGCCATTTTCCGCAAATCCCTAAAACGAGGAATGAGAGGAAAGGCAATAACAATATCAGTAAGGTATATTGAAAATCCATTGTTATAAAATTAGATTGCATTAGAGGGTTTTACACTACCACTTCATTTTCTGAAGTTTGTCAATAGAAATATCCTTGAGATGACGGTAGATATTAATCATAATAGCAATGGCTATAGCACTTTCTGCTGCAGAAATTGCAATAGAGAAGAGCGAGAAGAAATAGCCTTCGTGAGCGCCCGAAGCATTCCACATGAATCGATTGAATACTGCGAAGTTGATATCGGTAGCATTGAGCATCAATTCAATAGAAAGCAGGATTGCCAGAGTACTGCGGCGTGTCAGGAAACCAAATATGCCGGCAAACATCATAATGGCGGACAAGATGAGGAAATATTCCATTTGTATCATTTTATGTATCTCCTTTCCTTTATTATCGCTTACGCGCAATTAATAAACTGCCCACTATGCAGGCCAATAACAACACACTGACAGCCTCGAAGGGCAAAATATATCCGCCTTCGGCAGATGAAAGCATATTCTGACCTATCTGCGACATAGTCATGACACTTTCGTCTGGAGCGGTAAGGGCTAAATTGCCGGGCTGCGACAATAATTCCATGAAGTTCTGCTTCAAAATGATGTAAACGAAGATGCCCAATCCGACAAGTGAGAGCAAAGCGCTCATTACTATCTTGTTCTTGGTATTCTCGCTCAGTTTGTCTTGCGTTCCACGGGTTAATAGGATTGCAAATACGTACAGAACGATGATACCTCCGGCATAAACCATCACTTGAACGGCTCCAAGGAACGTATAGCCCATCAAAAAATACAAACCTGCCGTACCCAGAAGGGTAAAGAACAGATATGTGGCTGAACGCATGATGCTGCGGCTGACAACTGTCAGAACCGAGCAAGAAGCTATGATTACAGCCAAAACGATGAACATTATATTAAATGAATCCATTTCTGTTTTTAGTATAATAGACGTTGAAAATTATAAATATCTATTGTATTCAGAGTTGCCAGGTATTATTCTGCAGCTTTTTCCGTTTCAGGTTGCTCTACCTTGGTTGTTTCTTCCTTTGGAGCAGCAACAGCCTCAGGCTTCGGCTGCTCAACTTCTGTTTTAGCAGCGACAGCTTCAATTCTTGGCTGCTCTTCTGCCGTTTTAGGGGCAACAGCCTCGGGTTTCGGAGCCTCAGCAGGAGTTTCCGCAGGTTTAGCAGCAGGAGCTGGCGCAGTTTTTTTCACTACCGGCTTTTCTTCTACTTTGCTTCCTGGCTTGTTCAATACTTTGATGAGTTTACTGCGATCGAAAACGGCATTCTCGAAACTTTGATCAAATGTAATGGCTTTGTGAGGGCAGGCAGTAACACAGAGCATACAGAACATGCACGATCCGAGGTTATATTCATAACGTACCAACTGCTTTTTCTTTTTTCCATCGACTTCCACCATTTCGCTTACGACGTTAATGGTATCATTCGGGCACTGCATTTGACATATACCGCAGGCAACACACTTATGTTCGTTCTTTTCGTTATGAGGCATGACGAGCGAACCACGGAAACGGTCGAACATTTTCAGTTCTTTGCGGTTTTCGGGATATTGCTCGGTAATCTTTTTGGTAAAGAACTCACGCATGGTTGTTTTCAAACCGATGCAAATGGACTTCACGCCACAAAAGAGGCCTTCAAAATAATTTTTATCTTTATACATAGTTATATTTCTTAATTATGTGTCAGAATTAAATAAAAGTTACTTAGAAATAAAGTCCATAGGCTACCAAAAGAGCCATTAAAACGAGATTGAGCATACTGATCGGCATCAGGTATTTCCATTCAAGGGTAAGGATATTGTCAATCCTCAGACGCGGCAAAGTCCAGCGTTCCCACATGAGAAGGAATACCACAAAGAATGTCTTACCTAAGAACCAAACGATACCAGGTACGGCATCCATCACACCATTGAAGCCATCCAAACCTGATATATGCAAGGGAGCCCAACCGCCAAGGAAGACAGTCGTAGCGATACCGGCTGAAATAAATAGGTTCAGGTATTCTGCCAAATAGAAATAGCCGAAATGCATACCGGAATACTCTGTATGATAACCTGCCGTCAATTCACTTTCGGCTTCCGGCAAGTCAAACGGACCGCGGTTGCACTCTGCATTTCCTGCAATCAGGTAAATGATAAAAGCAATGACCATAGGCAGATGGCCGCGGAAGATATTCCAACCGAGTTCGGACTGCTGCTGCACTATTTCGGAAATCTGCATCGTTCCTGTCAGGCAAATCACGGTGAGCATGGTTAAACCGATGGAGAGTTCGTAACTGATAATCTGTGCACCGCTACGCATAGCGCCGATAATGGGATATTTACTGTTACTACCCCATCCTGCCAACAGAATACCGACAACACTCACACTTGACACGGCAAGGATAAAGAATATACCGATATTAAAATCTATCATGTGCCCACCTTTGTTCCAAGGCAAGCAAGCAAATGTCACCATCGAGGCCGTTACCACAAAGAAGGGCGCCAAATCGTGCAGAAAGCGGTCGGTCTGACGCATTTTGATGATTTCTTTCTGCAACATTTTGAACACATCGGCAAAAACCTGTAGGAGTCCCCATTTACCAACTCGGTTCGGTCCGAGGCGACATTGGAAGAATCCGCAGATTTTGCGCTCCATGTAAATCAAGACGATAGCAAAAACGGCATAAAGCGTGATGATGACTAAGGCTACAATGACACTTTCCACCAATATCGTGGCCCATTCAGGCAGAAACGACAGGAGCAGCGTGTGCAGCCATTGAGATATTACACTGAAGTCAAACATACTTTTTGTTATTACTTTAAGAGTTTCTCATCACTCCTATATAATATATATAAGGAGTATGTAACTCTTGAATATTCTTTTGTTTTATCTGTCTATATCGGGAACAACGTAGTCAAACGTACCACCAATTGTCACCAGGTCGGCAATCAGATTTCCGCGGCAGGCAGTATCCATAGCATATACCAGAGGAAGTCCCGTAGAGCGGTAGTGCACACGATAAGGTGACTTGTCGCCCTTACTTTCGAGGAACACACCGAATTGTCCGCGGCTTCCTTCAACGGCAGCGTAGAATGTTCCTTCAGGTACTTTGATGATGGGTTTCATCTTTTCCTGATAGTTTCCTTCGGGTATGTTATCAATGAGTTGTTCGATGATTTTCAGACTTTCTTCTATCTCTAACATACGAACCATGTAGCGGGCAAAACTATCACCTTCGGTAAAAGTAATTTCTTTGAACTCTACACGATCGTAAGCGTCGTACGGACGAAGTTTTCTCAAGTCATTATGCCATCCTGATGCGCGGCCAGTACCGCCGGTGCAACCCATTTTGATGACTTGCTCCTTGCTCAGTACGCCTACGCCTTCCATACGGTTATGGGCAATGACATTACCTGTAAAGATGTCGTGGTATTCTTTCAGTCCCTTACGCATAACGGGAATAAACTCCTTCACACGCTTTACGAAGTTGGGATGAATATCTGCCATCACGCCACCAATGGTATTGTAGTTCAGGATTAAGCGTCCGCCGCAGGTTTCTTCAAAGATGTCAAGCACCTTTTCGCGATCACGGAAGCCGTAAAGGAATGCTGTCGTGGCACCAAGGTCCTGACAGAGGCAAGAGAAATAAAGGATGTGCGAGTCGATACGTTGGAGTTCGTCCATAATAGTACGTATCACCTTCACACGGTCGCTTACCTCCACGCCCATGGCTTCTTCTATGACTTTACAGAGTGCATGTCGGTTCTGCATAGCGCCCAGATAGTCCATACGGTCTGTCAGCGCCAGCATCTGCGGATATGTCATGCTCTCATTCATCTTTTCTATACCACGATGTATATATCCCAGCACAGGATCCACGCGTTTGATGCGTTCACCGTTCAATGCCACGCGGAAATGCAATACTCCGTGCGTAGAAGGGTGCTGAGGTCCCATGTTTACCACATAGTCTTCGGGTTCAAAAATCGTATTCTTGTGCGAAGTCAGCGTTCCGTCCGGCTGCAATTCATAGCAAGTGGTGTCATCACTCAACGGAGCGTTGTCCATTTTCAACGGATTCTGCTCTTCGGGCTTGTCATCTTTACGCAAAGGGAATCCCACCCAGTCTTCACGCAGGTAAATGCGGCGCATATCGGGATGTCCCGTAAAGATAATACCGAAGAAGTCGTAGGCTTCGCGCTCGTATATGTGGGCAATGTCCCAGATGTCGGAAACAGTAGGCAGTGTCGGCTGCTCACGGTTAGGACATACGGACTTAATGTTTACTTGCTCGCCTGTTTCGGTAGATTCCAGTTGGTAAACTACTCCGAAGCCTTCCTCACCCAGATCTTCTGCGGTGAGGAGAACGAGAAAGTCCATTTTCTTTTCTTGGCGCAGGCGCAGCATCTCCTGATGCAGTTCGGCCGGCGCAATGGTTTGAAATACTAAATTCATAACGGTTAAGCCTCCTCCTGCGTTGCTAATATTTTTTCTGTTCTTTCCTTGTATGCTTCCTTATAGGGGTCTTTCTGCTTGCGGTTGGTGGTACCGAAGAAGTTTTCTACCTTCACGATGCGTTGAAGTTGCATCATTCCATAAAGGAATGCCTCGGGGCGCGGCGGACATCCGGGCACATATACATCTACGGGGATGATTTCATCCACTCCGCGAACTACATGATATGATTTGCGGAAGGGACCGCCTGAAATGCTGCAGCCGCCGATGGCTATCACGTACTTCGGATCTGCCATCTGGTCGTAAAGACGACGTAGCACGGGAGCCATTTTGTTTACTATGGTACCGCTCACCAGAATCACGTCAGCATGGCGTGGACTGTTACGCGTTACCTCAAAACCGAAGCGGGCTATGTCATAACGGGCAGCACATACTGCCATAAATTCTATGCCGCAGCAACTGGTAGCGAAGGTCAATGGCCAAAGACTGTTGCTTCTTCCCCAGTCGAACAGGTCATCCAGACTTTTTACTACGACATTCACTCCGTTTTCGTTGAGTTTAGCAACCAACTCCTCGTATGTTTCGTTGTCGTTAAACTCTTCGTAGGGAATAGACTTGATTTTTGCTTTTTTCATCAGTGCCATTTCAACGCTCCTTTCCTCCAGGCGTATGCCAAGCCCAGAATTAAAATAAACAGGAAGAATAGCACACTGAAAAGTCCGGCCGGTCCGAGACTACGCATGACGACGGCCCAGGGAAACAGGAACATCGTTTCTACGTCGAACATCAAAAAGAGAATGGCAAAGAGGTAATATCCCACTCTGAACTGCATCCATGAGCGTCCTCGGGTTGGAATACCACATTCATAAGGCTCCTCTTTCTGAGGGTTGAAACTGCGGGGCGATAGCAGCGTTGCCAATATCGTTACCACAGCCACAAATCCCACACCGGTCAACAATGCTGTGACAAACAAGGTAAAATTCATTGCTCTTGTGTGTTTTGTGTTTATTGATTAATACTTATTATTTGATTCTCACGTTTGTTCGTAGGGCAAAAAGTGTTAAGCAGAGATGTATGCGACGCCGGAACAAAGGAAGAGAGGTATGCTCTCTTATTGCGTCAGGCGGACAATACATTGTCAAGGCATAAAGATGCGAAGATGGCCCGAACAAGCGTAAGATACGTCACAGTCATACGCAAAAGCCACACATATAGCAAACAACCCACGAAAACACACTTGTTTCCGCGAGTATTAAGGGTTATTCACCTAAATACTCTCGAATAAGAAGTATTGCCCTTTTTCACATCTTTTGCTTTAACGTCTGCAAAAATACAAAATAAAAGTTAATCCGCTGCACGATGATTTAATATTTTTTCTATTATCCAGTATTATAGGGCTGTTCATTGTTATTGTGTACAGCGGATGTGGCACATGGCGGCACATGTCTCCGCATGGGCTGCAAACAGAAGAAATATGGCACATCGTCAGATTCTCCTCGCGATGAGAAAGTTTTCTCTACGCGTTGAGAATATTTTCTCTTCGCGATGAGAAAGTTTTCTCACGGCGAAGAGACAAAATTTGAAGCGCCACTATACAAAACCCTTGACGATTCCATGCGTAGCGGTGTGCTAAAAGTTAAAATAACTGAAACTAATATGTTTATTTGTCTGATATTCGTAATTTTGCAACACAGAAACATGATTTTTATCGCATTATGAGAAAAATATTGCTTTGCCTCTTTTCCCTGCTGCTGATGATTCCTGCCATAGCTCAGCAGAGTCAGGAAACGAAACGCATCAACAGAGCGGTGATATACCCGGAATTTCGTCATGCCAAGATACTTCAGACTTTTGGCCGCTACGTAATGGGCGATGTCAATATCTATGTGAAAGATGCCTCGCTGCTTTTCATAGATAAGGACAAGACAGTGCGTCAGGCTGCCAACAAAAATATCATCGGTGTGCAGTTTGACGACACTACCAAGTATATGCGCGTGGATGACACAGCGATGGGACTTGTTCTGGCCGAGAGCAAAAGCAATGCCTTGCTCTGCGTGACTGTCTTGGACGAGGAAAAACACAAGACCGAGACACTTTCGTTTGCGGATATCGACCTGGGAACGACGAATATCCTTGTAGAACTGAATACCGACAACGAGGGACGGCTTGGTGTGCCGCTGAAAGATACTTTCTACTTCAGCATCAAAGGGCGCATCGTACAAGCAAACGAGACGAACCTGAAAAAAGAAATCCGTCCGGAGATGAAGAAGGAATTCCGCGAACTGATGGAAGACCGCTGGTGGAGTTGGAAAGATCCCAAGAACCTAAAAGATATTTTACGCTTTTTACCCTAAAGGGTTGTTCTAAAAATTAGGCTGTTTTGAGTTTTCGAAGATTTTTGAGTGATTTTGTATTTAATTTCGCAGAAGCATAGTAACCTATGGTTCAAGGAATAAAAGACAAAAGCGCCAAAAAGATTGAAAAATCATACAGACTTAAATGGACTTCCCAATATTTATAAACTAATTTTTAGAACAACCCTAAAACATGAACAGGAAAAATAAATGGATATATATGCTTGCGGGCTGTATATCCATATTTTATTTGAGTTGCACGCAGCAGGCACGCACGGCTACGCAGTCGGATGCCGCCACTGCCGCGCCCGATAGTATTTCACCAGAGGAATCGGCTGCCGACTCCGCCATACAGAGAAAAGACACGCTGACATTTGCCTTTTGCGGCGACATTATGATGGGTACTACCTTCCCCGATATCATGCTGCCGCCACAAGATGGTGCGAACCTCCTGAAAGATTGCAGCAAGTTCACGCTTTCGGCTGATATGGCGCTGGGAAATCTCGAAGGCACGCTTTGCGACGGAGGCAGGACGGACAAAAAACAGGGTAAGTACTGCTATGCGTTCCGCACTCCGGTAAAATATGTCAAAAACCTGACGGATGCGGGCTTCGACTACCTGAGTATGGCGAATAATCACGCCAACGATTTCGGACAGGAGGGCATTCTCTCCACAGAACAGGCACTCACGGAAAACGGCATCGCCTTTTCGGGTATTTCGGGCCGCAGGGAATATGCCGTTGTCGAACGTGCGGGCTATCGCATCGGCGTCTGCGCTTTCGGACACAACAATTATACGATTCGCCACCTCGATACCGTTCGCGTAAAGGACATTATCCAACGTTTGCGCGACACAGAAAAGGTGGATATCCTCATCGTTTCCTTTCATGGCGGAGCCGAAGGGCGCGACAAGGCACATTTGCCTATGGGACACGAGACTTTTCTGGGCGAAGACCGCGGAAATCTGCGCACCTTCGCACATCTGTGCATAGACCTCGGAGCTGACATCGTTTATGGGCACGGTCCGCACATTCCGCGCTGCATAGAAATGTATAAAGACCGCCTTATTGCCTATAGTCTGGGAAATTTCTGCACGCCCTACGGCATCAGTCTCACGGGCATCTCGGGTTATGCTCCCTTGCTCGAAGTTAAAACTATGGGCGACGGCACTTTCGTCAGCGGACACATACATTCCATGACACAGGTGCGGGGAATCGGACCGCGCATCGACCAAACGCATGCGGCTGCCCAACTTATCAGAAGTCTTACGGAGGCAGATATCAAACCTTCGCACATCAATATCAGCACATCGGGGATAATCACCAGAAAGTAACCTCAAACATCACATTCCGGCCGGATAAACGACTGAAACTCCGTATTTTTGAAAAAAAACGGCACAAAATATTGCACATTAGCCAATAATGTGTAATTTTGCAGGAAACAAACAAATATGAAGTCTTATGTCGGTAAGTAAAACACGCCAGAAATTAGTGGAAGTAGCCCGCGATCTCTTTGCACGTAAGGGAATGGAAGAAACAACCATGAACGATATTGCAGTAGCTTCGGGACGTGGACGCAGAACGCTTTACACTTATTTCCGCAACAAGGAGGAACTCTATCGTGCCGTCATAGAAAACGAATTGGACGGCCTGTCAGAAGTAATGGACGAGGTGGCATCGGCAAATATTGCGCCGGAGCGCAAACTCTTCATGCTGGCATACACCCATCTCAACGCGATAAAAGAAACTGTTGCCCGCAACGGTAGCCTGCGTGCCGAATTCTTCAGGAATATCTGGACCGTAGAGAAAAGTCGCCGTGCTTTCGACCGCGAAGAGCGCGACATACTGCGCCGCATCATGGAGGAAGGTGTGCGTAGCGGCACATTCAAGATAGACAGTGTGGTGCTCATGGCCGATATCTTCCACTATTCCCTGCGCGGACTGGAGGTACCGTATATTTACGACCGACTTGGTCCTGGTATCTCCGAGGCACAGGCAGAACCCTTCGTGATGAAACTCATTAACCGCGCCATGGGCGTTGCGGAATAGCACAGAGTTCAGTACAAGAGTCAATTAGAAAATTTTTACTCGCAACAAGAATAAATTTACACAAATATGAAATTACTTGAAGGAAAGACAGCACTCATTACCGGTGCTGCACGCGGCATTGGCAAGGCCATTGCTCTGAAATTTGCAGAAGAAGGCGCAAATATCGCCTTTACCGACCTCGTTATTGACGAAAACGGCAAACAGACCGAAGCAGAAATAGCAGCCAAAGGCGTGAAATGCCTGGGTTATGCCTCGAACGCCGCCGATTTTGCACAGACAGAAGAAGTGGTGCAGAAGGTAAAAGAAGATTTCGGCAGCATCGACATTCTTGTGAACAATGCAGGAATCACCAAGGACGGTCTGATGATGCGCATGACTGAGCAACAATGGGATGCCGTGATAGCAGTAAATCTGAAGTCGGCATTCAATTTCATTCATGCCTGCACTCCGATCATGATGCGCCAACGTAGCGGTTCTATCATCAACATGGCCAGCGTTGTCGGCGTACATGGAAACGCAGGACAGAGCAATTACGCAGCTTCCAAGGCAGGCCTCATCGCTTTGGCCAAGAGTGTGGCACAGGAAATGGGCAGTCGCGGCATTCGCGCCAACGCTATCGCCCCGGGCTTCATCGAAACAGCCATGACAGCCGCACTTCCCGAAGAAGTTCGCAAGGAATGGTGCAACAAGATTCCACTTCGCCGCGGCGGACAGGTAGAAGACATTGCAAATGTCGCCACTTTTCTCGCCAGCGACATGGCTTCCTACGTCACTGGCCAGGTTATCCAGGTGGATGGCGGTATGAATATGTAAAAACATCCGCATCTAAGAATAAAGAAGGGCGCAGCCGATGATTTGGCCGTGCCCTTCTTTGTTTTTCCCGCATCTACAACCGAAGATATTCGCGGAATCTTCACAAAACTCCCAACTCCAAAAAACTACCCCGGAAACAAGGGAAATTAGCTCGGAGCAAAAAAAAATTAAATCCGAGCTAATTTTAGGGTTGTTCTGAAAATTAGTTTATAATTATAGGGAAGTCTTGTTTGGTCTGTATGCTTTTTCATTCTTTTTGGCACTTTTGTCTTTAATTCCTTGAACCATAGAAGACTATGCTTCTGCGAAACTAAAAACAAAATCACTCAAAAATCTTTGAAAAATCAAAACAGCCTAATTTTTAGAACAACCCTTTAAATAGTGTCGAGCTAATTTTTTATACCTCCGAGCTAATTTTTTATACCTCCGAGCCCATTATCCCCATATTGCCCAAATCGCCCATTATTCCCCATAAAATCACCTTCAAAAACCTCGTAATAACACAATACCGTCATCCCGTTATAACGAAAAACGGGCTCATCGAAAGTGATGAGCCCGTAATTGGATTTTAGATACGAACAAACAATTATCCGTTCACCTTCTTCATGTGAGCGATGAGGTCAAGAACCTTGTTTGAGTAACCAATTTCGTTGTCGTACCAAGAAACAACCTTAACAAAGGTGTCTGTCAAAGCGATACCAGCCTTTGCATCGAAAATAGATGTGCGTGTGTCGCCGAGGAAGTCGCTTGAAACGACTGCATCTTCGGTATAACCGAGAACACCCTTGAGTTCGCCTTCAGAAGCTTCCTTCATAGCTGCGCAAATCTCAGCATATGTAGCGGGCTTAGCGAGGTTTACAGTAAGGTCCACAACAGAAACGTCAAGAGTAGGAACGCGCATAGACATACCTGTGAGCTTGCCGTTGAGTTCGGGGATAACCTTACCTACAGCCTTGGCAGCGCCAGTGCTTGAAGGGATAATGTTGCCGCTTGCTGCACGGCCACCGCGCCAATCCTTCATTGAAGGACCATCAACTGTCTTCTGTGTAGCAGTTGTAGAGTGAACGGTAGTCATCAAACCGTCGGTAATGCCGAATTTGTCGTGCAGAACCTTTGCGATAGGAGCAAGACAGTTTGTTGTGCAAGATGCGTTAGAAACGAACTTGGTACCTTTTTCGTATTTGTCGAAGTTCACGCCGCATACAAACATAGGAGTAGCGTCTTTAGAAGGAGCAGACATTACAACATACTTTGCACCTGCGTCAAGGTGAGCCTGAGCTTTTTCCTGTGTCAGGAAAAGACCTGTAGATTCAACTACATATTCAGCTTCTACCTCGTTCCACTTCAAATCAGCCGGATTACGTTCAGCTGTAACACGGATAGTTTTGCCGTTAACGATGAGTTGGCTCTTTTCAACGTCAGCTTCAATCGTTCCTTCAAACTGACCGTGCATGGTGTCGTACTTGAGCATATATGCCAAGTAATCAACAGGGCAAAGGTCGTTAATACCTACAACTTGAATGTCGTCGCGTGTTTGAGCAGCGCGGAAAACGAAACGGCCGATACGGCCAAAACCGTTAATACCAATTTTAATCATAATGTTTGTTGATAAAAAATAAATGTTTATTTAAGATTTATACTTTTCACGTTCATACACCGCAAAAGCGGGGTGCTGTAAGGCGCTTTTTCAGGAAAAAATTGAGTTTATGTACACTTTTTTCCTTATAGCGTTGCAAAATTACAAATTACTTTTTATTTTTGCGCAAAGAAAATCCAAAATAATCTACATTTTGTCAGACTTTTATCCACTTTTTGTCAAAAAAAGCTGGATTTTGCAAGTCGAGTTGAAAAAAATGTAAGTCATTTTTCAGTTTTCCCCGTAAAAAAGAAACAATATTCATCAATTCTAAAAATTTTATACTATGGGATTCGTAAAAGATTTCAAGGAATTTGCCATGAGAGGCAATGTTTTAGACATGGCTGTCGGTGTAATCATTGGCGGCGCGTTCGGAAAAATCATCAGCAGCATGGTTGATGACGTTATCATGCCGGTAGTCAGCAAACTCACGGGCGGAATAGATTTTACCAACCTCTATCTGCCGCTTTCAGAGAACGTAGAAATGGGACTCTCGCTGGAAAAAGCACGCGAAATGGGATCTGTGCTTGCTTACGGTCAGTTCTTGCAGAATACCGTGGACTTCCTCATCGTGGCCTTCTGCATATTCCTCATGATCAAGGGCATTGCAAAACTTAACCGCAAGAAAGAAGAACCCGCTCCCGAAGCTCCTGCCGCTCCCGAGCCATCTGCAGAAGAAAAGTTGCTCACCGAAATTCGCGACCTTCTGAAAAACAAATAATACTGACAGAATCATTTAAAACGAGTTGGCAGATTCCTCGCAATTTGCCAACTCGCATTTTTAAGGGTAGCAGCAAAATTCAGATTATCGGTACTGAATAAAAAGGACCTCCCAGAAATAAGATTCTATTTCCCGACAATAAGATTTTAAGCTCTAAAACAAACCAAAAAGATTCCCCTGGATTTCACAAGAGCCCCGCTTCATGAATTACAAACAGGAACATATAAAACCCTACGACGCACAACGCGAAAAAGGAGAGCAGGTTGAAGAAATGTTTGACAACATTTCCCATTCCTACGACCTACTTAATCATTTCCTTTCCCTGGGTATCGATCGCAAGTGGCGCAAGGCTGCCATCAACTCCCTGAAAGCTTTTCATCCCCGCCACATACTTGATGTTGCTACGGGCACAGGCGATTTTGCCTTGCTTTCTGCTTCGATGCTTGAGCCGGAAAAACTTTTAGGCGTGGATATTTCAGAAGGTATGATGCAGGTAGCGCGAAAAAAAGCGGCAGAACAACATCTGGATGCCGTCGTAAGTTTCCAGAAAGAGGACTGTATGCAACTCAGCCTCGACGATAATTCCTTCGATGCCGTAACTGTGGCGTATGGTGTGCGCAATTTTGCGGATTTAGAACGGGGACTGCGCGAAATGCTTCGCGTATTGCGTCCGGATGGCCGACTTGTCATCATAGAGCTCACCGCTCCCAAGTCTTTTCCCATGAAACAATTATTTTGGCTCTACTCCCATATTTATATGCCCCTGATTGGACGGTTAATCTCCCGAGACAATAAAGCATATTCCTACCTTCCCGCCACAATGGAGGCGTTTCCGCAAGGAGAAGTGATGCAGCAAATTCTGCAACGTTGCGGCTATGCCGACGTTTCGTTCAGGCGTTTCACATTTGGTCTGAGCACGCTTTATACAGCTCGGAAGCCATAATCGTTTCTGTCGGACTATCAACAGATTTCCACACAATAAATAATTTTTGCAAGGATTACTCTTAAGGGATGTTCTATAAATTACGTTTTTAAGAAACTGGTCTCTATTTTATTCTGCTTGTTTTTGAAATCTTTTTGCCGTCTTTAGCTTTAATTCCTTGAACCGTAGCTCGCTACGCTCCTTCGTCATTAAAGCTAAATCCAATCAAAATCTAAACAAAAACAATGCAGCCTAATTTATAGAACATCCCTTAAAATAGATACACTTCAATTATTCCCCACTATGAGCAAACGCGCATTTGGTCTGCTTGGCTATCCGTTAGGTCACTCTTTTTCTGCACAATTCTTTGCAGAAAAATTCGAGCGTGAGCACATCGACGCTGTTTACACGAACTTTGAAGAGACCGATGCCGCACAACTGTGTCGTATCGTGACGGAACACAATAATCTGGAGGGACTGAATGTCACGATTCCGCACAAAGGTGCTGTGATCCCGATGCTAAACGATATCAGTACGGAGGCAAAAAGCATTGGTGCCGTAAACGTGATAAAAATCGTGCGCAACAGTCGCGGTACGTTCCTGAAAGGTTTTAATACCGACGTCATCGGATTTACCAGAAGCCTGCAACCTTTACTTAAACCGCACCATCGTCGCGCTTTGGTGCTGGGAACAGGCGGTGCATCGAAGGCTGTTGTTTTTGGCTTGCGGAAACTGGGAATTACACCACAGTACGTAAGCCGTAAGGCTAGAGAAAACATCCTTACCTACGAGGAAATCACGCCAAGTGTGCTGCAAGATTATACTGTCGTCGTGAATTGTACTCCGCTCGGCATGTTTCCGAAAATTGACGCGGCACCTTCCCTGCCCTATTCGGCACTAACGCCCCGACACCTGCTTTTCGATTTGGTTTACAACCCACTTGAAACGCAATTCCTCGCATTTGGAGCAAAACAGGGCGCCACTACCAAAAACGGGCTCGAGATGCTGCACTTACAAGCCTTGGCTGCCTGGGAAATATGGAACGACAATGAAGCATACTGCCCAGATTGCATTTAGGGATGTTCTATAAATTAGGCTGCATTGTTTTTGTTTAGATTTTGATTGGATTTAGCTTTAATGACGAAGGAGCGTAGCGAGCTACGGTTCAAGGAATTAAAGCTAAAGACGGCAAAAAGATTTCAAAAACAAGCAGAATAAAATAGAGACCAGTTTCTTAAAAACGTAATTTATAGAACATCCCTTTAGTATTGTCGCGATAATTACAAAAATCTGCGTTTTAAAGACAGATTTTCCTTGGTAAAACAGAAGACTCCTTAACATTAAGAGAGCTTTTCCTTGGAAATAAAAGAACACCCCATAGCATAAAGAAAGACACTCCTTGATATAATATATAATATGAACGACTCATACAAGCGCCAGTCCACGATACGGATGTTGCTCACGCACATGGAAGTTTCTTCCCAGCACATGTTGCTGGGTTTGTTGAAGCAACGCGGATTTGAGGTGTCACAACCCACGCTTTCAAAGGACCTAACCCAAATGCATGTGGCGAAAGTACATACTAATGGGAAGCAAAGATACGTTTTGCCCGAAAATCCGCTCTACCAGCGCGAGGTAAGCCGCAATAACGTGCCGCCGGCATGTGCCGATGCCTATATTTCCTGTGAACGCTCGGGCAATATGGCTGTTATCCACACGAAACCCGGATATGCTGCGGCAGTTGCCACCGAGATAGACCGAGCAAAATTCTCAAGTGTGCTGGGTACTGTGGCAGGATACGACACTATCATGCTCCTGCTACGCGAAAACACGCTGCCGGAGGCTTTCAATGAAGAATTGTCCACACTTTTCGTCACAGACGGCAAGGATAACTGGCAATAATCCGGACTTACAAGACAAGAGAGCCGACGAAATTCTAACTAATACCACAAAAAATGTTCAATTTCCCATGATTGAGCATTTTTTTATGCTTTTTATGCAGGTTATTCTAACAGAAAACACTAATTTTGCAGGAAATAAAGAAAAGGAATGGATAAGAAGAATACTTTTGAGGTGACATTGTCGATGATGCCCGACACTATTACGAAATTATCGTATGCAAACTTTTTTCATCTTGACGACAATTTCGAGCATACGTGGCATCGCGCAAGTTATGACGGCGAGCCTGTGAAACTGATGTTCGCCACATTGTTGTTTTGTACCGAGGGCAGCGGTATTTTGCGCATCAATCTGCAAGATTACCGTATGCAACCCAACGATATCCTGATTATTCCGCCTGGTAGCATCGTAGAACGATTCCATTTGGGCGACGATATGAAAATCGGCTTCATCAATATCACGGGAAAGTCGGACCAAAACTTCATGTCGAACGGCAATATCCAACTATACATGGCCAGTGTCATCAAAAACGACCCCATGCTGGTGCATTGCCGCCCTCAAACGATGGAGCAACTGGTAAAAATCTACCACATGCTGCGTAGTGTGGTGAGCGATGACCAACTTACGTTCAAGGACAACTTGATTTCCTACTTTTTGCAGGCCATGGTGACCTACTGGATGAATGATTACGAAAACAACAACCGCGAACAGCAGGTGCAACTCACCAGAAACGAACAGATATTGAGCGAATTTATCAATTTGGTGCGCAATAACTACAAAGAGCACCGCGAAGTGAACTTCTATGCCAACCAAATGTGCATCACCCCCAAGTATCTGGGCGTTGTCGTGACACACACCAGCGGTAAGAGGCCGATAGAATGGATTCGCGACTTTGTAATACTCGATGCCAAGGCGATGATCATAAGTCGCAACTACACAATGCAGCAAATCAGCGAGATTCTGAATTTTGCCAACCCGAGTTTCTTTGGTAAGTACTTCAAAGAAGCCGTTGGCTGCTCACCCGGGACATACGCCTCGAAGAATAAAAAACGCAGAGCGGAAGAAAATGCTGAATAAGGGGAGAAAAAAATATCAAATCTCCTCTACCTTCACCAAGCCGTGAGCAACGGCATACATAGTCAGGGCGCTGACGGATTTCAGTCCTAACTTGCCGATCAGATTCTTGCGATGCGAAATGACAGTCGTCATTTCCACGCCCAGATGGTCGGCTATTTCTTTATTTGTAAACCCCTTCACAATTTCTTGCAGCACCAATTCCTCGCGCGGTGTGAGCAAAGGTTTGAAATGTGGCATCGCCGTGTCTTTTTGCCGCGATGCCATTTCTGTATGTCCGTGTCCAGTGCCGTGTGCTGCGTGGTGCAGACCGACAAGTGTGCGAATCAATTCTTCCTGCGGCAGACAAACATTGATAGTATGGAAGTGCGACGGCAAGGTGTTGGCATTTCCGCCTTCAAGCAGGACTATCGTCTTGTGCGACCGCTCAATGAAATACATAGCGTGCTCCACCACGATTCTACCTGCCACAAAATAGTGGAAAAACTGCCCCTTGTCCGCATTCGTGAGCATATCAAACGAGGTAAACACGCAAGTTCTAACCATAGGTATCATCTCGCGGATAATAGAGGCGAGTCCTATGGCAGAAAGTGTGTTCGGTTCTATAATAGCTATCTGCGGCTGATCAAAAGGATACGGAAAATTCTCTTTCATAACGGTTTACGACTGCAAATATACACAGATTTATGCGATTCTTGCCGTAAATTTGCAAAAACAAAGCATAAAAATGGTTTTTATTCCCCATTTCGTCATACCGTTAGTTCGATATACCGTTATTACGACCTCTTTGAGAGTGATTTCTGGGGAAAAAATGGGCGATATGGGCAATATGGGGTTAATGGGCTCGGAGATAACAAAATATAGCTCCGAGAAAAATCAAATTAGCTCGACACTATTTAAAATTATTGGTGTCCGGTAAAAGTTGAGAATCGCTAAATTATGTGTCCGCAGTG
>CAMVJO010000011.1 GCA_947167835.1 uncultured Prevotellaceae bacterium
AATCCCAACACCAATCCTGCCACAGTAGAATTGAATTTTGAACGCGCGCTTTACTGGCTCGAAACCGGCGCACAACCCACAGACACAGTCCGCAACATTCTCTCTCGTGAGGGCGTATTGCTGATGAAGCACCTTAATGGTGGTGTTCGCAAGGGAGCGTTCACAGCAGAAGAGGCTCAGGTTAAATTCAACGCCTGGAAAGAACAGAAGGGTAAGGCACTTGCATCAGTTTCCGACAAGGTAGCTGCTGCTAAGAAGCAAGCCGCAGAAGCACGCCTCGCTTCTGAAAAGAAACAGAATGAAGAAAAAGCAAAGCAGATTGCAGAAAAGAAAGCCGCTCTCGCAGCAGCTGAAGCAGAAGCCGCTGCTGCACCCGCTGAAGAGGCAGCTGAAGCAGAAGCTTAATCGGCAATTTTGCATGGATTCATTCATAAAACGGAGGAAAAGCCTTATACAGGTTTTCCCTCCGTTCTTTTTTGTGCTTTGCGGCAGCAAGTCGCGAGTATGTCAAAGTATGTAAAGGGTTGTTCTGAAAATTAGTTTATAATTATAGGGAAGTCTTGTTTGGTCTGTATGCTTTTTCATTCTTTTTGGCACTTTTGTCTTTAATTCCTTGAACCATAGAAGACTATGCTTCTGCGAAACTAAAAACAAAATCACTCAAAAATCTTTGAATTCTTCGCGCACACTCTGTTTGTTATCTGCCCCGTAGGGTGAAGCTCTGCGGGTTGCAGGAACAAACGTATAGAGAGTGTAAGCAAATCAAAACAGCCTAATTTTTAGAACAACCCTAAAAAACAGGACGGAATTTCCCTTGAAAATAGTGCCGTTTCCTACCTGTCGCTCCCTTTTAATAACTATTCACTTTGGTTTTATGTTTTTTAATATAAAATATATAAGGAGTTTTCAGGAGTTTGCTTACTTTTGCACGAAAATTAAAAGCAGGATTGCTCCCTATATTCGGGACAATCCGTAAAAGAAAAATCCTATTCAATATGAATTCACAGGAAATAAGAGAACTCAATGAGTTAATTCAGAATCAGACGGGTTTCATAGCCGACCTCACAGACGGGATGCACCGTAACATTGTGGGACAGCGGCATCTGATCAACTCGCTCCTGATTGGTTTGATTGGCAACGGGCATATCTTGCTGGAGGGCGTACCTGGTCTGGCCAAGACAATGGCTATTAAGACTTTGGCCTCGCTTGTTGATGCCAAGTTCAGCCGTATTCAGTTTACGCCCGACCTTCTTCCTGCCGATGTGGTGGGAACTATGATTTACAGTCAGAAGAACGAGCAATTTTCCATCAAGACGGGCCCCGTTTTTGCCAATTTCGTTTTGGCAGATGAGATAAACCGTGCTCCGGCTAAGGTACAAAGTGCACTTCTTGAGGCTATGCAGGAGAGACAGGTGACGATTGGCGACAAAACCATGCCGTTGCCCGATCCTTTCATCGTACTGGCTACTCAGAACCCCATAGATCAGGAGGGAACCTACCAGTTGCCCGAGGCTCAGTCCGACCGTTTCATGCTGAAAGTCGTGATTTCCTATCCTTCGCTCGAAGAAGAGAAGAAAATCATTCGCGGACAAATCAACAACACCTTCCAAACGGTTGCTCCCATCATGGGAAAAGAACGTATTGCCGAGGCACGCGAATTAGTAAGCAAGGTTTATATCGATGAGCGCATAGAACAGTATATTGCCGACATCGTATTTGCCACCCGTCGCCCAGAAGAATACAAACTTGGCGAACTGAAGCAATATATCTCCTTTGGCGCCAGTCCTCGTGGCAGTATAAACCTCGCCATTGCCGGACGTGCCAATTCTTTCATCCATCGTCGCGGTTATGTGATCCCCGATGATATTCGCGAAATCGCATTCGATGTATTGCGCCACCGCATTGGTCTGACTTTCGAGGCTGAGGCCGAAAACGTTACAGCCGACAATATCATTAGCGAGATACTTAACAAAGTAGAAGTGCCTTGATGTCAAAAAGATGTCCGACATCTCTGTCAAGAAGTCTTACTTCTTTTTGCAGAGCAGGGACATCTCTTATAAGGAAAGATGGAAACCAACGAATTGCTTAGGCGTGTAAGACGCATTGAGATAAAATCCAAACGACTCACCAACAATGTTTTTGCCGGTGAGTATCATAGTGCGTTCAAAGGGCAGGGTATGTCGTTTGCAGAGGTACGTGAGTATCAAATGGGCGATGATGTGCGAAACATTGACTGGAATGTGACGGCACGCCTGGGACGTCCGCATGTGAAAGTCTTCGAGGAAGAGCGCGAACTCACCGTGATGCTCTTGATTGACGTATCTGCCAGCCTCGATTTCGGAACCAGTCATGCCACCATGCGGGATATGGCTTCGGAAATAGCAGCCACGATTTCGTTCAGCGCCTTGCAGAATAACGATAAGGTAGGCGCCATCTTCTTTAGCGACAAGATAGAGAAATTCATCCCGCCTCAGAAAGGTCGTAAGCACATTCTCCTGATCATTCGCGAACTCCTGGCTTTCAAGGCCGAGCGTAAAAAGACAGACCTGAAACAAGCCTTGGAATATCTCTCGCGGGTGATGAAAAAGAAGTGTATTGCCTTCCTTATGAGCGACTTCCTCGATGCAAATGACTATAGTCATGCCTTGCGCCTGGCTTCAAAAAAGCACGACCTCGTGGCACTCAACCTTTACGACCGACGCATGAGCGATTTGCCCGACGTCGGACTGATAAAAGTCTTCGATGCCGAAACAGGTTACGAACAATATCTTGACACAAGCAGTAAAAACGTAAGAAAACTGCATCACGAAAATTTCGTAAAGTCGGAAGAAATGCAGAAAGACCTGTTCCGTCGTTCAGGAATAGACTATGCATCAATCGGTACGCACGAGGATTATGTCAAACCCCTTATCAATCTGTTTGCTAAGAGGTGAAAAATCATGGGACTTCAATATAAATTCTATTTGCATTGAATAAAAACAGAACCATAGCGATACTTTTTCTGCTGTTCCTTCCTTCTCTTTATTTAGGACTGCAAGCCCAGGTTGTTGTAGATAGCAAACTGGACAGAAACGACATCCTGATAGGAGAACAAGTGAATATGCAGGTGACGGTTACGACTCCTTTAAATAAAAAGGTAGTCTTCCCGCCATTGGAAAAGGGCTCCCAACTGATGAACGGTATTGAAATCATCAATATAGGGAATGTTGATACCGTTAAGTTGGACGACGGAATACGCCAGCAGTACCTACGCAATTATATCATCACGGCCTTTGACAGCGCCCTTTACTATATTCCTCCGTTCGAGGTTACGGTTGATGGTAAGACCTATCGCTCAACTCGAAACTTGGGGCTAAAAGTGAATACCGTTGAGGTAGATACCCTGCACTTGGATGTCTTTAATCCGGCTCACGAAGTAGTGGAGCAGAAGATGGAAATAGAAGAGGCTTCCTATGCCTTCTTCTTTGCTTTGTTCGTCCTGGCATTAGTTTGCCTCGTCCTTGCATTCCGCCTGACAGACAAAAAGCCCATGATGCGCCGTGTAGTCATTCCGCCCGCCACGCCGCCGCATATTAAGGCCATTAGTTCGCTGGAAGGCCTAAAGGCAGAAACACTTGAAGACGACAAATCATTCTATATAGCCCTTACTGATGCCCTCAGACAATACATCCGCGAACGTTTCGGCATTGATGCTACGGAAATGACGTCAAGTCAGATTATTGATGAGGTTACTTCAAAGAATGATCCTACGGCCTTGCGTGAATTGCAGGAGATACTTGAGACGAGTGACCTCGTAAAGTTTGCTAAGTTCAGGGTTTCAGATATGGAACGTTCGAGAAATATCACCCAGGCCGTGGATTATGTAGATACCACGAAGGAGGAACCGCAGGAAAAGCCCAAACCGGTTATCAAATACGTGCCTGTGACAAATATGCGCCAGGTATGGATGCGTCGCACTCAGTTGCTATTCATTACGCTCGGCCTCTGTGCGCTGATAGCCCTTGTCGCTTATGTGATAGTCGATATATACCAATCTTTCCTCTAAGCAGGAACTATAAAACCGCATTTTTATCGTGACATTTCAGCATCCATTATATTTTCTTCTGCTAATCCTGATAATTCCCCTCATCTTTCATCATTATCTGTTGGGGAAAAAGAAGGAACATACCATAAAGATGCCTACCACACGGCATCTGAATGGTGTTAGTGGCGGTTTGCGCAGTAAGTTGGTGCACCTTCCGTTTTGGTTAAGGATTATGACACTCGTTCTGCTGACCATCATTCTGGCTCGTCCGCAGACTTCGTTCTCTATTACCGAGGACGAAACCGAAGGCATAGACATTATGATTGCAATGGACGTCTCGGTGAGTATGCTGACCAACGATTTCCAGCCGAATCGTATAGAAGCGGCTAAAAAGGTGGCATACGATTTCATCAAGAACCGACCACACGACAATATAGGTCTCACGCTTTTCGGAGGGGAGGCATTTACGCAATGTCCGCTCACCATTGATCATACAGGATTGCTGAGTATGTTTCAGAATGTGTCGTGCGACTTGCAACGCCAGGGCATTATCAGTAGCGGAACTGCCATTGGAATGGGGATTGCTTCGGCAGTTTCTCACCTTGAAGGCAGTAAGGCAAAGAGTAAAGTGATTATTCTGCTAACTGATGGCGAAAACAACACAGGAGATATCTCTCCTTTGATGGCTGCTGAGATGGCAAAGAAAATGGGTGTGCGCGTTTACACCATATCTCTCGGAAACGATGGCGCAAACAGGCAGCAAGTGGCGCAATTGGCTAACGGAGAATATTATGAAGCCGACATCCCGCATGAAGAGAACGGCCACGAACTCGAAGAAATAGCAAAAACAACAGGCGGCTTGTACTATCGTGCCGAGACCTTGGCGGGACTGAAGAAGATATACGAGGAAATTGACAAACTCGAAAAGACAAAACTCAGTACTATCAATATCAATAAGAGATACGAAGGCTATCAGATTTTTGCTTGGTTCGCCATTGCTTTTCTGTTGCTCGAAATCTTACTTCGCACTACTTATTTGAGACGTATCCCATAAGTTCTCGTTGAAATATAAAAGCAAATGTTTAGATTCTCTAATCCAGAATATTTTTACTTGCTGATAATAATTCCTATCTTGGCATTATTATATTATGTCACGACGATATTCGTAAAACGCCGTGCTAATCGTTTTGCCGAAAAGGAACTCTTTATTGGTTTAATCCCGAATTTCTCTAATCATCGCTTCTTGGCGAAATTTGTCATACTGCTATTGGCATTTTTGCTGATGGTGGTGATGCTTGCCCGCCCGCAATATGGTATGATAACGGAGAGTGAAGAGAAAAGAGGGATAGAAGTGGTCTTTGCCTTGGACGTATCAAATTCGATGTTGGCCGATGATGTACAACCTAACCGACTTGAACGGGCAAAGTTGCTTATTTCCACACTTGTCGATAGGATGAATAATGATAAGGTCGCTTTCAATGTATTTGCTGGCGAGGCCTATCCACTTCTTCCTATTACAAATGATTATCTCTCGGCCAAACAATTCCTGAACACGGTCTCTGTAAATATGGTAACGCTACAAGGTACTAATCTGGCGGCGGCTTTGGATCTTTCTAACCAATGCTTTTCAGAAAACCAGAAAGTAGGCAAAGCCATCATCCTTATAACAGACGGAGAGAACCATGAAGAAGGCGCGGAAGAGGCAGCAAAAAAAATAGGGGAGGAGGGAAGAAAACTTTTCATCCTCGGAATTGGAACAAAAGAGGGTAAAACTATTCCTACGCCTACAGGACCATTGCAGGACAGCGAGGGAAATCCAGTTATCTCAGGCTTGAATGAGGAAATGTGCGTCAAATTGGCTGAAAGCGGTGGCGGAAGGTATATTCATGTGGACAATACAAATAATGCCCAGACACTCTTGACGGGAGAGTTGGACAAACTCGCGAAAAGTTCTGAGACTTCTTCGCATGAAGCCTACAATGAACAGTTCCAAGCCTTTGCTTTCTTGGCATTGCTGCTTCTTATGGCAGAGTTGCTGGTGATGGAAACTAAAAATCCGTTATATAAACGATTCAGATTGTTTAAGAAATGAAATATATCAGGCTCATATTATTATTCGTGGCGCTTTTGTGCTTTTTCCCTGGCGGCTATGCTCAGACGGCCAAGTGGCGAAATAGTCATCAAGGCAACAAGGCTTTTCGCTCCAAGCAATACGAAAAGGCAGGTGAATACTATCGGAATGCAGTCCGACAGGATTCACTCGATGCCCGTGCCCATTATAATTTAGGTGATGTCTATATCACACAAAATCAGCCAAAGGAAGCCTTAAAGGAGTTTGATAAATGTATTAGTGAGGAGAAAAATCCCATTGTCCGTTCTATGGCGCATCATAATAAGGGCTTTATTTATCAAAGTATGGCTTCGAGCGAACAGAATGAGAAGATGCAGCATTTACATAATGCTATTGAGGAATATAAGCAGGCCTTGCGAGAAAATCCTCTGGACAATGATACACGATATAACCTTGCGCTATGCCAACGTCAGATGAAAAAGGCACAACAGCAGCAAGAACAGCAAAAACAACAACAGCAACAGCAGCAACAAAAGAAAGAAGAGAAAAAAGACGAGCAACAGCAGCAGGAACAAAAGCAGCAACCGCAAGATCCTCAGAAGTCTGATCCGCAAACCGAGCAGTTGCTGAATTTAGCACGACAGGCAGAGCAACGTGCTAAGGATAAAATCAATGCAGCCCGTCCGCGTCGCAAATCTTTGTTGAAAAATTGGTAATTATATAGGTAATGAAATTTCAAATAAACAGATATTTCCTTATTTTCCTGACATCTTTTTTGATTCCTGTAGTCCTGATGTCGCAAACGTTGAAGGTAGAAGCTCCTTCTTCGGTAGATATCAATGATTACTTCAAGGTGCAATATGTTACGTCCACTACAAATGTGGGTAGTTTCGTACCACCAGATTTTTCGGACTTTGAACTTTTAGCCGGCCCAAGCTATTCTTCATTTTCCCAAAGCATCAATGGGCGTGTGTCGGAGTCATCTACTATTACTTTCGTCCTTCGTCCTCGTGGTGCGGGTAGTTTTACGATTGGTCCGGCTTCTGCTGTTGTTAATGGGCAGAGCGTGAAAACAAAGCCCGTCACCATTCGCGTTACCGGCACGGCAAAGGACAAATCATCCGACCGTAGTTCAAATTCTTCGCGCCAACCGGATAATTATACCGTGCAAAAAGCCGGAACAAGGGTTTCCAATCAAGATGTCTTCATCCAAGTTTCTACCAGCCGCAACCATGTTTACGAACAAGAGGCCGTACTGATTACTTACAGGATTTACGCAAAACTCGGGGTAGGGCTTAGTAATGTTTCGATGGTGAAAAAACCGGATTTCAAGGATATCGTTTCGCAGGAAATCCCTATTTCGAGCATTCAGACGACTACGGAACAACTTAATGGGCAGACTTATCGCACGGGCAAGATACTACAATATCTGGTGTTCCCGCAAAAAAGTGGAAAAATCAGGATTCCTGGAATTACGTTCAACGTGACGATTGCACAGCAAATGGAAATGGAGTCTATGATGGACGCATTTTTCAATGGTGGCGGTTACGTGGGTGTGAATGTGCAGAGAAGTGTGGACGACACCTATCTTGATGTAAAACCCTTGCCACTACCTAAACCCACATCCTTTACCGGTGCTGTTGGCTCCTTTAATGTGCAACGTGAAGTGCTGCCGGAAGTAGTTCAGTCGAATGATGTGGCAACTTACCGCCTGACTGTTTCAGGAAAAGGCAACCTCCGACTGATTCCTGCCATGAGCGTTAGTTTTCCCTCGGACATGGAACATTTCGACCCGAAGACAAGTGAAGAAGTCGATGTGGTAGATGATAATTTGTCGGGTTCTGTGGCATACGACTACTCCTTTGTTCCTCGTAATGCAGGCAAGCAGATTATTCCCGAGGCCGTATTCACTTATTTCAATCCGGAACTGAATAAATATGTGGATGTCAAAATTCCTGCCGTAGTACTTGATGTAAAGAAAGGCAAACGTACGCGTGAGGATGTGGAACGTGAAATGGAATTGCGCAATAGCGATATTCGCGACTTGCACGATATTCGCGGAAATTCCTTGCTTCCTTCGCTCTCGCTTTGGGGTGGCTTGCTTTTGCAAGGACTTCTTTTAGTTTGCTCCATCGTATTATTTATATTGTTGCGGAGGTTTGTTGCCGGACGTATGGATGCTGTTTCGATGAAGCGTAAGCATTCCACGCGTAAGTTGCTGAAAACGATAAAGAAGGTGCGTAAAGATTTTTCTGTTTCCCGAAACAGTACGATAGCCTTTGCCGCTCTTTCGGATGCCCTTCGCATTTATCTTTCGGAACGTTTTAATATTCCATTATCCGATTTCAATTCCGAGCATGTCCAGAGCCTTTTGCAAGAGCGCGTACAGCAACCCGAAGTTGTCACTACACTCATGCAGATTCTCTCCGATGCCGATTGTGCTAAGTATGCTCCGGCTCTTGCTCCGTCCCTGAATGAGAATTATTTCGACCGTGTCGTTTCTGTTGTCGATGAAGTTGAGAAAAATGTCGCCCAATAATTATTGCATCATGTTTAGAACAAAAAATATAACCCTTCTCATATTTGCCTGTCTGTCGTTTTTCTCTATGTCGGCCACGGGTGCAGAAACTTTATCCCAAGCCGATTCCCTGTATCGTGCGGGCTCTTATGGAGAAGCTGTCAGTTTGTATGAGAAAGCCCTGAAGCAACCTGAGGCAGATGCTGCTATTTATTATAATTTAGGTAATGCCTGTTTCCGCACCCAGCAATATGCTAAGGCAATTCTTTGCTATGAACGAATGTTGAGGGAATATCCAGGCGATGCCGATGCTCTTTTCAATTTGAGCCTTTGCCAATCAAAACTTTCGCTCAAGGAACAGCCGCGAAGCGACTTCTTTTTCATCACATGGTGGAATTCGTTTCGTGATATGCACTCTGTTTCAGAATTGATGGCGTATGCCTTTGTCTTTCTGCTGCTTTGCCTGTTGGCTTTTGCGGGTTATATGTTTCTTCATTCCCTTTTGTGGAGGAAAGTCTGCTTCGGTTTTTCCGTTGCCTTGCTTGTTGTCACATTACTCCTGAATGTCGTGGCCATTCAACGTGCCTATATCATGTCGAATACGCAATGGGCTATTGTGATGCAGGACGGAACGCTTTTGGATAACCCAGTGGAAAAAGCCAAGTCCGTACACAAGATTCATGCCGGGGAGAAATCCGTTGTTCTCGAAGTCTATCAGAATAATTGGTTGAAGATAGAAATGCCGGATAAGCATGTAGGATGGGTGAAGAAGGAGCAATGCAGCATTATCTGAATCCTACAAAATAGAATCCCGCTTAAGTTTTTTAAGAAGTCCGTTATCTTTCAAGAGATATACGTTATCACGCAAAAAAAAGGTGAGCACTAATAAATGCTCACCTTTATATTTATGAATTACGCGGCAGTAACGGAAATGTGCTGCCGAGTATTGTTTTAATCTTTGAAGAAGTCTTTAACAGCCTCGTTGGGAACCATTTCTTCGTTGAAGACATAGGCACCGGTCTTGGGGCTCTTTACCATTTTGATAACCTTAGAGTAAGAACGTCCGTCGTTCTTGCCAGTCTGCAAGGTTGCCACTGTTTTCTTAGCCATAGTTCAATCTTTTATAAAGTTATTTGATTTCTTTATGAACGGTCATTTTTCTCAAAATGGGGTTGTATTTTTTCAACTCCAAACGTTCGGGTGTGTTCTTGCGGTTCTTGGTTGTGATGTATCTTGATGTTCCGGGCAGACCGCTGCTTTTCATTTCGGTACATTCCAGAATAACCTGAACTCTGTTACCTTTTACTTTCTTAGCCATGATTCAATAGAATTAATAGTCGAGTACTTTTACTTCAGTGCAATATCCCTTGGCAGCGGCGTTCTTCAACGCGGCATCCAATCCTATTTTATTAATAACACGAAGGCCTGCGGCACTAACACGCAGGGTGATCCAACAATCCTGTTCTACATAGTAGAACTTCTTGGTAAACAAATTCACCTCAAATTTGCGCTTTGTGTGACGGCGTGAGTGTGAAACGTTGTTACCGTTTTGAGCTTTTTTACCTGTAATTTGACAAATCTTAGACATTGCTATCTTTTTCTTTAAATATTATCTCTCTTTTTTGTATTTTCGCAATACGGAGTGCAAATTTAGGAACAATTTTGATTCCGAGCAAATATTTTTCTGATTTTTTATTGCTTATCTTCTTAATTCTGTGCGAATTGTTTTTATTGTTGCCCGAAATTGCTTTTTTGAGGTGATTTATGCCTCTTCTTCCTGAATTTCTGCTGCTGGATTTTCGGCTTTGATGAAGTCAAGAAGCATGTGCATGGCCTTGTTTGTGGCGATAGTAAGATTCTTGTCGCGGCCATGATCATTTTCCAGCAGACAGGTTTCGATATGGTCCTTGTGTCCAACGGCAATCCAGATGTTTCCTACGATGACGCCGCTACGTCCGTTGTCAGGTCCGCCAGGTCCTGCATAACCGCTGATGGCAACGGCATAATCTGTGTGGAAGAGTTCGTTGGCTCCTACCACCATTTCCTTTACTACCTCTTCGCTTACAACATCGTGCTGGTCTATGGTTTCCTGTTGTACTTTCAGCAATTCCACCTTGACATCGTCTTGGTAGCATACCAGACTTCCGCGAAAATAGTTGGAACTTCCCGGAACGGCTGTGATAACGCTCGCGATACGTCCGGCTGTGCAACTTTCGGCGGTGGACAAGGTTTTGTGCAGGTGCCACATTCTTTCGTTGATTTCCTTGCTAACGAGTTTTGTGTCTAATTCCATTTTTTTATATCTGTTTTATTTATGTTCTGCTTGGGCACTCCTTTTAAATATATAAGGGAGTTGATTTAATTTATAGAAGGAGTGTTGGATTGTTTCTACAAGGTCGTTCTGGAATATGCGGGCTTATTAAGCGGGCAGAGGTCGTTATCCAAGAATTTGTAGTAACCTGTGATGGCTATCATGGCCGCATTATCGGTGGTGTAGCCGAATTTCGGTATATAGATGTTCCATCCTTTGTTTTTGCCCCTCATGCGGAATGCTTCGCGCAGGGCTGTGTTGGCCGAGACGCCACCTGAAAGTGCCACATGGCGTATTCCTGTCTGTTTGACGGCCAGGTCGAGTTTTTTCATCAGGATATCCATGATAGTCTTCTCGAGCGAGGCGGCCAGGTCTTCTTTATGATGTTCTATGAAGTCGGCATCTTCTTTCAGTTGGTCGCGCAGGAAATATAGGAACGAGGTTTTCAGTCCGCTGAAGCTGTAATCCAGTCCTTTGATGTTGGGTTTGCTGAATTGGTAGGCTTCGGGATTTCCCTGCCGCGCCAGTTTGTCGATTATCGGGCCGCCCGGGTATCCGAATCCCATCACTTTCGAGCATTTGTCCATGGCTTCGCCTGCCGCATCGTCAATCGTCTGTCCCAGAATCGTCATTTTGTTGTAGGCATCCACACGTACTATCTGAGAGTTGCCACCGCTTACGAGCAAACAAAGGTATGGGTAGGGTGGTGTTGGTTCATTCTCTTCGGGAGTGCGGATGAAATGTGCCAAGATATGACCTTGCAGATGATTGGCCTCAATGAGTGGAATATTGAGCGCGAGAGCCAGTCCTTTGGCAAAGGAAACGCCTACGAGGAGTGAGCCTAAAAGTCCGGGGCCCAGGGTTACGGCAACGGCAGATAGGTCTTCTGCCTTGATACCTGCCTGTCTTAGGGCTTCTGATACTACGGGAACGATGTTTTGCTGGTGGGCGCGTGATGCCAGTTCGGGCACAACGCCTCCGTATGCGCTGTGAACGGCCTGTCCTGCCGTTACGTTGCTCAGGAGTACGCCATCGCCTATGACTGCTGCGCCGGTATCATCGCAACTCGACTCAATTCCTAAAATATACGTCTTGCTCATTATCGCTAACTCAATGTGTCAGGATTTCCAGTCCGTTTTCTGTCATCAGGAACGTGTGCTCCCATTGTGCGGAGGGCAGTTCGTCCTCTGTCACTACGGTCCATCCGTCTTCTTCGTCCACAAACACGTGCCAGTCACCCATATTGATCATGGGTTCTATGGTGAATACCATTCCGGGAACGAGCAGCATACCGTCTTTGTGGGTATTATAATGATCTACTTCGGGGTCTTCGTGAAATTCCAGTCCAACGCCATGTCCGGCAAGGTCGCGCACCACGCTATAGCCGTTTCTGTGTGCGTGTTTGGCTATGGCTTTTCCGATGTCTCCCACGAATCCCCATGGTCTGGCGGCTTGGGCTCCGATTTCCAGACATTCCCTTGTCACCTTGACGAGCCTTTCTTTTTCGGGAGTGGTCTTTCCGATGATAAACATGCGCGAGGCATCGCTATAGTAGCCATCGAGAATGGTAGATACGTCCACGTTGATGATGTCTCCCTCCTCGAGTATTTCGTGTTCGCTGGGAATACCGTGACATACCACTTCGTTGATGCTGGTGCACACGCTTTTCGGAAAGCCCTCGTAGTTGAGCGGGGCAGGTATGGCTCCGTGAGCGGTAGTGTAGTCATACACCAGTTTGTCTATCTCGAGTGTACTCATTCCTGCGCATATCTTTTCCTCTACCAGGTCTAATACTCCGGTATTCACGACTCCTGAGCGGCGTATGCCCTCAATTTGTTCGGGAGTCTTGATAAGTTTTGGCGTAGGTACGAGTTTTCCTCGGTTTTGATACGACAGAATCTTCTTGTCGAAGTCGGTAATTGTATGTCCTTTGGGTATATACCAGTTTCGTTTGACTTTCTTGAACATCTTTTTTATTCTAAAATGCCCGCAAATTTATAAAAAAAAATCAAGATGCCCGATAATGGCGGCTCGTTTTTAGTAAATATATCTTATTTGGCTGGAAAAAAGGGGATAGTGCGCAACTTCACTTTTCAAAAACGGGCGAAAATTCCAGACGGCTGTATTCTTGCGTCCGTAGCCTGCGTTTTCGTTTTCTCTTCGCGTTGAGAAAACTTTCTCATCGCGTTGAGAAAAGATTCTCTTCACCATGAGAAAACTTTCTCATCGCGAAGAGAAAATATGGATGCGGGAGCAATTTAGGTTCGTTAGCGCACGATTTTTGTGTGATAAAGGCATATAAATAAAAAATTATTCATAATTTAGCCGACAGTTTATACTATTGATTGTTTTAGTTTACACATTATACTATGGATATACACTTAAATAAAATGGGCGACACGGCCTATCTGATGTTTGAGGGACGTCTGGACACAGCGGCATCACAACAGGCGATGGGTTCGCTCGAAAATGTCTTGGCTACGGTAAACCCAACAGAACATCTGGTATTGGATGCCAGTAAACTGACTTATATCTCAAGTTCCGGCCTGCGCATATTGCTTATGCTTCGCAAGCGTTTCGTAAGTTTCAAACTGATAGAGGCAAATCAGGAGATTTATGAGATATTGGAGATGACAGGATTTACGAAGATGATGCCCGTAGAGCGTTCTATGCGCCAGATGTCGGTAGAAGGCTGCGAAAAGATAGGGCAGGGCGGTGTCGGAGTGGTTTACCGCGTGAACGACGATACGATTATCAAGGTATTTCGCGAAGGCTCGGACATCAACGAGGTGCGTCGCGAGATAACGATGGCTAAGGAAGCCTTTGTGCTCGGTATGCCTACGGCCATTTCCTTTGATGTGGTGAAGGTCGGTTCGCAGTACGGCCTGGTGTATGAACTCCTGAAGGCGGATACCCTGAGTGCGTGCATCAGCAAGAATCCTGCCGACATAGACAAATATGCCCGCCTTTATGCTGATGTTTTCCGTCAGTTGCACGAGATTCGTGTGCCAGATAATGGATTGATTCCCAATGTGATGCAACGCGAAGAAGAGGCAATCCGTCATATCGAACGCTATCTGGATAGTGCCTCTGTTGATTTGTTGCTGAATATCCTTTCAAACATTCCTAATGGCGACAGATTGCTGCATTGCGACCTGCAAACAAAGAATGCCATGATGCAAGGCGAAGAATTGATGCTGATAGATATGGGCGAAGTGGGATTCGGACATCCTGTCATCGACTTAGGGCACGCTCATTCGGCTATGGTGGCATTGGTTGGCGACTACGAGCAGATTATCGGCATCAAACCCGAAACAGGCAAGGACTTGTGGAAGCGTACGATGCGCTATTATTTTGAAGGTCTGTCCGAAGCCGAGTTTGCCCACCGCATGGAGCAGATAGAAGCGGTTAGCGTGATAAGAAACTTCAGTTGGCTGTCGCTTTCCGACACCTTCCCCGAACAGGTGATACGCCAATGTCAGGAAGTATTCAAGGAACGTGCGTGGAATAGGAGAGACTACCTGCTTGATGTCAGCAAGACTTTTGCAGATTGGACGTTAGATTAGTTTTCTGATACCCATTTTATGAAACAGAAGATATTGGATTTCTATAACAGGCTGAAATCAATTCAAGCCCGTTCCACACTCATCATACTTGTCATTGCAGCCGTTTTGATTGAGACAACGGCAATGGTACAATACTGGTTTGCATCGAAAGGTATCGAAAGCGGAGCGCAATATCGGGCTGAAACAGAATTAAAGATAGCAAGCCTTCACATAAGCAAGGCCATGTCGGAAGTAGAGGTGGCTGCGCAGAACATGGTGTGGGCTATCGAGGGAAACCTGCGGGAGCCAGATTCCGTTTACAACGCAAGCCGTCGTTTGGTGGAGAAGAATCCCAGTATAGTGGGCTGTGCTGTGGCCTTCGTCTCCAATTATTATCCGGAGAAAGGGCATTGGTATGAACCTTATGTGGCTAAACTTGCAGATGGTACGATTGAAGAGAAACAGATTGGCTCTGATACCCATAACTACTTTGAAATGTCCTGGTATAAGAAGGGACTTAATGCAACGAAAGGCGAATGGACAGAACCCTACTACGATAATGCCGGAGCGCGCATGATGCTTTGTACTTATACCCTGCCTATTCACGACAGTAAGGGACGTGTGGTGGCGGTTATCGGAGCCGACATTTCGTTGGAATGGCTTAACAGCATCATTAACGCACATCCTATCTATCCTTCCAGCTTTAATGTCGTCATTTCCCGCGAAGGACAAATCTTAGCCGGACCAGGGAATGATACCTCGGTATGTCGCAATATTTCAGACGTGACGGCTCGTATGGAAGACACGACAGTAAACGATATCAACCGGCAAATGATGGCTGGCGATAGCGGACAGTTTGTTGTGAAGGAGAATGATGGCCGCAAGTCCTACGTGTTTTTTGCTCCCATCGAGGGAGATGCCGGTTGGTCTATGGCTGTGGTATGTAGTGAGAAGGAAATCTACAAAGAACTGCGTACCGTCAGCATGTTGCTGTTCTTGCTGATGATAGCGGGTATGGCTTTGATGGGCTATCTGATGTATCGCAGTATTCGTGCTTTCAGGCGTTTGCAAACTATCAATGCCGAGAAGGAACGTATGGGAAGCGAATTACGTATTGCGAACGCCATTCAGATGGGTATGCTGCCCAAGACGTTCCCTCCTTTCCCCGAAAGAGACGACCTTGAAGTTTTCGGTTCTATTGTGCCGGCCAAAGCAGTAGGGGGCGACCTTTATGATTTCTTCATACGCGACGAGAAATTATTCTTCTGTGTGGGCGATGTCTCGGGCAAAGGCGTTCCCGCATCTCTGGTGATGGCCGTGACACGTAGCCTGTATCGTAGCATTTCCGTGCGCGAGAGTATGCCGGGCAAGATTATGGAGGCTATGAACTCGGCTATGTATGAAATGAACGACAGTTGGATGTTCGTAACCCTGTTTGTCGGAGTGTTAGACTTACCTACGGGCAGGTTGCACTATTGTAATGCCGGACATTGCGCTCCGCTTCTCATCGGCGCCACGGCAGGAGTGCTTCCCGTCGATTCAAATATACCTATTGCGGTTGTAAACGATTGGAAGTTCGTCTCACAAGAGGCTATCGTGTCGCCCCAGACAACCATATTCCTTTATACCGACGGTCTGACCGAGGCCACAAATGCCAGGCAGGAGCAGTTTGGCGAAACCCGCCTGAGAAAAGCCATAAACCAGAGGAAAGACAATGATCCCGTCCATCTGATTGAATGTATGTCCGAAGCCGTGCAGACTTTCGTGGACGGAGCAGAACAGAGTGACGACCTGACGATGCTTGCCGTGAAATATACCAAGGAGCAGCAGGCCGAGAAACTGCATCGCAGCCTGACGCTTCTCAACGATATCGCAGAAGTGCCCCGTTGCTCTGCCTTCGTGCAGGATGTCTGCAAGGAAGTGGGATTTGACAATACGACAACGATGAGTATCAACCTGGCCGTAGAAGAAGCCGTGGTAAATGTGATGAACTATGCCTACCCGGAGGGCACAAAGGGTAATGTCAATATCGAAGCCTGCGCAAATGATGTGCGTTTGAAGTTCATTATTACCGATTCCGGCAAGCCTTTTGACCCTACTGTGGTGGAAGAGGCAGATACAACCCTTTCGGTAGAAGAACGTCCGCTGGGAGGCTTGGGAATATTCCTGGTGCGCCAGCTGATGGATTCGATAAACTACGAATATGTCAATGAACATAATGTCCTGACGCTCAGGAAAAAACTACCTGTCAAGGAATAAATTCAAAAATCAGATTTTTTACAAGATGAAAGAGATTAACATTAAGGAAATGAAGTTCAATCCATTCACGCTCATAGGCAACGAATGGATGCTGGTGACAGCCGGAAACGAACGGACGGGATGCAATACCATGACAGCCTCGTGGGGACATTTAGGCTGCCTTTGGGGAAGCAACGACCCGACTGCCGTAATCTATCTGCGCCCCTCGCGTTATACAAAGCAGTTTGTTGATGCAACCGACCGTTTTACACTTTGCGTAATGGACAAGTCCTTCAAAAAGAGCATGACCTATTTAGGAACGGTCTCCGGACGCGACGAGAACAAAGTGGAGAAGGCAGGACTGACACCCGTCTTTGAAGACGATACCACATACTTTGCCGAGGCCAAACTCGTCTTCGTCTGCAAGAAACTGTATGCTTCCGAACTTAAAGAGGACGGCTTCCTGTACGATAGCATCATAGAAAAGAACTACCCGCTTCGCGACTATCATACCATGTATGTGGGAAAGATAGAAAAGGTCTTGGTGCGTGATGACGAGTACTTAGGGTAGGGGATGTCCCCATTTTTGACAAGGGTTGTTCTAAAAATTAGGCTGTTTTGATTTTTCAAAGATTTTTGAGTGATTTTGTTTTTAGTTTCGCAGAAGCATAGTCTTCTATGGTTCAAGGAATTAAAGACAAAAGTGCCAAAAAGAATGAAAAAGCATACAGACCAAACAAGACTTCCCTATAATTATAAACTAATTTTCAGAACAACCCATAATAGAAAGCAGGAGTATGGGATTTTGAGAAAGGATGCGCAAGCGAAAAATACTCCATATTTCCTCATAATTAACGTTAAAGATTTTGTCAATAAGAAACAAATCCGTAATTTTACGGCTGAAAAGAAATTCACGCAATAATTTTTAACCTAAAAACTACAAGAAAATGAAAGGACTTAATTTCTTAGCAGCCTTTGTTGGCGGAGCTGCTCTCGGAGCAGTAGCAGGACTTCTGTTCGCTCCCGAAAAGGGCGCTGACACACGCGAACGCATTGCAGCAGCCTTGCGTAAGCGCGGCATTAAACTCACTCGCGAAGACATGAACGGCCTTGTTGATGACATTGCCGAAGAGCTTCAGGGCGAATAATCAGAAACGTAAAGACAAGCAAGGAAGACTTCTGCGAAAGAGCCTTCCTTGCATTTTTGTTTTTAGGCCTGTGATTTCTTTTGTTTGATATAGATAGAAAACAGTCATACCATCAATCACAATATGTTCTCGAGTGATAAAAATGTAGAGAATCTGAGCAAACTCATTCTTCAGATCAAGGATTTTGTTGAACTCAAAATCAAATTCGCACGCTACGACATCGTGCTCAAAGGCACCTCGTTGCTCTCCGCCTTTATCATTGTGCCTATTCTGCTGCTCATCGCACTCTTTATACTGCTTATGTTTGCCATTTGCATCGCCATTTGGATAGGGCAGTCCATCGAAAACTATGCCTTGGGCTTTGTTTTTGTCACCATCCTCCTGCTGCTTGTCGGCATCGGGGTATATGCCTTCCGCAAACCCCTTATCTTCACTCCCGTATCCCGCTTCGTGTGCAATATGATGCTCGAAAACGAAGACGAGACCGAGAAAGAAGAGAAAGAATAGTTCCACACCAAAACAAGACTTAGCATTATGACACAGAATACATATACCATAGAGCAGATAGAGCAGAAGAAAAGAGAACTGGGGCGGAAGATAGAAAAGAAGAAGGACGAGATAAGCGATACCTACGCCTCATTAGTAGAGGAAGAAGAGTTCGGCTCACGTTCCGAGCGACTGTTTTCCAACGCCACCCGCCTTTTCACCATAGCCGACAGCATGTGGATGGGATATAAACTATATCGCAAATTCAGTCCATACCTAACAAAACGTAAAAAGAGAGCCCGCAAATAATTGTCGGGCTCTCTTTTTTTTTTGATTTGAATGGCTATGCCTGAGTTCTTTCTTTCTCAAGAAAGGATAGCGTAATTGAGAATATTTTTGTTTCTATACCCTTTTAGGAAAACAAATCGGAATAATGGCTTGTTTTCCCAAGTTTAACAGCACAGATGTGTCATAATCAATTTTATATATTGGGTAATGGTCCGCGATGAGGGGTTGAGTTTGGATCTAATTTGTATAACAGCGACTCAGGAAATAATAGAGGCATAGCCCTGTCTTTAATCTTAAAGTTCCATGTGTCACCTCGACCACTTGGCCTACATAGCAAGAGTTCAAGAGTAATGAATTGCTGCATAATCAGATTATCGAATTCTGCAATATTCGGATTTCTTGTGTGCTCAATATATGAGTACTTGAAAAATTCCTTACCATCAATGAATTTGTTGTCTACAGATACCCAAAATGTTTCTTTGTGTTTAGAACTCAATCTTTCGTGAAGTGTCATAAGTTGCCACTCCACAATATGATTCAATACTTTCTTATCTTTGCTTTCCAACATTTCCAATATTTCGCCTTTGCTGGGTATGTCTAAAACAAGAGATTGAGCATTAGGCCTGTTTGCCTGTACAGTTACTTGTAAAGTTTTATGACCATTACTTAAATATCCGTACTTTTGAACTATTTCAGCCCCAGATTTAAAATTACTATTATCCCAATCGGGAATTTGCGAAAACAAACCATTTTTCACGCTATTTCTTAGAAGTCGCTTGCTCTTTAGTTCAATTCCTTTATAATCGGCATCCTTGCTGGCATTCATCTTTATTCCCAACAAGGTTTCAATAGCTCTGCCAATACCAGTATCACTTTGTACTTCAGATTCATACCAATGCCCATTGTCATACAGTTTGATAAATTTACGAAGAAGTTCCTGAGACACTTCCATCTTCTGTCTATTTATAGTGGTCAGGATTTCCTTTATAGGGCTGTTTTCTGGTGAGTTATATCGTTCAGCAATGTTTGTTTTGGTCATGTTGATGATATAAAGCGTGCTCCCAATATGGAACATGGCAAAGATGTCATCTGCATCTGTATATTTGTGCAATTTGGAGAACCAAAGTCTTGGATCTCCCTTTTTTGTCATAGGCCTGTACAAAGAAGCTTTGGCTGGTATCATTAAGTTGTCTGTCAGAAGATATCCATCCCTATACTCTTTATTGATTTGGCCCTGCCCCTGAATAGAATAATCATGAATTCCTTCTTCAAGAAAGAATGCTCTAATGGGGGCTATCGCATCAAAATAACCTTTGTCAAGAGACGTCCAATAGGTTTGGAACGTTGTGTATCTAACTCCAAGATTTGCTAAAGTTTTGAAGTTCTCAATTTCAAACTTATTAAACTGACGCATGTGTATCATAGGCCTACTGTATATTCTTTAGGATTTCGTTACCAATTGCTCTTGACATCAATGGTGGTACGGCATTGCCTACCAGAGTATATTGAGGTATTTCGCTCTTTCGCTTGTTACCACCAGTCTGACGTTTTCCTTGGAAAACAAAAGAATCATCAAACGACTGCAAACGAGCCATTTCACGTACTGTCATCGCACGATAGCGTGAGTAATGAATGAAGTCATCTGGCATCGTCACTACCGTAGGACTTTGGCTGTCAGCTTTCAACACGAAGTAATTACGTTTCTGTGACTCCAGACCTAAGTCTTTTAGTTTCTTCTTGCATTCATCTGTATAACCGCCACATTCGCCAATTACCTTCAGGCGTTGCATCACGGTTTCATTCTGGGCACTTGTCTGATGATTGAACAACTCGGCAGTTTCCATATTCATTCTACCATTGAGTTCTTCAGCGTCACGTACATAGAATGGCTGGCACTCAAATTGAAAACGATGATTCAAACGCCCCTCTCTTGACCATTCAGCAAAGGTTTTTCCTTCGTCTGTTATTTCGCCATCAACCTTTCTATGCTTTATCAAACTATCATATTCAGGATGTGATACTGGTTCTGCATATCGTGTCAGAGTTTCACCATTGCCAATAAAGTCAAGGTCTGATATAGCCTCGTACACCGTTACTTTATCTTCTTTGTTTACAGTTGCAGGTACTGACTTTATAGGCTTCTGGTCATTGCGGCTTCCGATGAAGACAACTCTTTCACGGTTCTGGGGAACACCATAGTCAGAAGAAAGCAATACCATCTGCTCCACGTTATAGAGGCGTAATTTAGCCATGATGTCATCATACTCTATGCTTACTTTTATCTCCTTTGACATCTTCTGTAACTCATCGAAGCATTCATCGAGTGAGAATGAATACAAGTCAACAGCTTTCTGCAAATCGATAGTATCCTGTCCGGCATTCTTCAATGCTTCTACCTGCTCAATGGAGAGTTTAATCTTGGAAGAAATCTCTTCATCGGAAATGGTAGTTAGGAACTCGTTGAACTTTTCCGCAAACAGATCATTGTCGATATTCGATACGGTCTTTTCGTTGATAATGTCAGCAGTTATCTTGTCACGCTGTTCATTTCGACGCAGCAGATATAATCCGTGACGGATGGTGCTGATATAGCGGTTAGACTTGCTGATGCGATAATCTATTTGGCGAGTCATACTGCGCAACTGGTTATCGAGCAAATCAAAGAACTGCTCCTTAAAACCTGTAGCCTTTTCTTCCTCACTTGTGATTTCCATCTGAAGTTTTAAGAGGAAAACGTTTGCGAGGAAAGGCGAACATGATTGTTTCAACAACTTGTCTGCAAAAACAAGGAATGAACCTACAGCTTTGTCATCGATGATAGAACGCATTTCACGCATAATCTCTACCTTGAATCTACCATTATCCTTTGTCAGCAAGCCCTTTACATTTTCCATAACAAAGTACTTTGGGCGCAGAGCGCGAATCACTTTCAAATAGTGATTAAATAATCCGTCGCGTTTATCGAAACGCTTTCTTCTTCCAGACAAACTAAAGCTCTGACAACTTGGTCCACCTGTCACCACGTCAATCTGTTTTTTCCCCAGAGCCTTTTTAAGATGTGGCAGGAATGTGGGTGACATAATGTCTTCTGTGATGAACTTTGTATCAAGTCCCAACTGCTCATTATATCTAACCCTATGTGTCAGTTCGCAATTATCGTTGATGTCGCTTGCCAACACAAAGTCGTAATAGTTATGATTAGTATACGCTTGCATGAAGCCTTCGCTGATTCCACCAGCACCAGCAAATAGGTCTACAAACGTAACAGGTTTGCGTCCTTTTGTGAAATTATCTAATTGTGCCATATTTCAAAAACTAAACAAGATTCTTCAAATATATTGGATATCTGTTTCATATCTCAAACCTTTCAAGCTTAATTTGTCTCTCGTACTTCCGCTATTTCCGGCAATTCTTCAAACCTCAGCAAGTCATCTGCCTGAACCTCAAGAAGTTTGGCAATCTGCATGAGGGTTTCGAGGGAGGGCTGAGCCGCGTTTGTACACCATTTGCTTACGGTAGCGGGGTCTTTGCCTAATTGTTCTGCAAGCCATTTGTTGGTCTTGCCTTTGTCTACTAACGCAGTCTTAATACGATTGATTTTCCTATCCATTGCGACACATAATTGATTATTTAGTGATGCAAAAATACTTTTTTTTATTGAGAAAATTGCAGATAACGCAATAAAAATGAATTTTTTCTGCTGATTCTTGTCTGTTTCAGCAAATCATTCCATTATTTTTCGGTATATTTGCAACCTAAACATATATGTCAGGCAGTCAGGTCTGGCGATTAAAATAATTAATATATGGCGAAATTTGCACAATACTATTTGGAGTATCTCAAAGACAACCTGTTTGCTGATAAGGAATGGGCTGAGAGACAGAAACATTTTGGCGCTTACTTTGAATCAAATGAAAGCATAGACTTTTCCTTGGGAGAGGATGAGGATCGGAAGACATATAAACACGATGTTTATCACCTGTCAACAAATAAGGACATTATAGTCATGCGCATAGCCAATGTTAAAACCAAAGAGGTTATCCAAGACTTCAAGACAGTAGCAGTCAGACATGAACCACCTTGCTTTGTCATCATTGACAACAGAGACAGGTGCAGGAGAATTGCCATTCAAAGGAATAGGGAATCGTTCAGCACGACAGATTCTTTGAGGAAAATTATTCAGGAAGTGCTTAATAAGAGAATGACGGCAGACCACTTTATGGGTTTGAAACTGCATCCCCAATTCTATCCTCGCGACTTTTACAAGGCTTGGAGGCTTCGCCAATACACCACTTCCTGCATTCGTTTTAATATCAGCGACGGATTATTGCCTGACAATTTTGAAGGCGAGGAATTTGACGACCAATCTATTATGAATTTTGCTATAAAACTGAACGAAGAAGAATACAGAAAGAAATATCGTTCGGTTCTGGAACTGAATCCAGCTGGGGATGTGCCATTCCTTGCCGTTGATGAATCAAGCACATACATCCGTAATCTGGTCAAGTTCCATGCCCAAACGGGTGCCAGTATTGAGATTGTTACCAACGACGGTTCTCGGTTTACCTGCTATATTGACGATGGTGAAGAAAGTGACAGTATTGTTACCAACGAAATAGATACTGAGTATCTTGATGTTCTCTTTCTGGATGAAGCTGAGAAAAAGGACGAGGAAATCCGCAAAAAAATCACAGACTCCGAGAAAGAGCTGGTGGAGTTTATTAACAAGATGAAGCTTGAAGCAGACGAAGAAAACGGAAAGGAGAGAGTGGCATGATAGTATTATTTGAAACTCCTGAAGAAAGGAGGAATACACGCATAAAGCTCTATAAGGATGATGTCTTCTTGATTGCTCAGGAAGCAATAAACAAAATGGTATTATCAATTCCTCTGGTCGAACTGTTTGCATCAGCAGACCAGTTTACGAACTTCCTGCTGGATAATGATTTGTCAGAGCGAGACACCATGCAATTTGAGATTGATGATTTAAGAGAAGAAGTTGCAGATAAGCAGACTTTCTATGTTCTTCTTTCCCTGTCCTTTGTCAAATTGTGTGCTCTTCAAATGGTGAAACCGAATGCAGAGAATATAGCTCGCGCCTTGGTTGGGTTTTGCCAAGAATATGACGGATTCATCGATTTGCTTAGACAGCTCCAAAAGAAAGAGAAAGAAAGGTGGTTTGAAAACAAACGGGCAGACCTGCTTACTTATGAATTGAAATGTATCGAAAAAGATACTCCGACGATAGATGGGTTAAAGGTAGTTTCTTGTATTGTTGATGCTGCTTCAGAAGGTCTTCCTGCTGATAACATTCTACCTGTAGAAATTGCGTTGATAGAAGTTAATGACAAACTTGACGGACATCCATTCCAAAATGAAATAGAGCGTCTCCGCGAAGCAAGGAAGAAGAAATCTGTGTCTAAAATCGAGATTGAAAAGGTGAACGATATTCATGGTAATGACAATGTAAACATTGGAAGCAAGTAATATGTCTGACATTAAATTTGACTTTAGTAATTGTGATGTTAGTATCGAAAAGATGTTCGACATTCACGACAATCAGAAGGTTGAAATATACAATAACATGCCCAATAGCAAAATAAATGGCACTAAGAAAGGTAAAGGCAACTCTTCGTCTACAACCACTCAGAAACCAGAGTTGCAACATGGCGTGGAATACCCTGTTTTTTCAAAAGGATCTGGCGTTACTGATGACCACATTATAGCTTTATATAGATTACTCACGGCAAGGGGTTGGATTAGCACTCAAACAAAGGAGGTTGATTTTCTCCGCCTGTTTTCTGGCAAGAACAACGATTGTGAGATAATCTGGACTGGACAGGACAAATTGGGCGATAATAAGCCAATAAAGCTTGGCGTTTCCGCTCTTTATGTCTTGTTCAAGGATATGTATGACGAAAGTCGGATAACTACCAGCAGCAAAGCCCAGAAAGTTGGGCCAATTCTGGAAATGCATTTTGTGGATACAGATGGGCATTTCCTCACTAATGTCAGCAATGTGAGTAGGACTTCTGAGAAGGCCTACGTTTATATTCAGCTGATAAAGAATACTATGAGGATGCGTCCTTCATCGGAATACATACAGCGCATACTCGAAGAAGATATGGAATCAAAGCATGATAAAAATGATCGTCAGGATTTGAATTATCGGAAACCACGTTAATGCCATTTATGGAATCCCTAAGGGAATCCGAAAAAATTTTTTTTACTTTTTTGAAAAAACGCAATTCTCTTGAAATATAGAGAGTTGCGTTTTATTATACTCATCTGATAAGGGTGGTTTTTTATTGTTTACATTAGTTTTTCCATAAAACTCTCCATAAGGAATATAGCTGTTTTAGCGGGTTGTGAACGCGCTTTTACCACGAAGGTACGAGCCAACGTTTATAACGCCAAAATGATGTTTTTATGGAAAAAAGACATTTTAAGAAAAGTCCTTCTGACTCACACGAGCCAAAGGCAGTTGGAGTGGTCTTCGATGAGATGCTCCGTAGTGATTCACGCTTTGCTACTGCTTATCGCAGATATAAGGAAGCAGTCCATGACGAAGCGAAAGTTAAACCCGACCTGCTTTTCAAGGAATTCTTCCCAAACACGGAGTTAGGTATTGAGCTTAAGCTCATTACTCGCAAGCCAGAACGTATGGCCGTGGACGATTCCATTAATTGTATGCTCATACGCGATGGCGATTACCACTTCACTGCCGTGGAAAATATTCTCGAGAAGAAGGTGGTAGAGAAGCGCCACCCGCACGTTTATCTGGGCAAGTGCATCAACGTCAAGCGCAAGGACGACGGCACGCTCTACCCGACGTTCAACCACCCGCGCTATACGTCCTGCTACACCTTCCGCGACTTCTGCCTCGATGCCTGCACGGAACTCCTCAAAGTTTCTGGCCTTGTAGAGAAGAAGTGAATCTAATAAAACCGAGGTGTTTCAGTTGTTTCAGTTTCAGTTCGTTTTTTGAGGTTCAATTATGTATCAAACCCTCTTTTTAAGACTATGTAACTATTTAATAATTAATAAGTTATATAAGATATGGGAATATTGATACCCCCTCAAAATACAACTGAAACAACTGAAACTGAAACGCTTGGGCAATCTAAATTTCATCTAAAAAGCAGATAATCAATTATGTACGACATTACTAAAACAATAGCACCAAAGATGCCAACCCTCGGAAAAGGGACTGAATGTATCAAACTTATCGCCTCTCAGATATCTCCAGACATGCGTGAGGCTGTCGTTCCAATGCTTTTTCCTGCGTTGGGAGCATATGTGAGCGGTTCAGAATTTCAATATGCAGACCTCACTTGGAAGGAGATATGTGGCCAAATGGCACACCTGATTGCCGATTCGGGCATGGGTAAGGGGCAATTGACCGTTTGTATTGAAACAATTATGCGCAAGTTACGTCAGCATGATGAAGATGAGCTACAGAAGCTCGTTGCCTGGCAGAAGATTGTCAAGAGTAGGGGAGCTAACAAGGAGAAACCTGCTCGTCCTGACGTGACATTTTTCTTTCCGCCTTCAGATGTAACAAATCCAGCCTTCCTTCAGAATGCGATGGCATGCGAAATCTGTGGTGAGCACACCCAGTACTACAATATGACAGAGATTGAGATGGCTGACCGAATGTGTGGCGGACACAGGCAAGTGAGCCAGACTATCCGTAATATTTATGACAAGCAACGTGCCGGAGCTCTTCGCGCGACAGCAGATGGTGTTACGGGAAATCCTATTCTTCGTGCCAACCTTTCTTTCTCTTCAACTCCTTATGCTGCCAGAAAATTTTATAAAAGCGAGTTGTATGTAGGAACCTTCGGGCGTATTGTCTTCTCCTACAAGGCACGTCAGGAACGTAGTGGACGCATTCCCCGACATGGCAGGTATGATCAAGCCTTTCTCGAAAAGTTAGATGAATACATCATTCGTCTGGAGGCTTGCAAAGGTCGTTTCATTATTCCTCAGCTTAACAAGTTGGCTGACAAACTGGCTCAGGACATGGCTTCGCTTGCCGACCTTGCCGACGATGATGTGCTGTGGGATATGAGTAAGCGTGCCATTGTCTCTGCATGGAAGAATGGCTGTATCCTTTACATTCTCAATGGTCAATGTTGGACTCGTGCCATGGGCGACCTTGTAGAGTGGTTGGTGTATCACGACCTGTGGAGCAAGATGCAGGTATTTAGCGATATGCTGAAAGGAGGCGATGCAAGCACATCCGAGGCATGTAAGAGTGGTCCCAAAAATATGCTGGATAATCTTCGAGACACGTTTAATGAGGCTGAGTTGGAAGCTCTACGCGTAAGTATAGACAAGCCAAAGGAAGGCACCAAGCGCCAGTTGCGCGTTTGGATGAGCCGTGGCTTTGTCATGTATTCAAATCAGACCGGCCTCTATACCAAAACCGAGGAATATCTTAAACGTACACGCTCATGAACAGAACAGACATACAGAAGCTTCGCGAACTGCCCATTGAGGCAGTCGCGGAGCGACTCGGACTTCGCGTCACGCAGCACAAGAGCCTCTGTCCCTTCCACGAGGATACGCACCCCAGTCTGTCGTTTCGCGTGAACAGGAACACTTGCCGTTGCTTCGTGTGTATGACACAATCAATAGGCCCTATCGACTTGGTGATGCGGCATCTGCACATCGACTTCCGAGAGGCGTGCCGTTGGCTCTCTAACGGAGAGATTGTTTCAAGGGCTCAAGAAGTTCAAGAGGTTCAAGAAGTTCGAGGGAAGCCCTTCGATGCCACACGATACGAGCGATACTTCGTGCGACCCTGGCTCTCGCCCGAGGCACGCCATTTCCTCTTCGACGAACGGCAGATCTCCCCACAGGTGGTGCGCTGGTGCCGACTCACTTCGTGGCGCGACAAGCAGGGCACACCTTGGCTGCAAACGCCATACTACGACCGCGAAGGCCGCTTGGTGGGCGTGCAGAACAGGAGGCTGGAAAGGGCTCGAGAAGGACAAGGAGTTCAAGAGGTTCGAGGAGTTCAAGAGGTTCAAGCGCCACGTTTCAGGTTTCCGCAGGGTTCGCAATGCGGCATCTACAATCTGCCCATATTGAAGCTCCTGAAGCCCGGCGACGCCCTCTACATCACCGAAGGCTGCTCCGACTGCTGGGCGATGCTCTCGGCAAGGAAAGCGGCCATAGCCATACCCTCGGCAACCTTGCTCACGCGCAAGGACGTGGAACTGCTCACAACGCTATCGTCTTCGTTATCGTTATCCTTCCACATGTATCCCGACCGCGACGAACCCGGCGAACGCCTCTTCCTCCAGCTGCAGAAAGTACTGCCCACACTCGTCCATCACCAACTGCCCCAAGACTGTAAGGACTTCAGCGAATACTATCTGAAAATGAAGATTAAAAGTCAAGAATGGATAAATAATGAGGCCACGCCCTGAAAGGGCATCAAGATAATAGCATGGGGCAACGCCCTATGTAACGAATCCCCATTCCTATATGCGCCCTGAAAGGGGCAAAAGGCGTAACTCTTCTGCTCCTTCAGAGCGACACAAATGGTGGTGGCTATCATTACCACTGCCCATTCTGGGCGAACACATTGTAATCAATAATTAAAGGTCAAGAATAGATAGAATTGAGAGAATTTGAATTGATAAGAAGAAGAGAGAAATTTTCTGATTCTCAATAATTTAAGTAGAACAATAATTCTCAAATTCTTTGCAGAGCAAAGCGGCAAAGCCGAGCGCTCAAATTCTTGAAAAAAGAAAATACAACAAAAACATGGAAAAATTTATCATACGTCCCTACACAAAGAAAGAGCTGGCATTGATGTACTTTCCCGACAGTCAGCCACGCACCGCCGTCAATCACCTCATGGCATGGATTCGCCGATGCACACCACTATGGCTCAAACTCCGGAGCATAGGCTATCAGCCCACCAGCAAAGTATTCACACCACGCGAGGTAAGAGCCATCGTAGAACAACTTGGCGAACCCTAAAACTCCTTAAACCCCTAAAACTCCTTAAACTCCTTAAACCCTGCAAAAAAAAGTTCCACAATCGCACGGCATCGTCAGCCAACGTTCAACCGCCGGCAACGATTATCGTACCTTTGTATCGTCATAGGAAAGCAGCCCCCACACATCCCATATCACCCGAGAGATAGTCCTTATTGCCACAGAGACATCCCGCATCCATGCCGAGACATCCCACTTCTCTCAACACCATATAACAAGATACCAATCACACAAAAAATGTCAAACCATTAAAAAACAAAGAAACCATGATTAAGTACAAAGTAATCCCCCGCAAGAACATGCTCACCGAGCAAGTCCTCTTCTACGGACAGATTGTCCAGGAAGGCGTTATAGGCCTCAACGAACTGGCCGACGAGATCCAAGCCACCAGCACCGTCACCCGTGCCGACATCCTGGCCGTGCTTGCCGACCTCGAGAACGTCATCACCAAAACCCTGCGCAACGGCAAGGGCGTGAAGCTCGGCGACCTCGGCTCCTTCCGTCCCACCATCAAGGGCAGAGGAGTAGAAGAGAAAGCCGACTACGAGAGCAACCTCATCCGCAAGGTGAACGTCATCTTCATCCCAAGCACCAAGATGAAGTACAACCTCTCACCCAAGAACCCCTTCGTCCAATTCAAGAACGTCACCCCTCAACCCGAGGACGACCCTGATGATGGCGAATGATTCCTTTGATGGGAATTGATGGGGCTAATGGGCAGGGGCTATCCATAAACCCCTCAACCCATTAGCCCCATCAAAGCCAATTTACCTCACGATAGTGAATGGCTCGGAGATAGTTCTATTCAATAAACTTCAAGAACGATTCAGCCTGCTCTTTCAGGTTTTTCAACTGCTCGTCTGAAAGAATCATTCTACCTTCTGTCCATGCTTCGACATTTAATGCGACGCCTGTCTGCAGTTCCATCACATCGGCTTTAATGAAAGTCAGCAATTCCGTAAGTTTCTCGCGACACTTTGCCGTAGCCATCTTACCGCCTGCACCACTAAGCGCCACTTTCTTACCATTGATAACGGTCTTGGTATCATAATCTCCAGCAACAAGAGGGCGCGAGAGCCAGTCGAAAACATTTTTTACATGGCCTGGATAACTGAAATTATATTCCGGAGTGAACACCCATATACCATCGGCCTCCTTGACCTTTGTGCGTAGTTGGTTTACGGTTTCCGGTTCGGGAAACTCTATATCTTGATTGATAAACGGAACGTTGGAGTAATCCAGATAGGTTACTTCGGCACGAGTGCCAATCATCTTCTCGGCTTCGTGAGCCAACTGCCGGTTAAAGGAATCCTTTCTCAACGAACCGACGATAAATAGTATTCTTTTCATAAAATGTATGTTTTTAGGGTTGTTCTAAAAATTAGTTTATAAATATTGGGAAGTCCATTTAAGTCTGTATGATTTTTCAATCTTTTTGGCGCTTTTGTCTTTTATTCCTTGAACCATAGGTTACTATGCTTCTGCGAAATTAAATACAAAATCACTCAAAAATCTTTGAATTCTTCGCGCACACTCTGTTTGTTGTCTGCCCCGTAGGGTGAAGCTCTGCGGGTTGCAGGAACAAACGTATAGAGAGTGTAAGCAAATCAAAACAGCCTAATTTTTAGAACAACCCTTAAATTATTTATAAGGCCAAGCATCAAGAGGTGACGCTCCTTATTCGTTTTCTGTCCCTTTATCGTTGGCGTTCTTAGCAAATACAAAAAGCGACTGCGGCAAATGGCAATAGCCTGTAGGGTTCTTTTCAAGATAGTCCTGATGATATTCCTCGGCTCTATAGAAATTCTTCAAGGGCAGCTTCTCCACCACTAACGTCTGCTCGTAATCCTTTTGCACGTCCCGGAAAACACGTTCTATCACGGGCACATCATCCGCATGGGTATAGTAAACGCCCGTACGATAGCGAGTGCCTTCGTCGTGCCCCTGCTTGTTCAGGCTTAAAGGGTCGATAGCCTTGAAGAACATCCTGAGAAGAAATTCCAAACTGACGAGGTCGGGATTATATCTGACACATACCGCCTCGGCAAAGCCGGTCTGGTCTGTATAGACTTCCTTGTATGTAGGATTTTCGGTATTGCCGTTGGCAAATCCTACTTCGGTTTCCTCAACACCCCTTATCTGTTTGAAATAGTGCTCTGTTCCCCAAAAGCAACCGCCTGCAAAGTAGATCTCTTTCATGCTATTTCAGTTGTTTCCCGTCAGCAAAAGCCTTACCTACGGTCTTACCAAGTTGGATATACGTATGTTGTATAGGATTGAAGGTAATTAGCTGCATCTTTTCCACATCCGGTTTGCCGTCTTCAGCCAGAAAGTTTTCATCACAAAGGATGTTCACGATCTCGGCCACGAGGAAATATCCCGTTTCGCTCTCGTCTATCTTTTGTTTTACGCGACATTCTAATGTCATCGGGAAGTCTTTGAACACAGGAGCGTTCACGTTGGGCGCTTTCTCCGAAGTCCATCCCGTCTTCTCCATCTTGTCAGGCGTGTTCCTGCCGCTCACGATGCCCACATAGTCGGAAGCCACCATGGTGTCGGTTGTAGCAAAGGCCACCGTGAACTCCGGATTGTTTGCAAGGTTGTCTGTTGTAGCATGACTGCCGAGCGAGATAACGATCTCGTGCATATCCCATTGTCCGCCCCAGGCAGCATTCATGGCATTAGGCTTTCCTTCCTTGTCGTACGTACCGATAATCAGCACAGGCTGTGGCAGTAGCCACGCGGTAGATTTGAAACTTTTCATTATCTTCTTTTCTTTGGTATTCGTTTATAAACAAGTTCGTATGAAGTATGTATCAGTTGCTTTATAAGTTTTGCATCAAGTTGTTCAACGTAAAGGTCGTTCCAATGCTTTTTGTTCATGTGGTAGGCAGGTTGGATGCCATAGTGTCGCTCCCGTAATTCCATTCCCAAGTCAGGTGGCAGCTTTACAGCCACACGCGGCTCGGGAGCATCCAGTTGCATCAGTAGAAACCACTTGCCGAAAATACGCCACGACACCCATTGGTCTGTAAACATATCTTCCGTCACATTTTCGTTCAATGATAATGCGTATTCTCTGATTTCTTCTACATTCATAACGGGTTCTTTGTTCCTGCAAAATTACGCTAATTATTATTATCGTCCAAAATTATGTTTAAGAAAGAAGTCTCTTAAGGGATGTTCTATAAATTAGGCTGCATTGTTTTTGTTTAGATTTTGATTGGATTTAGCTTTAGGGTAGTTCTAAAAATTAGGTTTTAAAATTTTGTGAAGCTTTTTTTGGTCT
>CAMVJO010000012.1 GCA_947167835.1 uncultured Prevotellaceae bacterium
TCAACGTATCTTACAAATAAGACCCAAAGTAGTCAACTAAAATCGTTAAACTACAGCATTTCCATATTCTCTTCGCGTTGAGAAAACTTTCTCTTCGCGTTGAGAATATTTTCTCTTCACGTTGAGAAAACTTTCTCTTCGCGTTGAGAAAATAAAAAAAAGGGGATGGAAATAGAGAAATCGTCCTGATGCGTTTTCACGGGTAGGGACAAAAAAAATTGATTGTCTCACGACAACCAACCTTTCTTACTAACCTTAAATCTAATACTATGAAAACGATGCAAAAGTACGACGGCCTGCGTTTTCATGCAAACAAAGCACGAAAAAAAGAGCGAAATCATCATTTTTTTTTGATTTCACCTCCAAGTTTGACACGTTGAATGAGCAAAAGTTGGAATAATGGGCGTATAATCACAGTTATTTTTGTATCTTCGCAGGCGAAAAAAATATCGTTACCCTTGGTAAACGATAAAAGTTCAAGATAAACCAAAGAAAATGAACGAGACATATACATTATCCGATGTATTGCATATAGCGAAACTATGCAATTCCAAGACACTCCAGAAGACTGCCGAACAAGGTGCCAAGAAGGAATACACTTTGTTTTACATACACGAGAATGAGTTCCGCCCGGGATACCGTTGCCTGGAACGACTGGTGGAATGTGCGCGACAAACGAATGCCTTGATGGTTTATTCCGACCATTACAGCATCAAAAACGGTGTTCGCGAGGCAGCCCCGAAAATTGACTACCAAGCAGGAGCCCTGCGCGACGACTTCGATTTTGGCGGCCTGTGGGTAATCAAGACTGATGCCCTGCAAGAATTTCTGAAGACGCCACAGTCGGCACGTTTGCGCTATGGTGCCCTGTATGCGCTCCGACTTTTCCTGAGCCGTAAGGGAAGCATCTTCCACGTTCGCGAATTGCTCTACGAAGAAGACGAGACAGACTTGCGCAAATCGGGCGAGAAACAATTTGACTACGTAAATCCCGCCATGCGCGAGGTACAAATCGAAATGGAACGTATATGTACCGAACACTTGAAACTGATTGGCGGATACCTTGCTCCGGAGGAATTGGACGACCTGCCGCATGAACAGCAGGAATTCCAGATTGAGGCTTCGGTTATCATCCCCGTACGAAACAGAGTGCGCACCATTTCGGATGCCGTGCGGAGTGCTTTGGAACAGGAGACCGACTTCGAGACAAATGTTATCGTGGTAGATAATCATTCTGACGACGGAACGAGCGAATTGCTCGACAGTATGCAACAGGAAAGCCCACGTCTGATTGTATTGCGCCCCACCCGTACAGATTTAGGCATAGGCGGATGCTGGGACTTGGCTCTGCGCGACGAACGTTGCGGACGTTATACCATACAACTCGACTCCGACGACCTGTATAGCGGACGAAACACCATAAGTCGCATAGTGGAAATGTTCAGAAAGACGAAAGCCGGAATGGTTATAGGCTCATACCGAATGGTAGATTTCAACTTGAACACACTTCCCCCGGGACTTATTGACCATAAGGAGTGGACAGACAAGAACGGGCGCAACAACGCATTACGCATTAACGGACTTGGAGCGCCACGTGCCTTCCGTACCGAGATTATTCGCGAGATAGGCTTCCCGAATACGTCATACGGAGAAGATTATGCCGTAGGCTTGCAGATTTCGCGACGCTTCCCAATAGGACGTATCTACGACGAACTCTATCTGTGCCGCCGTTGGGAAGGAAATTCGGATGCAGCACTTCCTATTGAGAAGATAAATAAGAATAACGCATACAAGGATTCCATTCGCACCATAGAACTCACGGCCCGCCAGACACTAAACAACATTTGGAACCACGCAGCCAATCAGAACGAGACGAATAAATTCATTGCCAAGCAATTGGAAATATGGGAAAGCGTGGCACGAAGATTCAAGGAACTGGAAAACGTACAGACACGCGACTTGGAATACAAAGACGTGCAGATGCAATGCCAGTTCAACCCTGCCCGCATCAGTTCTACTACGGCAAAGATAGAAAAGAAAGACGTAAAAAAACGTCCTTGCTTCCTTTGCGATAAAAATCGTCCGGAAGAACAGCAGAAGATGCCCGTCTTGGGATATTTGCAACTACTTATCAACCCCTACCCCATACTTCCCAACCATTTAACCATACCTACACGCAGGCATGTGCCGCAGGAATGGAAAATACTCAAGAAGGGTATGTTACTTCTTGCCTCGGAAATGGACGGAAGTATCATCTTCTATAACGGACCTCGTTGTGGCGCTTCGGCTCCTGACCATGCACATCTGCAAGCCGGCAGTCATGGAATCGTTCCCATAGAGAAAAACTGGAAATATCTGGAGACACAATTAGAACGTATCTATCCCGAGAACGGTTCTATCGATGCAGAACTGGAAGACCTCGGCATGAAAAACAAAGATGCCGGTATCTATCTGCTTAAAGACTATGCCTGCCCTGCTTTCGTCGTGATAAGCGATGCCGATAGCGACAATACAGCACTTATCGACATGCTTGTAGATGCTATGCCCCTTTCCGAAGGAATGAAAGAGCCGGATATGAACGTGATCTCCTGGCGCCAGCAAACTTCTATCCCAGACGAGGAACATATCGTGAGCGTGATTTTCCCACGCAAGAAGCATCGTCCGAATTGCTTCTACGAAAAAGACGAAGACAAGCAGATGCTCATCAGTCCGGGCGCACTCGATATGGGTGGCTTGCTGATTACGCCACGCGAGAACGACTATATCGCATTAAAGCCCAAGCAAGCATACGGCATCCTGCGAGAAGTAACTCTTGACGACGCGGAAATCAGCCGTATATGCAAGCGCATTAAAAACTTAAAGTACAAAAACCGCAATATCTCGAAGCACGAAGACGAAACCGACGTGATAGACGGAACAGAACCCGAAGTAAACGTTGGAATTATGACGGCTGATGAGATTCACTTCACCCTGAACCATAAATATCAGGCCAAGGGCGAAGAAGTAATCGGCGAACAAACGGCAAAATACAGCAATGGCGGAATTTTATGGAACGGAAATATTTATAGCAAACTGACTTTCCATCCAGAAAACAGCGAGGCAACATTCAGTATCAACGACGTAACAATCGGTTTGAACTACCATTGGGAACGCCACGAGAAGCAAACGTTCAAAGGTACGTTGAGACTGATAGTTGATGAGGAGAAACTCGTAGTTATCAACCAACTTGGAGTAGAAGAATACCTGAGTAGCGTGATTAGTAGCGAGATGAAATCAACTGCCCCGCTCGAACTGCTCAAAGCACACGCGGTAATCAGCCGTAGTTGGCTGTTCTATCAGATTCAGCACAGGAATCAGCAAGATGCCGGCTTCTTCACTTTCACCCATAAGGATAATGAATTCATTCGTTGGTACGACCGCGAAGATCATACGCTCTTTGATGTCTGTGCCGACGACCATTGCCAACGTTACCAAGGCATAGGTCGCACTATCACACCAGAAGCCTTGCAAGCTGTGGCCGAAACACGCGGACAAGTGCTGATGAGCGAAGGAAATGTGTGCGATGCTCGTTTTTCTAAGTGCTGTGGTGGCGTTACCGAACGATTTAGCACCTGTTGGGCCGACGAAGAAAAGAGTTATCTCCAGCCTATCCTTGACGGAGACGGAGCAACCATGCCCGACCTCAGTAATGAGGATGAAGCAAGGGCATGGATTCTCTCCGAACCTGCGGTATTCTGCAATACAGGCGACAGAAACCTGCTGGAAAGTGTGCTTAACGATTACGATAACGAAACACCCGACTTTTTCCGCTGGAAGGTTGTCTATTCGCAGGAAGAGATAAAACGAATTATCGAGGCAAAACGAAACGAAGAGTTCGGAGACATTCTTGATATCGTCCCCCTGAAACGCGGAAACAGCGGCAGAATTTATAAAATGCTGATTCGCGGAACAAAACACGAGATGATTGTCGGAAAAGAGCTCGAGATACGTCGCACTCTCTCCGACTCGCATCTTTATAGTTCGGCCTTCATCGTAGAAAAGCAGGACATCAAGAATGGCGTTCCCGCACAATTCACCATTACCGGCGCAGGCTGGGGACATGGTGTGGGACTTTGTCAGATTGGTGCCGCTGTAATGAGCGAGAATGGCGCAGGCTATAAAGAAATCCTGCTGCATTACTACCAAGGTGCTGAGATAAAGAAGACTTATTAGGCTATTCTGCCAAGTTCTTTTGGGCTATAAAAATTTTTGCAAGACAAGAGAAGAAGTCCTTTCGGACTATAAAAGTTTTTGCTACACAAGCAGATAAATCCTTCCGAGTTGCAAAAGTTTTTGCCAGACAAGCAAATAACTCCTTTCGAGCTCCAAATAGTATATGCCGAACAAATATCCGAATCCTTACCAAAACAAAACAAAAATACTCCTTATATAATATAAATATGAACGATCCTATTCAGAAAAAGCAAGTTAGTCCTTGGGCGTGGGTACCTTCGCTCTATTTTGCCGAAGGCATTCCCTATGTCGTCGTCATGTCTGTGGCAGTACTCCTATATAAACGTCTGGGGCTCGACAATACCGAAGCCACGTTCTACACGGCTTGGTTATACCTGCCTTGGGTTATCAAACCCTTCTGGAGTCCTGTTGTAGAAATCTTCAGAAGCAAACGTTGGTGGATAGTAACGATGGAGTTCATCGTGGGCGTTTCCATGGCGGGCGTAGCATTCTCGTTGAATGTGGCGAATTGGGTGCAATGGTCCTTGGCTCTCTTTTGGATCATGGCTTTCAGTAGCGCTACACACGACATAGCGGCTGACGGCTTCTATATGATAGGACTTGACACGCACCAACAATCGTTTTTCGTAGGAGTACGCAGCACGTTCTACCGTTTTGCTATGATGGCCGGCCAGGGATTATTCCTACTTGCGGCACAAATCTTTGAAACACGCTTCCCAAACAATATCAGTAAGGCGTGGGCATGGACTATGTACGTTACAGCCGGACTGTTCCTTTTGGTATTTCTCTATCACCAGTTTATATTGCCGCGCCCCTCGGAGGATTGCGACAAGGAAGTGCAGTCGGCAGACGAAATCGTCAAGCAGTTTTTCGTTACCTTCGCCACATTCTTCAAGAAGCCGCAGATCATCACGGCTTTGTTATTCCTTTTAATATATAGGTTGCCCGAAGCGCTACTTGTCAAGATTTGTCCGCTATTTTTAATCGATAGCGTGGAAAAAGGCGGGCTGGGACTTTCGCCTGGCGAGGTAGGACTGGTTCAGGGCACGGTTGGAGTCATCGGTTTGACGCTTGGCGGCATCATTGGTGGCGTGGCTGTGGCCAAACACGGCTTCAGAAAATGGATTTGGCCTATGGTAGTCAGCATCACCCTGCCCAATATCGTTTATATCGTGCTGGCATATTATCAGCCCGAGTACATAACGATTCCCGGGATGCTGTTTATCAACGTTTGCGTGTTTGTAGAACAATTCGGCTACGGCTTCGGCTTTACAGCCTATATGCTTTTCATGCTTTTCTTCACGCAAGGCAGTCAGAAGACCGCGCACTATGCTTTTTGCACGGGCTTCATGGCACTTAGCATGATGCTTCCGGGAATGATTAGCGGATGGTTGCAAGAACAGATGAACTACCTGAATTTTTTCATCCTCGTAATAGCCCTTTGTCCGCTCACATTCCTTATTACCTCGTTGATACATGTTGATAATGACTTCGGAATTAAGAAAGACGAGGAGTAAAACGTAATTGTACCGAATATACTATCCTTTAATCCGAAACTATCATTCCAAACATTCCCTTTATTTCAAAAAACCTCAAACACTCCTGGCAAGGTGACAGTAATAAACGATCCTATCTACGGCTTCATCAGTATTCCCCGCGGACTACTCAGGCAAATCATAGCACATCCGTATTTCCAAAGGCTGGAACGCATCCGACAGTTGGGAACATCTACATTTGTCTATCCAAGTGCACAACATACCCGCCGCTCTCACAGCATTGGTGCGTATCATTTGTGTAAAGAGGCATTCAGAACGTTGGCCGAGAAAGGGGAATTCCTTTTTGACTCGGAGGTAGAACAGACTGAAGCCGCCATATTGATGCACGACTTGGGACATGCGCCCTATTCGCACGTACTCGAAAGCGTTTTCACGCCCAATATCTCGCACGAAGACATATCTCTCCTCCTAATGCAACGCATTAACGAGGATTTGCGTGGAGAACTGAATATGGCTGTCAGCGTTTTCAAGGACGAACATCCGAAACGCTGGTTGCACGAACTGCTTAGCAGCCAACTTGATGTGGACCGTTTGGATTATCTCAGGCGCGATTCGTTTCATACGGGAGTACACGAGGGGAATATCGGCACAGAACGTATCATAAAGATGCTTGCCGTTAGCGAAGACGGCCATTTAGTCGTCAATCATAAGGGACTTTATAGCGTAGAGAACTATTTGATGACACGTCGCCTGATGTATTGGCAAGTATATCTTCACAAAACTACCGTTGCTGCCGAAGAGGTCTTGAGAGGTGCACTTCGTCGCGCGCGGATGTTGGCTTTGCAGGGAGAGAACCTGTTTGCCAGTCCGTCGCTACGATATTTCCTCGAAAAACAGGAGTTCGACAAAGACGATCCCGAATTTATAGACCATTACATCCTGCTTGACGACAGCGATATCCTCACAGCCCTGAAAGTATGGCAGTCTCACAAAGACCGAGTGCTTGCTATCCTGAGTTCCGACTTCATTAACCGCCGTTTGTTCAAGGCTAATGTTTATGATGTGCCGGTTCTCGACGAAGATGTGGAACATTATCGCAGAGATATCCAACATCATTTGGGAATTACCTACGAAGAAACAGAATGGCTGGTAAGGAAACGAACCGTCAGCAGCCGACTCTACAACGAAACTGGCGAGGCCATCGGAATACTTCAGCAGGACGGAACAGTTAAGCCGCTTAGCGAAATTTCGCACATCGTGCAAGGCGATACCGTCGGACTGAAAGATATCAAACACTATCTGTTCCACCAACGTTTGTCGTAGAACATACTGAGATTCAGCCTTTAGCAGAAAATTTCTGTCACACAAATCCAGTCTCATCGCGATGAAAAAGTTTTATCAACGCGAAGAGAAAAGATTCTCAACGCGAAGAGAAAGTTTTCTCATCGCGAAGAAAATAAAAATAATAAGGTAAAATATGCAGGCAAACTGAATAATTGATTATATTTGCACAATCATACCCCATTATTAACCATAAAAGATAAAAAGACATGAAAGAACTTAAAGGAACCAAGACAGAACAAAACCTGATGACGGCATTTGCCGGGGAATCTCAGGCACACACCAAGTATCTCTACTATGCATCTCGCGCTAAGAAGGACGGTTATGTCCAGATGAGCGGCATTTTTGAAGAAACTGCCAAGAACGAGAAAGAACACGCCAAGATATGGTTCAAACTCCTGCACGGAGGCTCTGTTCCTGCCACGACAGTAAACCTTGCTGACGCAGCAGCAGGCGAAAACTACGAATGGACAGATATGTATGCCCAGTTTGCCAAGGAAGCACGCGAAGAAGGTTTCAACGACATTGCCGAGAAATTTGAAATGGTAGGTGCTATCGAAAAGGAACACGAAGAGCGCTATCGCAAACTCCTTAAAAACATCGAAGACCAAGTAGTTTTCAGTCGCGAAGGCGATTGCGTTTGGCAATGCTCCAACTGCGGCCACATTGTTATCGGCAAAAAGGCTCCGGAAGAATGCCCCGTTTGCAATCATCCCCAGAGTTATTTCCAGATTCGTCCGGAAAACTACTAATCCTTTCCGAAAAACAGAAAACTGCTCGCAACATCGTATTGATTGTTGTGAGCAGTTTTGTATTCTTGGGGGTTAATCTGGCGGTATTGCGAGACTACGACATTACGGCACGCCATTATAACGATATTGTGCCGTAACAACTGTTCCGAAGAACGTTTATTTCACTCGTTTCTTGTTCTTCTGATAATATTTCAGTCCGGCCTCTACATTTTGCTTCACAGCACTTGAGGAATATGTGGCGCCGCTGACAACATCCACGTCAGTTTTCAAGGCTTGCTTCACACTCTGCCCCACATACTTGGAAAGAAGGTTGTCCTTCACGCGCTTGAAATAATTCGGCGTCTCGCGATTTTTCAAAGGAACAATCTTAACAATCTTCTCCTTCTTGATATGAATTTCCAATGGCGTATTACCCATATATCCCTGCACATCAGCAGTCAAAGTCATGGTATTAACAACATAAGTACCGTCAGCAAGTTTTTTCATCGGCTCATCTGCAAAAGATGATACGCCACAAGTCAGAAAAAGGAGCGAGAGAATAAATATTTTCTTCATAAAATTTGTTTTTATTTATTACTGTCCGCTAAACATGTTTTTGTTTCGGGAAATACCGGACCGGGCAACAGACAAGCCCCCTCGTAAGAGGTGATGACGGCTGTCCGCTAAAAATTCCGCCCCTCACACGACATAAACTTAACCGTGGATGGCTATATTTGCTATTTTGAGGCATATTCTGTCACTTTACATCACCCAAATGGCTTCTTATACGTCCAGTATATCGGCTGTCCGAGAAAATAGTTGACTCTGAAATCAACAAAGATTTTTAGCGGACAGTAATAGTTTTTATTGGATACTCCAAGAATAAAAGAAGAACAAAAAACTCTGTAAAATATCAATCTGCGAAAAAAGATTCAAAATCAAACATCTGTTGAGCTGACACAGCATTACAATGATGGTTAAGATATTTTATCGCCTCATCATATTTATCCTTTGTTAGTCCTACGTTTAGATTCTCTATATTATAAATTGCCGGCTGTAAGTTTATACGCATCAGTATATCCTTATTTATTGCTCGTTTGGCATCATAAAAACAAATAGAATTGACAAAGTCTTGAACAGACTGACTATTGAGAATTTCTAAAGTAAGACGTGCAACGTCATAACTGTCGAAACCTAACATATAGCAAGTGTCATCACAAACAGCTACTTTTCCTTCTATTTCTGAAACCATAGAGAAATAAGTCTGTTTGTAAAGTCCGGAAATAACTATCTTATATTTCTTAAATGTGTAGTCACCTATACCAAACATACAAAACCTTGGTCGGTCTTTGTAGATAACACTTTTTCTACCATCCAAAAACTCTGAATGATCTAAAAGATATTGATATGCTTTGGGGTAATTATCTTTCAGAAGGCTTGTATCCTCATTAGTATTATGCTGAGTAACAATCACATATTTTCGGGTATGTTCTATTATTTCCTCTTTAATATCAGCACTCTTAACCAAAGGAAATATAACATCGTCTTCTATTTCAACCACTTCACCCAAAGCATTTAAATACTTACCATCTATCTTGGACAACTCCATTACTTTGGAACAATCATGCTTTAATCCAGAGCGCCATATAAAAGGAAAAGTACCATCTATCATTTGTGTTTTGACGTATCTCTCCACATCAGATACAAATCTGTCTTTTACCCATCCAAAACTATACAAGAACTGATTAGAATAGAAGTCAAAAACTTTACATCTTCTTTCATTTCCCCCAAAGAGCCGCATGGATAACAAAGCAGCAGAAACAGAGACATCAAACTCCTTTTGGGCATCAATATTGTACTGAGTAATATTCAATAAAGAATACTTACCAGCCTTTTGCTCATACACAAGATTACGAATAACAGAATTTTTCAGAAGAAAAGCAAAATAAACATTTTCTGCAGAAAGCTTTTCTATCATCTGAATACAGATATATTCAGCTATATCAAAGTTTCCTTTTCCTGTAATAGCCTCTAATCCCTTTACTCCTTTGAAATTTGACTTGTTTGGCAAATTCTCACTTCCTATCTCACTTAGTTTGCTATTTGTAACCCATGGAGGATTTCCTATTGCTAAAACAGTTTTACCTTTAACGAGGTTCGATAAATTATTAAAGTCAAAGTCAAAGACACTTTCATGATAAAGATGAATTTTGACTTTTTCTAATGAGTTACCAAACTTCTGGAGTTTTTCTTTCAAGACATCCAGATAAGGTTTGTATATCTCTATGCCATAAACTTCCTCAATGCTATCAAATGTGAGCAGAGCTGCAATAATAAAGTTTCCTTGTCCACAAGTTGGTTCAATAATAACTTGCGGACGTACGCCCTGATTTCTAATATGCTCACATATTGATATGGCTAACTGTAGATTTGTTTGCCAGTCGCCATATTCACTCTTTTTTACATTGAGGTTTAATTCACTCATTCTCCTTTTTTTATATCGTATTTGACTATTGTTGAAATACCTTTCACACTTTCATTCAAAGAAACGATTCTTGAATATTGCAATCTCCATTGTAAGGCATTCGATATAGTAAGATAACCAATTTCAGGACGATTCGCCATAATATCTTTAGCCATATTCATTAAAGTCACTTCATCTGCCGGAATATTATGGTCAATTAGAAAAGCAAATACGTCATCTGCATTTCCATTATTTTCAATTATTCTGTTCAAACCTGTAGTTATCTGAAAATCTGCCGTTCTACTTTTATCTATATATGTACACGACACGAATTCTAACATTCCTTTTCTTTGTTTTGTATCATCTATTTTCTTATAGACAAAAACAATAAGATTATACCCCAGTCCATATATTTTTTGTTTGCTTTCTTTGAATGGGCAACTGGATTGTGGTTGTTTTATAGACGTAACTTTAATATCAGTATTAACAGAAGGTAAATCAAGTCCATTGGCAGAACTCCCTATCTCCATTTCATAATGCTCAGACAGGTAACTTTCAAACAAATGCTCAACAAAAGTACCAATTGCCTTTCCGTCTGTAACACCGAAAAGTTCCTTACGATACTTTCCGCTTTCTGTTTTACAAAATATTCCTGCGCTTTTAATAAGTTCGTCCTTATTTAGTTTTTTCATGTAGACTTTGTCTTATATTAATAATGCTTACAAATAGTTCTATAAATCGATAAAATAAGTGAGTTTGCCCATAATGGTGCCGTTTGCGGAGCGGGAGAATACGTCCTTCTTGGAATTGCCAAATACATCACTCAGACCGTAATAATAACGCCCGTCAAAATTGAAATGTCCTATACTTGTGCTCCATTCCACGCCCAGACCGGCCGAAATGCCGTAGTCGAATTTATGATCCAGGGACATCCCATATTGTGCGTACATACCATTCGGACGGATCGGGTTACCAGAGGCATCTACTGTCCAAGTATCGCCGAAGACTTCCTTTTCCTTGAAACAATATCCCACTTGCGGTCCGGCCAGTACGTAGAACTGGAATCCTTTCTGCTCTCTACCCCAACCCAGTCGGGCAAGAAATGGAATTTGCACGTAATGCAAATCACGTTGGTAGGTATCCGGCAAAGGATTGCTCTTGCTATCTAAGATTTCCTCGTTCCAACCCAAACGCGCATAGTTAATTTCCACCTGTATGGCGCAGATAGTACTGAAATACTTCTCACATACATATCGCAGGCTCAGACCTATCGAAGGAGAGGTATGGAACTTCTGCTGGATAGTAGGTTCAAAAGAAATCTGATTGAAGTCCATTCCCACATTCACTCCGACAGAAAAAGTGTTTCTGTGTTCGCCAACCTGAGCAAATCCCACACTCGGCAATAAAAGAGCCAAGATGGTTGCCAATACTGCAAGTCTGTACTTTTTCTTGTTCATGGAAATCATGTTTAGCAGGCGTAAAGACTAATTTTTTACCGCAATACGATCTATTGTATTGTTGCGTTTATAGTGCATGAACCACAAAGTTTCGTTTACGTAGCCGCCGTTTCTGTTCAATCGTTCAAACTTGAAATCGCTCTGCAGGGTATTTGCTTCGACCTTCTGGTTTTCGTATGCATTACCGTACTCTGCAAAAACTTTCACGAAGGTCTGTGCAATATCATAGCCCAATGGAGCCATTCGCGGGAAGGTATTGATAAGTTCTGTATGGAAATTCGCCTTGAACTTCACTTCAAAAGCCTTGTTCTTGCTATCTGACGGATTATAGAAAGCACCTGTCGTAAGCAAATAGGTATCAACGAAATGAGCATCGGCAGGATTCTCAACAATCAACGGAGACCATTCGGGAAATCCCAGCAGGGAAATCTGATAGCCCGGATATTCCTGACGGAACTCCCGCAGGAATTTCATTACCTGGGCATACGTTTCCTTGTTTGAGTTATCCGGCACCAAAACAAAACGCTCCGAATTATTCAGCAACGCCTTAAAATCTTCATTAGTATAAGGCATTGGCAAAGAACTGTACGTTCTGCCTTTTGATGTCAGCACACTGCGCAAAGTGGTGACGAGTTCCTGCTCTTTTCCCGAAGTAGAAGTGAGGAATATCACACGTTCTTCCTTGAATTGTCTGACAAACAAATCGGCAACGCGCTCATTTCGCGTATTATCCGGGGTATTGATCACATAAACGTAGGGATTGTAGCGCACTTCGTCTATCTTTGAAGAGAAAGGTACGATAATCTTCGTATTTGTCTGGCGTGCAAAAGCAGCTACGTCGTTGAAATGTTCTGGATAAAGCGGACCGATAATCGCATTTACGGGATGTTTACGGATATCGTCGAAGATAGTGGAAAGTGTCGGGTCGTTTTCGTTTTCATCATACGTATAAACCGTCACGTTGCGCCCGTCTTTTTTCACTTCTTCCAAGCCCATCAGAAATCCTCGGTAGAATTCCAGGCATCGTTCGCCCTCAAATTTATTTGTCGTGATGGGAAGAACGACTGCCAGCGACACATCTTGCTGTGCCTTGGCATTATTCGACTTTACGTCAGGTGTGGCAACAGATTGTTCCGTTACGGATTTAGTGGGTTGGGCGGAATTTTCCGAAACTGCCTTTACGGGGATGTTTATCTCCATGCCCTTTTTCAGTTTCTTCTCGGTATCGCTCAATTCCGGGTTGGCACGCACCAATTCCTCGGGAGTAATACCGTAGTGCTGGGAGATACTCCAAATTGTCTCGCCCTTAACAACCGTATGCTTCCGCATCTGCGGTTTTGCCACGGTCGTTTCTTTCTTTGGCTGCGGTACGGTGGCTACTACCTTCGCGGGAATGTTGATTACTGCGCCAACTTGAATATTATCTGCGCTGATACCAGGATTTACCCTTACTACTTCTTCTGTTGTCGTACCGTATTTTCTGGCGATGCCGTAAAGCGTTTCGCCTTGTGCTATCTTATGTTTTACTGTTGCCGTCTGCCCTGAAACAAAGAGGGGGAGAGCAAACAATATGCACACCGAAAAACATTTCAGTACTTGCCTAATTCTTGATTTATGCTGCATAATCATTGTATTATCTAAGGAAAAACTGGATTCTTACTCATTCTGCACCGGTTTGTGCCTCCATTTGTTCGCGAATGAGGAAGAGATAGGCCAATTCGCCTGAGAAAATAGAATTATTGCCGTGCTCCTGTGCCATAATGAGCAGGTGTTCTACCAAACGTGGCACATCCTTGCACACCTCTCCCTTATAGAGCGACATTTCGCGGGGCAATTCTTTCTGATGTTCCCTAATCCATTGCGAAACCTCGTTCAATTCTTCGAGCGTATAGAGTCTTTTGAATGTCATGTTCCAGTTGTTATTTGTTTTTTCGCTACAAAAATACATTTTTCTGCGGGTTTTGGCAATAAAAAAGGCATTTTAGTGCATTTCCTCGGCAATATTCGGCAAAAGCGGGAGATACTTACGCCGCATATTCAGTTTTTTCAAGTAAATTTGCAGGCGAAATGAAAAACTTGACGCAGGAAGAATTAGTTAAAGTAATAGACAAGCCCATTTTCCACCTCGTAGGCGAAATTGCCGACGAGTTGGGAATGGAATGTCACATCGTGGGAGGATTTGTGCGCGACATCTTTCTGGAACGTCCCTCAAACGATATCGATATCGTCGTCGTAGGTAGCGGTATCGGCATAGCAGAAGCGTTGCATCGCCGACTTGGGAAGAAATCTCACCTTAGTGTTTTCCGAAACTTCGGTACGGCACAAGTAAAATACCGCGATATGGAATTGGAGTTCGTAGGTGCGCGTCGCGAAAGCTACTCTCACGATTCGCGCAAGCCCATTGTTGAAGACGGAACCCTGGATGACGACCAGAAACGTCGCGACTTTACCATCAATGCCTTGGCTCTGTGTCTGAACAAGGAACGTTTCGGGCAATTGACCGATCCTTTCGACGGGCTCTACGACCTTGAAGACGGCATTGTGCGCACTCCGCTTGATCCGGACATCACTTTTTCTGACGATCCCCTGCGTATGATGCGTTGCATACGCTTTGCCACACAATTGCGCTTCTATATTGAAGAAGAAACCTTTGACGCCCTCATTCGCAACCGCGAACGCATCAGCATCATCAGCGCCGAGCGAATTATTGAGGAACTCAACAAAATAATGCTCTCGCCTACTCCTTCGCGCGGCTTCGTGGATTTACAACGATGCGGACTTCTGGAAATCATCATGCCCGAAGTAGCGGCTTTAGACTGCGTTGAGACACGAAATGGGCGTTCGCACAAAAACAACTTCTATCATACGCTCGAAGTGCTGGACAATGTAGCCGGAAAGTCCGACAATCTCTGGTTGCGCTGGGCAGCTCTGCTACACGATATCGGCAAACCGCGCAGCAAGCAATGGGAACCTGCCGTTGGGTGGACATTTCATAATCACAACTACCTGGGCGAAATCATGGTGCCCAAACTTTTCAAGCGCATGAAGCTACCTCTTGACGAACGCATGAAGTATGTCAAGAAATTGGTAAGCCTCCACATGCGCCCCATCGCCATTGCTGACGACATAGTGACCGATAGCGCAGTACGTCGCCTACTTTTCGAGGCTGGTGACGACATAGACGACCTGATGGTGCTATGTGAGGCCGACATTACCAGTAAGAATGAGGAACGCAAGCGCAATTTCCTCAACAACTTCAAACTCGTGCGCCAGAAACTCGTAGATATTGAAGAGAAAGACCGCATACGCAATTTCCAGCCCCCTGTGGATGGAAACGAAATCATGGAAATGTTCGACTTGAAGCCATGTAAGGAAATCGGCATCCTGAAAACAAAACTCAAAGACGCCATTCTTGATGGCGATGTGCCCAACGAATACGAACCCGCCCTGCAATTCGTCATCAACGAGGCCGAAAAACTCGGACTTAAAGTCATCAAACAGCCAAATAAGCCGACATCTGAAAATACCCCTGAGGGAAATCTGACGGAATAACTTCGTTATATTTCAACACAAGGCAGATATTTCAATAGAGTGAGCAAGTATTATAGGGTTGTTCTAAGAATTAGTTTAAAATATTGGGAAGTTCTTTTATGGTCTGTATGATTTTTCAATCTTTTTGGCGCTTTCGTCTTTAATTCCTTGAACCATAGCTTGCTATGCTTCTGCAAAATTAAAAACAAAATCACTCAAAAATCTTTGAATAATCAAAACAGCCTAATTATTAGAACAACCCTATAAAATAATTGGCTGATATTCAAATTTATTAAGCACTAATTCCTATTGTAGTACTGAAATATTTTTATAGAGACGACATATCGCAAAAACAACCTTAAAATAAAACATTTCCGTAGCCCGAATTTCCAGTCTCATCGCGAAGAGAAAGTTTTCTCATCGCGATGAGAAAGTTTTCTCACGGCGATGAGAATATTTTCTCAACGCGAAGAGAATTGTTGATGTCACCAGAAAAACGAGAAAAAAGGCAAAAAAAATTGCCGGATTGAAAATAAATTGTACATTTGCAAGACTGAGTTAGACGAAAGCTCCTATTTCCTTCCGAAAAACACGCAGAATTCGTGGGAGAAACGTTAGAAAATACTTACAATCATTATCAAATAAAAAGAAATGAAACAGAACTATTTTGATTTCACAGGCCAAGTAGCCATTATCACAGGTTGCTCTGGCGGCTTGGGCGTGCAAATGGCAAAAGCCCTTGCCAATCAGGGATGTAACATTGTGCCCATCGCACGTCGCATGGAGAAACTTGAAGAAGTAGCAGCAGAACTGCGCGCAGAATACGGCGTAGAAGTTCTTCCCATTCGTTGCGACATCACAGATACCGCAATGGTGGAAGATGTAGTGAAGAAAACGCTCGAACACTTCGGACGCATTGATATTCTCATCAACAACGCAGGAACTGGCGCCATAGCTCCGGCTGAAGACATCACGGACGAACAATTTGATAACGAGATGCAGATTGACCTCTTCGGAACATTCAAAATGGCTCGTGCAGTTGCAAAATATGCCATGATACCTGCAAAATACGGCCGCATCATAAATATTGCTTCTATGTACGGACTTGTAGGTAACAAGATAGCTCCTTGCAGTCCCTACCATGCAGCTAAAGGCGGTGTCGTAAATCTCTCTCGCGGTCTCGCAGGAGAATGGGGTAAGCACGGCATTACCGTCAATACTATCTGCCCTGGATATTTCTGGACGCCTCTGACGAAGGATACCCTCGAAACAGAATGGTTTAGCAACTACGCAAAAGGCGCTATCCCCGTAGAACGCTACGGAAACGAAGGAGAACTTGATACTGCCACGATATTCCTGGCTTCTCCTGCCTCAAGTTATGTAAACGGTACGGCAGTTCCCGTTGATGGCGGATATACTTGCGTATAAACCGCGACGCATCTTTTATGATGTAAAGAACAATACGGCTTAAATGTCAAAAAACCGCAGTAGCACTCCAAACTACTGCGGTTTTTCTTTTGACTATAGGGTTGTTCTAAAAATTAGGCTGTTTTGAGTTTTCGAAGATTTTTGAGTGATTTTGTATTTAATTTCGCAGAAGCATAGTAACCTATGGTTCAAGGAATAAAAGACAAAAGCGCCAAAAAGATTGAAAAATCATACAGACTTAAATGGACTTCCCAATATTTATAAACTAATTTTTAGAACAACCCTTTAATACAAAACTATCCCAGCCGGAACTCATACCTCGGCATCTTGTTCCGCCAAGCCCGAGAGAAGCAAGGCTCTCCCCTACTTTCCTCGTTCCAAGTCAATCCATTCCTGCATTTGCCTAACGACTTTCGGATATTTGTCCGCCACATTCTGCGCTTCCCACGGACTGTTCATGTCGTAGAGCTGAGGTTGATTAAGGTTTCCCGTTTCTATCTTCGGTCCCCACGTAATCATCGGACTTCCGTTGCAAGGCGGTATGTATTTCCAACGACGTGTGCGAATGGATATGTTATGATTCGAGGGATATTCCAGAATGTATTTCGCATCCTTGCGGGATTTCCCCGTAATCTGAGCCAGTCTGTCACGGCTGTCGGGAGCTGCCTCGTCTGGTATCCGCACTTTTGCAAGCGAAGCCAAGGAAGCCATCAGGTCTATCTGACTTAACAACACGTCGCTCGTACCTCCTGTTTTTCTCATCCTTTCCGGCCAACTCACAATAAAGGGTATCATTGTTCCGCCCTCAAAGGAACTGTATTTCATGCCTCTGAACGGACCGGCAGGGCGATGATTTCCCAAAAGTTCCTCAGCACGGTCGGCATATCCGTCATCTACCACAGGGCCGTTGTCACTTGTCAGGATAATCAGGGTATTCTCGCGCAATCCGAGCCGTTCCAATTGTGCTACTACCTGACTTACCGTCCAATCGAACTGGGCTATTGCATCACCCCTCAGACCCATTGTGGATTTGCCCCTGAATCTCTGATGCGGAAAGCGAGGTACGTGAACGTCGTTCGTAGCAAGATAGAGAAAGAAGGGACTATTCTGATTTTGCTCTATGAATTGCAAGGCATGATGCGTGATACTGTCGGCAATATCCTCGTCGCGCCATAAAGCCTTGCCGCCACCTTTCATAAAACCTATGCGACCTATTCCGTTTACGATGCTCATATCGTGTCCGTGCGAGGATTTAAGATTGTAAAGCAGCTCCGGATTTTCTTTTCCCGTAGGTTCTCCCTCGAAGTTGCGACGATAATTTACTTCAATCGGGGAATCAGCATCGTAATTGGCCACATATCCGTTTTCTATGAAGACACACGGCACACGATCGGCGGTGGCAGCCATGATATAATGGTAGTCAAATCCAAGACTTTCGAGCGAAGGACGGATTTGTGCGTTCCAATCTTGTTCACCCGTCTTATCTCCCAAACCCAAGTGCCATTTTCCGATAGCACCCGTCACATATCCTGCATCATGAAAGACATCGGCCAAAGTATATTGCTCGGGGCGTATAATCATTCCGGCATTTCCGGCAGCTACGTCGGTTCCCTGTTTGCGAAAGGCGTATTCTCCCGTAAGCAAGGCGTAGCGCGAAGGCGTACTTGTGGAAGCCATAGCATGAACGTTGGTAAAACGGATGCCGCTTCGGGCCAAAGCATCAACGGCAGGCGTCTCTACACCACAGGCTCCGTAGCATTGCAAATCGCCATAGCCCAAATCGTCGGCCAAAAGCAGAATGACATTCGGACGAGCGGCATCAGCCCGTTTTGCCGTCTGAGCCGTTCCCACAACGGGCAGGAGTGACAGAAAAAGTGGAAAGTATTTCATAATATCCTTGTAGTTTTATCTGAAATTTACCAAAACTATTTTTATTTGATGACGATTCCGAAAAAGACCTTAGAATTCTCTGAAAAGACAACGGACATCTCTGAAAAGATAAGGCACATCTCCGAAAAGATAAGGCACTTCTTTGCGAGGAAGTCTGAAGCGTGCTTTCAAAGGGGGTATTCTTTTCGTTACATAAGCGAGGTATGAGCATGTTGCAAAGCACTTTTCTCAACTTGCGCCAAGCCTTTGAGAATTATCACCCCACGATCCATTCCAAGTTCTCCTTTAATTGCGAAAGACGGCTCACTCCTACGATCACGCTCGTCACTCCCTGCTGTTCGAGCACCCATTTCAAAGCCATTTGCGAGAGTTTCATTCCCTTGCTACAGGCTTCTTCGTTAAGCGTAAGCAGGTGTCGGAGCATTTCTGGCGTCAAAACGCTTTCTTTCAGGTTAATGGAATTCCTCATGCGCGAATCTTCGGGAATACCAGAGAGATAACGTTCCGTAAGCAGCCCCTGCGCCAAAGGAGAAAAGGAGACAAAACCAACACCTCTGTCTATGCAAGTCTGAAGTATGCCCTCTTCTATCGGAGCATGGTCCAACATATTGATTCGTCCCTGATATGTCAGACAAGGTACGTTGCGTGCATCAAGATAGTCGAGCGCATATCTGAAAGCTTCATGCGGCCAGCGCGAAATGCCTACATACAAAGCTTTTCCGCTGCGAACGATATCAACAAGTGCCTGCAACGTCTCATCAAGTGGGGTATTCGGATCATAACGATGGGAGTAGAAAAGATCTACGTAGTCCAAACGCATACGATGCAGGCTCTGATCCAAGCTACTGATGAGATATTTCCGAGAACCCCAGTTGCCGTAAACGCCAGGCCACATATCGTAACCCGCCTTCGTGGAGATAAAAAGTTCGTCGCGGTACTTCCCCAGACTTTCCTGCAAGGCGCGACCGAAGTTCTCCTCTGCAGAACCATAAGGCGTGCCGTAATTATTGGCAAGGTCGAAGTGTACGATACCATTGTCGAAGGCATAATGCAACATATCAAGGCTCTCTTTGAAATCTGCTTCGTGCCCGAAGTTTTTCCAAAGCCCAAGCGAAATGGCCGGCAACATAATGCCGCTTTTCCCGCATCTGCGGTAAAAACCCTCGGGCCTGTCATATCTGTCTGGTGATGCTGTGTACATATTGTCTGATTTTATTTTAAGGACATCCATATCATATTATATATAAGGAGTAGGAAATTTGAAAATATCCAAGGGAAAATACAAAATCCAGGTATTGTGCATCGCGAAATTACAAAATCTTCACACGAGAGGCCAGATAATTTGCATTTTTTTGCAGAAAACTACATTTTTGTCGCTTCTATTATGCAAAATAAAGACAAAAATGAGAATAATTTGCCTTAAACTAAAAAAAATTGCACACTAACCTTTGTTATTGTGCAAAAACGCCGTATTTTTGCGCCGATAAAACAAAAAACCTCAGAATATGAAAAAAAGAAACTTGATTTCTGCCACATTGATGGCGATTGTCAGCTTACCAGTTATGGCTGGTGGCTATCTTACGAACACGAATCAGTCAGCATCCTTCCTCCGTATGCCAGCACAAGAGGCTTACATTTCGGTAGAAGGTGCTTATTATAATCCCGCAGGCATCGGTTTCCTGCCAAACGGCTGGCATGTAGCCCTAAATAACCAGACTGCTTTTCAGAAACGTAAAGTAGAAACAACGTTTGCCGCTTTTGCTGCCGGTTTCAAGAACAACGGCAGTCCTGTAAGGAACTATAAAGGAACATCAAGCGTTCCCGTTATTCCCTCCCTTGACGTAGCATACGTTCGCGACCGTTGGTTCGGCTCTTTCCACTTCGGAATAGTTGGCGGAGGCGGCAAATGCGAATTTGAAGAAGGCCTCGGTACATTTGAGAGCGTGGTATCGGCTGTTCCTACGGCCATCAACGCCCTTACCTCCGTCATGGGCTACGGCAACGTGCTGCAACAAGGTTACGACATGGACACCTATATGCGCGGACGCCAAATATATTATGGCGGACAGCTGAATTTAGGTTACCGCCTCAACGAAAAACTATCTGTATCGCTCGGACTTCGCACGGTCTATGCCAGCAGTAATTATTACGGCTACGTGAAGAATATGAAGTTCCAGACAGCTATTCCGCTCGTCACAGGTCCGATTGGTTCAACCGTTTCTGTTGCGCCAGGCTCAATATTAACAGCACGTGAGTTGGTTACAGCTTTGGGAACAACGATGATTGACAAAAACCCTGTCGATGCAGCAACAGCTAGCCAAGTAACAGGTCTTGAAAGGCTCGGTTCTCAGATTGAAGAAGTAGAAGTAAACTGCGACCGCACGTCATGGGGATTTGCTCCTATCGTCGGAATACATTATCACAACGGTCCGTTGAACATCGGTGCCCGTTATGAATTCAAAACCCGCCTGCATCCCACCAATAAATCCACCACACAGGCTTCACAGGCAGCACTACTCCCCTCTCTCGAGGAGTTCGTTGATGGAAGAGTGGCAGAAGGCGACATCCCCGCCCTGCTTGCCGTTGGTGTGGGCTATGAATTTACCAAGAAACTGCGTGCAAACATTTCCGGTCACTACTACTTCGACAAGGATGCCACACAAGTTGATAACAACCAGCACAAAATAAACAGCAATACTTGGGAAATCCTCGCAGGTGTGGAATATGACATCACAGACCGCCTCACCGCTTCTCTCGGTGGCCAATCTACCAACTACGGTCTCGGTGCTGAAAAGGAATTCATCAACGATGTCAGCTTTACTACCAGCAGTTATTCTCTGGGATGCGGCGTGAAATTCAAAGTAAACGACAGAATCAATCTGAATCTGGCTTATTTCAAGACTTTCTACTACAGCACACGTAAGGATCAGGCCGATTACAACCACCTCAGCACAACAATGAGTAATATTGTCAAGACTTCTGTAGCAGAAGGTATCATTACTCCTGCTCAGGCTGGAACTATTCAGACAAATATGGCTGCTGCCATGGCTTCAGGTGCCGTAAATCTTCAAGGAAGCGACCGTTTCGACCGCACCAACGACGTTATCGGTATCGGTATCGACTTTAAATTCTAGGGTTGTTCTAAAAATTAGGCTGTTTTGAGTTTTCGAAGATTTTTGAGTGATTTTGTATTTAATTTCGCAGAAGCATAGTAACCTATGGTTCAAGGAATAAAAGACAAAAGCGCCAAAAAGATTGAAAAATCATACAGACTTAAATGGACTTCCCAATATTTATAAACTAATTTTTAGAACAACCCTAAAATAGAAACAGGAATCTCCTACAAAGCATTAGAGTTTTCAGAAAAATCCCCATGCAATCCTGAAATAATATGGCAGGAAAGCATAATTATACTGAGAGAGAAGTGTTGCACAAGCAGCATTTCTCTTTTTTTAGGCTTGCGCTATAAAACTCTTGGAAGAGGAACTCTATTCTGACCTTTGGCTCATGAATATTTAGCGCAAAGAAACTAAGGGTATAAGGTAAAAAATGCGTATATTTGCATTGTTTTTTTGAATTAGCATCATTCTGAGATTTAGTATGGACAAGTCGACAAGACAATACATAGCCATAGATTTAAAGTCGTTCTACGCTTCGGTAGAGTGCGTGGACAGAGGATTAGATCCCCTGACCACAAATCTTGTGGTGGCCGACAAATCCAGAACGCAGAAGACTATTTGCCTGGCTGTGTCCCCCTCGCTGAAACAATACGGCATTGGTGGAAGGGCGCGCCTCTTTGAAGTAGAGAAAAGGGTGCGGGAAGTAAACTATGAGCGTTGGAGAAAAACAAGGCAGGCATTCCGAGGAAAATCGTGGGATGACTGGCAACTAAAGGCGTGTCCGGAACTGGAACTGGACTATATCGTCGCTCCGCCTCGCATGTCGCATTATATAGAAGTGAGTACGCAAGTATATAAAACGTACCTGAAATATATTGCGCCCGAGGATATTCACGTTTATTCGATTGACGAAGTTTTTATTGACGCTACGGCATATCTCAAAACGTACAAAATGAGTGTGCACGACCTTGCAAAAACCATGATACGTGACGTACTCAAAACGACAGGTATTACCGCTACTGCCGGAATCGGTACAAATATGTATCTCTGCAAGGTTGCTATGGATATCGTGGCGAAACATGCAGAACCCGACGCAGACGGAGTGAGAATCGGGGAACTTGACGAACGGAGTTATCGTGAAAAATTATGGAACCATCGACCTCTCACAGCTTTCTGGCGCGTAGGAAAAGGTATTGCGGCACGCCTTGCTCCATACGGCATAGATACGATGGGAAAGATAGCACGTCTTTCAATAGAGAACGAAGATTTGCTCTATCATCTCTTCGGAGTCAATGCAGAACTCCTGATAGATCATGCCTGGGGCTGGGAACCTTGTACTATCGAGGAAGTCAAGGCTTATAAACCCGAGAACTGCTCTTTCAGTAGCGGACAAGTGCTCAAAACTCCCTATGATGCCAAAAGAGCACGCGTAGTAGTGGCAGAAATGGCCGACGATATGGCTCTTAACCTCGTAGAAAAGAAAATGGTGACGAAGCAACTGGTAATTACCGTAGGCTATGATGCAGAAAACCTGACGAATCCTGATATCAGTATGCAGTATAAAGGTACGGTTCGTAAGAACTATTATGGAAAAGAAGTGCCTCTACATGCTCATGGTACGACCAATCTGGAAGAATATACTTCGGCATCGAGCGTTATCACGAAGGGTTTTCTGAATCTCTTCGACAAATATATCAATCCCGTGCTACTCATCAGACGTATCAACCTTACCGTAGCAAATGTTTACCATGAAGATCTCATTACGCAACAGAAAGCACCTATTCAACTGGATCTTTTTACAGACTACGAGGCTCTGAGACACGAAGAGGAACAGAAAAAAGAGAAACGTGCCAAAGAAAGACGTATGCAGGAGGCACAATTGAATATTAAGAAACGTTACGGGAAAAATGCCATACTGAAAGGAACGAATTTCGAGGAAGGCGCTACAGCCAGGGAAAGAAACCAACAAATAGGAGGACACAAAGCATGAACGAAGACTATTCTGATATCATTAACCTGCCGCACCACGAATCGCAAAAGCACAAAAGAATGGAAAGGAACATGAGAGCTGCGCAATTCGCTCCTTTTGCTGCGCTTTCAACCTATAACGAATCCATAGAAGAGGCGACAAATAGCTTTAATGATTAGATTTCCCGATTCTCTTCGCGATGAGAAAAGATTATCTTCGCGATGAGAAAAGATTATCTTCGCGTTGAGAAAACTTTCTCACCGCGAAGAGAAAATAAAAACCCTTTGCAAAAAGTCGCATAAGCGAATGCTAAAAAGGCGGTTCCTCACAATGGTTGTTCAAAGTACAATTTCAAAGAAAATCTCTGACACTTTATTTCACGCCAAACGTGGATTTCTAATGATTTTCAGAAGAAATGCCATTCATGTCAGTAGAAATTCATAAATTTGCATAAATTTAGACATTTCATCCAGATTATCCGAATAAGAACATGTCACAAAACAATAAATGCTGCGACAAACCGCTGTTTATAGCAGGTCCCTGTGTCATTGAGTCGGCAGAACTCTTGGATGTCGTGGCTCAAGAACTGGTTAGCATCAAGCAGGAACTTGATATCGACATCTATTTCAAGGCTTCGTTCGACAAAGCAAACCGTACCTCGATACATTCTTTCAGAGGTCCGGGACTTGAACGCGGTTTGCAAATGCTTTCGGACATAAAGTCCAGATATGGGCTGCCATTGCTCACGGATGTGCACGAATCATTCCAGGCAAAAGCGGCGGGTGAGGTAGTTGATGTCTTGCAAATTCCTGCTTTTCTGTGTCGCCAGACAGATCTTCTTGTAGCTGCCGCTGAAACAGGGAAAGCAGTCAATATTAAAAAAGCACAATTCCTTTCAGGCGAAGATATGCGCTACCCTGTAGAAAAATGCAGGGAGGCAGGCGCTAAGGATGTATGGCTCACCGAACGCGGAAACATATATGGATACAACAATCTGGTAGTAGATTTCCGTAATATCCCGCTAATGAAGCAATATACCGATCGTGTTGTAATGGACTGCACACATAGCGTACAACGACCTGGAGGCGCAGGAGGCAAGACGGGAGGAAACCGCGAATATGTGCCGGCAATGGCAAAAGCAGCTCAGGCTTTCGGCGCCAACGGCTTCTTTTTCGAGACACATCCCGACCCCGAAAACGCTTTGAGCGACGGGCCCAACATGATATACCTGAATAATTTGAAACAAGTCATAAAAGAACTGGTCAAGCCATGAGCAAATGGACAGAAGTGGCCAAACAATGTCTGCGAGATGAGGCAGAAGCATTGATAGGCCTGATAGATAAAATAGATGGTGACTTCGACAAGGCAGTAGAACTCATATTGCATTGCACGGGTAAGGTCATTGTCACAGGTGTGGGCAAGAGCGGACACATAGGTGCCAAGATTGCCGCCACACTCTCGTCAACAGGAACACCAAGTTTCTACGTAAATCCGTTAGATGTGTTCCATGGCGATTTAGGTGTCATCACTACGGAAGATGTGGTGATTGCCATTTCAAACTCCGGGCAGACTGACGAATTACTCCGTTTCCTACCCTATCTGCTTCAGAATAATATTCCTGTTATTGCCATGACGGGCAATCCTAATTCGTTGTTGGCAAAAAACGGTACGGTACACCTCAATGCATCCGTGCTGCACGAAGCCTGTCCTCTGGGACTTGCTCCCACATCTTCGACAACGGCTGCATTGGCTCTGGGCGATGCGCTGGCATGTGCCCTGATTGAGGCAAGACAGTTCAAAGAAGCCGATTTTGCCCAGTTCCATCCAGGAGGAGCACTTGGAAAACGATTGCTCACTCGCGCCCAGGATGTCATGCACAAGGAAGAACTGCCTATTATCCCGCCTACTCTGAAACTAACCGAGACGGTCATGCACATGAGTGCCGGACGCTTAGGCCTTTGTGTGATAGTGGAAGAAGGAAAGGTAGTAGGAATCATTACCGACGGCGATATACGACGTGCGATGGAGAAGAACCAGAGCGAGTTCTTCAACCTGACGGCACAAGATGTGATGACAAAAAAACCAAAGATGATTGCGCCCGATCTTCCCATCGTGGAAATTGACAAGATACTGCATCGAAATAAAATCCATGCCGTTATCGTAGTAGATAAAGAGCATCATCTGTTGGGTATCGTCGATTCGTTCAGCACTATCTTGTAAGTAATTTGTAATTTATCCTGGCAAAGGCATCCCAATGGGATTCTAAAACCGGAAATGACTTAAAGGGTAGTTCTAAAAATTAGGTTTTAAAATTTTGTGAAGCTTTTTTTGGTCTGTATGCTTTTTCAATCTTTTTGGCGCCATTGTCTTTAATTCCTTGAACCATAGCTCGCTATGCTTCTGCGGCATTAAAAACAAAATCACTCAAAAATCTTTGAAAAATCAAAACAGCCTAATTTTTAGAACAACCCTTAATAAAACACCAAAGCATACGACATATATAATTAAATATATGACATCTTTACAACGGAAAGCCTCTGTTGAAAACTTTAAGCCGAAGACCTCTCATTTGACGAGGTCTTCCTTTTGGCATATCTGGATGTTGTGTCTGCTTCTTCTGAGCATAACCGCAAATGCTCAGGAGCAACGAGCCGATTCCGCCATTGTTTCCTATCTGGAGTCGGAATATCGAGTAAGATTTTCGGACAACAACAGTATTGTGCTGTTCAAAAACGGACAAGAGAAGTTCGATGATCTTTTTACCGCCGTTCGTCAGGCAAAAAGCACCATACATCTGGAATATTTCAACTTCCGAAACGATTCTATCTCGGCACTCTTATTCGATTTATTGGCAGAACGCGTCAAAGCCGGGGTGAAAGTGAGAGCCTTGTTCGATGGTTTCGGAAATTCCTCGAACAACCGCCCACTCAAGAAGCATCATATAGACACTTTGCGACAGAGAGGAATAGAAATATACGAATACGACAAACTTCGCTTCCCCTGGATCAATCATGCCTTGTATCGAGATCATCGTAAGATTGTGGTAATAGACGGAGTCGTGGCATATACCGGCGGTATGAACGTGGCAGACTATTATATCATCGGTAAACCCGAATTTGGCGACTGGCGAGATATTCATGCCCGCGTTGAAGGCGATGCTGTAGCAGAACTTCAGAAAGCCTTTCTTGACTTCTGGAATGAAGTAACCAATCAAGACGTAAAAGGTCCTGAGCTCTATCCTGGTTATCGCACGTCAAACGGACTTTTCACAGGACTGAAAACCGACACGACCGCAACAAAATACAGAAAGCACGTAGGTTTTGTGGATCGTGTGCCGAATGAAACGCCAGACATCATACGAAACACTTTTGTGAACTGCATAGAAAATGCCCGTCACTCCATATATATTATTAACCCCTACTTCACGCTCAACAAAGCCATAAAACGTGCTTTGAAGAAGGCATTAAAACGTGGAGTAAAGGTACATATCATGATTTCCGACAAGAGTGACATTCCCATTACGCCACGTATTGTCGATCATCAGGCACATCGGTTGATGAAACGCGGAGCCGACGTCTATGTTTATACGGGCGGATTTCATCACAGCAAGATTATGATGATAGACGAACAGGTTAGTTTCATAGGCTCTGCCAACTTGAATAGCCGTAGTCTGAGATATGATTACGAATGTAACCTACTTATTGACGATTCTTGTACAACAAAGGAACTATTGCATATATTTAATGTAGATGCTCAGACACGTTGCTACAAACTGACGCCCGAAACGTGGAAAAAGAAGTCTAAATGGCATCGTTTCCAGAGTTGGTTTTTCCAAATCCTGACACCTTTTGTGTAGAATCTGCATAAGGGTAGTTCTAAAAATTAGGTTTTAAAATTTTGTGAAGCTTTTTTTGTCTGTATGCTTTTTCAATCTTTTTGGCGCCATTGTCTTTAATACCTTGAACCATAGCTCGCTATGCTTCTGCGGCATTAAAAACAAAATCACTCAAAAATCTTTGAAAAATCAAAACAGCCTAATTTTTAGAACAACCCATAAATTGTTTTTCTCGCTATCCTATTTCCAAATAGATTTACCGAAATACTCACCATGCGCAACCAAACCATATCTATAGTCAAGGCATTTGCCATTATATTCGTTGTGATCAGCCATTGCTGCGCCATTCCATACGTTGGTGCCTTTGTATCGCTTTTCGACGTACCCACTTTCTTTATTTGCTCAGGCTATTTCTTTAACGTGAAGTACCTGACAGACGAAGCAACCTACCTGAAACGCAGAGTGAAAGGACTTTACTGGCCATTCGTCAAATGGAGCGTGTTTTTCCTGCTGATTCACAACCTGCTCTTCCATACAGGAATCCTCAATGAGCAGATTGGAAATGCCCAAGGCGGAGTGTTGCATCCCTACACGTTACATTCTTTCTGTCAAAGGCTGTGGAATATCGTTTTCAACATGTCGGGATATGATGACTTCCTTGCAGGAACATTTTGGTTCTTCCGCGCATTATTCCTGTCAAGCATTGCTATGCTGATACTCTTCAAAATAGGACGGAAGATTCAGGCATTTCAAAATGACAGGCAAATAGCATGGGGTATCTTGACTGTTTCCTTCCTTCTCACGCTTTGGCAGGTCATTGAGAACCTTAGAATGACAGGTGTCCCGCAAGGAGGATATCGCGATCTCATGGGACTTTTCTTTATGAGCATAGGTTTTCTGATTCGCTCCTATCAACCAACCATTTCCGCCAACCTACTACCCTCTACACCCCTACCTTCCGTAGTTTCTCGGCTGAAGTTCTGGATTACAGGCTTCCTGTTGCTCATTCTCTGGTGCATCTTTCTGCCTACAGGCATGGTATGGCGTGCTAACCTACAACAATTTCTGTCTATTCCCGTTCCTGCTGTCATTGGCTTCCTGCTCTTCTATGATATATCGCAATATATAGCAAAAGGCAAGAACATAGCCAAAAAGATCTTGGTACTTATCGGCGACAATACCCTCTACATCTTCGCTTTCCACTTCTGTGCCTTCAAATTAGTCAGCGCCCTCAAAGTTTGGTGCTACGGATTGGAATGGAACCACGTAGGAGCCCACCCAATAGTCAATGTCGGTTCACCTTGGGACGGCTTTTGGCTTCTTTACCTGCTTGTGGGAGTATTCGTTCCCCTGCTCTGGATTATTTCATGGCGGCGCTTCACCAAGAAGTTCCACATCAATTACAACAAGTTGCTTATCTTGCTGATACAAAGCCTTAGAAAATTATGCCAAATCGTAGCAAAATATACCGTCATCGCCATTAAGGCATGTTTTGGCCATTTTACCGGTTTCTTTCAGGGATTCATAGAAATAATCAAGGCATCAAGTCCCAAACAAGAGGACGAATAGCAACATCCAAATGGCAAAAAAGAGGGAAAACGATAGATAAAACAACATTTCATCTGAAATTTTCGTCAAAATATTTTGCCAGAATAAAAAACTCCCTTAAATTTGCATTCGCAATTACGACGGGTAAGTGCTGTACGGCCAGCTCCCTTCAAATCCTCCAGGGCTTGACCGCAGCAAAGGTAGTTGGTTGTAGCGGCGCGATACAGATAGCTTGCCCACCCGCCTCTTTAGCTCAGTTGGCCAGAGCACGTGATTTGTAATCTCGGGGTCGTTGGTTCGAATCCGACAAGAGGCTCAAGGATAGGCGAAAGCCAATTCGCTTTAGCGAATGAAAACGCATTTAGAGAGTTCCAAAAGGAGCTCTCTTTTTGTATAACTAAGAGTTGCCCTTCTTGGACAAAATGGTTAATGAAATCTTTCGTGACTTCAATAAATCTTTAGCTTATTGATTTTGGAATAGTGCATGGTATTTATTTGAGATTTTTTATTTTTGAAACAAAATAAAAGTAACGGAAGTTGTTGAATATATCTTTCTACTTCCGTTACTTAATATCTGCTACAGAGAACATATTGGATACTAGATCAGCGGATATATCCATATCCCTTGCAATAAGGACATGTTTTATGTCCGTGCCCACTATTCCTTGCAACACTTTTGCCACAAATACGGCATATATAGTATACAGGTTTTCTAATGCCATACTCACATACAGTAGGAATATTTTGGCTGACATATTTTGTACCTTTACAAACATGACATAATTCCTTTTCTTTTTCTTTTCTGTTTTTTTTCTGTGATATGGTTTTATTATTAGAAGATGAATTATTTTGCTGAGTATTGGAAAAAGAATAACTGTTATAAGGACTATCATCACTTTCATAAACGCGCATCATTCCTTCGGTTGGAGAACTTTTACGCTGATATACATATATTGTTCCATCCACGGCGTGAATATTAAGACGTGAATAGTCTGAATTGAAAACGTATGAAAGGTTACTGCCTAAGTAAGAAGTCCCCTCATACATTGGACGATTATTATTGGAGTTCATATATGTGACAGTACCTTTCTTTTTACTAAAACCATTTTCATCACTTTCATAAAGGATTTTATTGTTAATAGTCAAATAATGGCCGTCTCCACTATCCATACTTTTATTTCCATTCTTCACTTTGGCTATACGCTCATAATAATAAGTACGATTCTGAGCACTAATACCCAAAACACTTAGAAAAAGAATAAAGAATATTATACTTTTCATATTATTCTATTATAACATCAGTTTAATAAAAAGTTCCAGAATTACCACTCTCAACTCTTTCGTAAACACGGATGTATTTTCTTGTATCTAAATTCAAAGAACTGCAATCCCAAGGGAAACCATTCTCTATTGCAGTTCCTCCACTAACGATATTGAATCGTTGGTAATCACTAGAAAAATTAATATAGTCTGTTATATGTCCAACACATTGTCCTGTTGTGTTATTACATACCGTTCTATTGTTTATATATACAAGAACGCCATTAGACTGATTCTGATATGAGAACACTCTAGGGTTTACCTTCCCAGTAGAGATACCTGTTCCACCCCGAACAGGAGCATTATTCATATAACTCCAATAATCATTAGGCTTACCACTATTATCAGTAAACATAAATGTATTATTTCCACTATAAAATGTAATATGCTTAACACTCATATCACCAGCCATTTCCTCTCCCGTTTCTCTGTCTACCCACTTAAGAAGACGGTATTTATAAGTCTGAGCATCTGCTGTTATGCAAAAAAGCAGAAACAGCATAAATGATAAAACTTTGTTTTTCATATTCTTTTAGTTTGTTTGAATAGGGAAGATGGGCACGATTTCATTTTTACAACACATCTTCCCTATTATTCTTTATTTTATAAGGTCGTTATTAGTTTTCTGGATTTTATTGTAATCATAGTCACCATCAATAAGCCATGGAAGAGTTAGAAAACTCAAACCACCTACGCCTACTCCTACCCCAGCACATATCAAACCTGCTCCTTCCTCTCCAGATAATATTGCCACTAATAATCCACCTTCTAATGCGAAAACGCTACCTGTTACAACTAGACCAACTCCCCATGCAATACGAGAAGAATAATTTTTATCAGTATAATCAAGTCCAAAAGGAACAAATACAGATGAACCTGGTGCCTTTGACTGGAGATAGTGCATATAGCCATCTCTCTTTATTGTTACTTGAGCCTGTCCAGTTTGATCCACAACGGCCAGTTGTCGATTTTGATGATCTGCTATCACTGTACCAGGAGTTCCTTGTACTATAAATGTTTGCGATGTCGTGCAGGAAGATAATAACAGAATTGTAATACCTGCCAATATTAAAAAGAAAAAACTAATCTGTTTCATAGTTATTTATAATTAAGTATTTCTTTAGTATGTACTTTTTTATTATTCTCATCTTTTGCAGAGCCGAAAACGAATAAAAACCAAGGTTCTTGCAACACGTCGCTTTTATTAACATAAATGTTCCTGAGAGCCTCGTTCACTTGTCCTTTTTGCTTCACGGGACTACATATTAAAGTTACTATGTTTGCAGGCGCTAACGATAAGATAAGACACATAGGATACCGCTCT
>CAMVJO010000013.1 GCA_947167835.1 uncultured Prevotellaceae bacterium
GCACTGCGGACACATAATTTAGCGATTCTCAACTTTTACCGGACACCAATAATTTAAAATTAGCTCCAAGATAAAAAATTTTGCTCGGAGCTATTTGCCCGTTTTTCGGGGGTATTATTTCGTACTTCAGAACATCACGAAATTACCTATGAATAAAAGGTGTACGGTTATGGACAACTTTCCACTATCTGAAACTAATTGGGAGATAATTCAAATTAGTTCCGAGATTCATAAAATTTGCTCGGACATATTTCCCGACCAGCTTTCGGAAGTGTGGGGTGCACGGAAAATGTGGAAAAGAAAAAAACCATTTCCTCTATCCAAATGGATAACGGAAATGGTTTTCAGTTGAATATCAATATGATATCTCAGAAATAATTAGAGATAGGAAATGGTATCCATCAACATTTTGTGGTTATACAAGGTGGTACGTTCCTGAATGCTGAACAAATCGATAAACCACCAGATAGTTCCTACGCAAATGATGCTGAGAAGCAATTTGAAGATGCCATTCTTAGAATCACCCAGCATGAAACGGTCTACACCGAGCGTACCAAGGAAGAAAGCAATGAGTGTCATCGTCAAAGGATCCCTGAATTCGAGCCATTCTACCTGCTCGAACTGCTCATTTGTGAGACTCTGAAGTTTCACCTTGATGTCAGTCATTCTTGCAGGTGGAAAATACTTTTTGTTCTCAACTAAGAATCTCTGGATTCTCTTTTCGCGATCATTATAGTCCATGATAATCTTTTTTTGTTTGCGGCAAAACCACTTGTATAGGAGAAAAGGCAGTAAATCTTGTGCCTAAACGATGCTATACAGGCAGAAATGCCAATTTATTAAGTTATAACTTTATATTCTCTGACATTCGCCCCCAAGTTGAGGACGAAAAAGAAGAATAAAGTTGTGAGATGATGCTCACAACTCTATCTGATATCAGTCTTTTACCTTTGCTTTCAAGAACTCGCGGTTCAGGCGGGCAATATTGGCAATGGTTTCGTTCTTCGGGCAGACAGCCTCGCAAGCACGTGTGTTGGTGCAGTTACCAAAGCCGAGTTCGTCCATCTTAGCCACCATAGCCTTTACGCGGCGGGCGGCTTCGGGACGGCCTTGTGGCAGGAGTGCAAACTGACTTACCTTAGAACTTACGAAGAGCATGGCAGAACCATTCTTACATGCTGCTACGCAAGCACCGCAACCGATGCAAGTAGCGCAATCCATGGCCTCATCTGCATCGTCTTTGGGAATCAGAATGGCATTGGCGTCCTGAGCCTGACCAGTGCGGATAGTGGTATATCCACCTGCGGCCTGAATCTTGTCGAATGCCGAGCGATCCACCATGCAGTCCTTGATAACAGGGAATGCTGCCGAGCGCCAAGGCTCTACCGTGATGACATCGCCGTCTTTGAAGCGACGCATGTAAAGTTGGCAGGTAGTAGCGCCACGTTCCGTCTTACCGTGTGGCGTTCCGTTGATATAAAGCGAACACATACCGCAGATACCTTCACGGCAGTCGTGATCAAAAGTGAAAGGTTCCTTACCTTCGTTGATTAGTTCTTCGTTAAGGATGTCTAACATCTCGAGGAAGCTCGTATCATCAGGTATATTGCGCATTTCTTTCTGCTCGAAATGCCCCGCGTCCTTAGGACCGTTTTGCTTCCAATACTTAACTGTAAAAGATATATTTTTAGCCATAGTTTAATTAGTTCTTATAGTTACGGGTTTGTACCTTGATGATTTCGTAGTTGAGCGGTTCTTTAGAAAGTGTCGGACGTGTGTCGTCGTCACCCTGATATTCCCAGCATCCTACATAGAAGAAGTTTTCGTCGTCGCGCTTAGCTTCGCCTTCCTCGGTCTGATGTTCTTCACGGAAGTGACCGCCGCAGCTTTCTTCGCGGTGCAATGCATCGTTAGCCACGAGTTGTCCCATAAGCAGGAAGTCTTCCAGACGAAGAGCCTTTTCCAATTCTACATTCACGCCTTCCTTGCTTCCGGGAACGCGGAGATTCTTATAGAATTCCTTGCGAAGTTCGCCGATAAGGGCAAGACCTTTTTCAAGACCTTCCTTCGTGCGACCCATACCTACGTATTCCCACATGATATGTCCGAGTTCCTTGTGAATACTGTCAACAGAACGGCTGCCGCCTACGGCAAACAGACGGTCGATGCGGGCTTGTACGGCCTTTTCTGCCTCATCAAACTCAGGAGTGTCGGTGCTGAAACGAGGAACGGTGATCTGATCGCTCAAATAGTTCTGGATAGTGTATGGTAATACGAAGTAACCATCGGCTAATCCCTGCATAAGGGCACTTGCACCGAGGCGGTTGGCACCATGGTCGGAGAAATTACATTCACCTATGGCGAAAAGACCTTTTATCGTAGTCATCAATTCATAATCTACCCAGATACCACCCATTGTGTAGTGAACAGCGGGGAAGATTTGCATAGGTGTTTCGTACGGGCTCTCATCTGTGATTTCTTCGTACATATCAAACAGGTTGCCATATCGGGCTTCAATTTCCTTACGTCCGAAGTCTTTGATAGCTTGTGAGAAGTCGAGGAAAACGGCTAAGCCGGTATTATTCACACCAAAGCCTTTATCGCAACGTTCCTTGGCAGCACGGCTGGCTACGTCGCGAGGAACAAGGTTTCCGAAGGCAGGATAACGGCGTTCGAGGTAGTAGTCGCGATCTTCCTCTGGAATATCCTTACCTTGCAGGCGACCTTCCTGACATGCCTTGGCATCTTCCAGTTTTTTCGGCACCCAAATACGACCGTCGTTACGGAGAGATTCAGACATCAACGTCAATTTAGACTGCTTGTCGCCATGTACCGGAATACAGGTGGGGTGAATCTGCACATAAGACGGGTTTGCAAAGAGCGCACCCTTACGATATGAAGCAATAGCTGCCGAACAGTTACAACCCATGGCGTTTGTAGAAAGGAAATAGGTGTTTCCGTAACCACCGGTGGCGATAACTACGGCATGAGCTGCGAAGCGTTCGAGTTTACCCGTTACCAAATTTCTTGCAATGATGCCGCGAGCGCGTCCATCTATGATGACAACGTCCAACATCTCGTAGCGAGTATAAAGTTCTACGGTGCCTTTATTCACTTGGCACATCAAAGAACTGTAAGCTCCCAGGAGTAATTGCTGGCCAGTCTGACCTTTTGCATAGAAGGTACGACTAACCTGTGCACCGCCAAAGGAACGGTTTGCCAACATACCGCCATATTCACGGGCAAAGGGAACTCCCTGAGCAACACATTGGTCTATAATGTTAGCACTTACCTCTGCCAAACGATAAACGTTGGCTTCTCTTGCGCGATAGTCGCCTCCCTTAACGGTATCGTAGAACAAACGATAAACAGAGTCGCCATCGTTTTGATAATTCTTGGCTGCATTGATACCTCCTTGGGCGGCAATAGAGTGTGCACGACGCGGAGAATCTTGGATGCAGAAGTTTTTCACTTTGAATCCCATTTCACCCAAAGAAGCTGCGGCGCTGGCTCCGGCAAGTCCGGTTCCCACGATGATAACATCGAGCTTACGCTTGTTTTTGGGGTTTACAAGTTTTTGATGGGCTTTATAATTGGTCCACTTTTCGGCAATAGGACCTTCAGGTATTCTTGAATTTAATGTTGCCATGTCTTTCTTTTTTTTCAATTAGAAACAGTTAAAAATTTAGGCACACACGCTTCCACAGCAGAAGAAGTAAAGCACAACAACTGCGAAGCAGAGAATGAGCAGAGTGGCATAAACATTTCCGATGCACTTCCAACGGTTAAACCATGTCTTTCCGTTTGCACCAAGTGTCTGCATTCCGCTCCAAATGCCGTGAGTGAGATGGAACCAAAGGGCGCAAAGCCAAACGAGGTAGAGCAAAACATAATACCAGTGGCTGAAAGTGTAGGCAATAATGGCAGTTCCGGAAGTTGGACTGAGAAATTCCCCTCCAAGTTCGACAACTGCTGCGTGACCTTCGAGCAACTCGGCAAACATCATGTTGTACCAGAAATTAAAGAGGTGCAATAACAAACCGAGTAAGACAATGAGGCCAAGAACGAACATATTCTGGCTGGCCCATTCCACCTTTTCAGGTTTTGCCGTTACTGCATAGCGGTTTGCACCGCGAGCCTTTTTGTTTTGCAGGGTTAGAATAATGGCAAAAACGAAGTGGCAGGCGATAAGGGCTACAAGTCCCAAGGTTGCTACCACTGCATACCAGTTCGCTCCCAGGAATGCACAAATAGCGTCGTAGGCATCAGCAGAAAAGATGGCTACAACATTCATGCAAGCATGAAAAGTGAGGAACAAAACGAGAGCAATGCCAGTTACTGACATTACAACTTTTCGTCCTACTGATGAATTAAATAACCACATAGGATTTTGAATTAAATTGTTAGTATTGATTTATTTTATTTATTGTTTCCAGAAAGTTTTCCTCCTTATTTATGGGGAGAAATGCCCTTGAACATGCAAATATAATTAAATATTTGTGAATAAGCCTTATTTATTGTCGTTTTTTTGCCCTTTGTCGCAATTTTCCCCGACAAGCGGACTAATTAGCTACTCCTTACGACGCGTATGGAAGAAGCCACTGTGCTGGGGCTCGTCATCATTTTCGTGTACCGAGGTTTGAGTGGAAATGATAGCGGCACTATCTTCGGTTTCCTCGGCAGCAGATTTGATTATCGTGGAATTAGGCTTACTTGTTGCAGCAGTAGGTTTAACTATTGTGTCAGTAGGTTTAATTGTTGCAACAGCAGGTTTGATTGTCGCGTCAGCAGGTTTAACTATGGCGTCATTATCTTCGGCTTGTTGGGAATCCGCATCTGTTTTGTCTAACTCTTTATTTGCTTGTGGCGACTGGGCGTCCAATTGTTCCGCCGATGCATTTTTCAGAGCGGAAGTATTAGAGGAAGCCCCCGCCTTATCGAACGATTTTCCAGAGGCTATCTGCTTTTCGGCAGAGTTACCAGACAAGGTTCCAGACATACCAGATTCCTTTTCAGGCAAATCGTATGATTGGCCCATAGCATTATCTGTTTGCTGATTACTATCACTTGATATCGCAGTATTAGTTTTTTCTTCTACGGCGGTTCCCGAAGTTTCCTGCGACTCTTTTGCATTTGCCTTGAGTTCTGGATAGGCTATACGGGTGTGATGAATATTTTGCAGGCACTCCACCAGCGTTTGCTTGGCCACATCGATATCAAGGAACGAGATAGGACATTTTTTGAAGCGGCCATCGTTCACTTGTGCATCAACAATTCTATCCACCAATGAGGTAATACTCTCTGTCGTGTAGTTTTTCAAAGAACGCGAGGAGGCTTCAACAGCATCGCACATCATAAGTATAGCTTGCTCCTTGGTATGTGGATCAGGTCCGGGATAAGTAAATGATTCTTCGTTTACGGGTTCTCCAGGGTGACTGTTTTGCCATTGTATGCTGAAATATTTCACTTGACTGCGGCCATGATGGGTTTTTATGAAGTCAATAATTACTTTAGGCAAGTTGTATTTTTCTGCCAGTCGGATTCCTTCGTGCACATGGTTGATAATTATTAGCGCACTTTCCTGTTCATTTTTTATTTTGTCGTGCGGATTTACACCAGATTGGTTTTCTGTAAAATAAAGCGGGGACGACAGTTTACCTATGTCGTGATAAAAAGCAGCGGCTCTGACTAACTGCGACTGTGCTCCGAGCGCATCAGCAACTTCGGCGGCTAAATTTGCCACTTGCATGGAGTGTTGGAAAGTACCTTGGGCTTCTTTTGACAGACGCGAGAGCAACGGCGTGTTAATGTTCGTCAATTCCACCAAAGTGACGTTCGATGTAAATCCAAATATGCGCTCTATGAGGTAAAGCAAGGGATAAGCCAAAAGAAGTGTCAGTCCGCTTACACCTATATATATATAATGCGCGCGATCTAAGGTTGCGAAAGTAATACCACGTGACAAATCGTAGAAAAGGTCGAACACCAAAGCAACGGCGGTGACCATCAGCGCAACGCGCAGCAGTTGTGAGCGTTCTGTTAAGTCACTCACGCCGATAATGGCGACAACCGATGAGGAGAACTGGATTAAGATAAATTCATAAGGGTTGCGTAATCCGATAGATGCCAACAAGATGGCCACTATCGAGGCAATCATAGCTGTTCTCGAGTCGGTAAAAATTCTTACGAATACGCCAACCATCGCAAAGGGGATGATATAAACGCTTAGCATGTTGCGCGTAACAAAAAGGTGGCACAACAGCGGGAATAAAGTGACGACCGTGAACAACAGATTGACGGAATGGTGACGTTTCAGCAAGTTCGTGCGATATACCAGCAAGAATACGATGAGTAAGGCAAGGCAAGAAGCATTAAATAGCGTCTGTCCTATCACTATCTGCCATTTTGCCGAAGATTCCGTCGTACCCCTGCGTCGCATCTCCTCTTGAAAAGAATCAAGTATCTTGACATCCTGATTTGTCAGCTTATCACCGAGATCTATAATGCGCTCACCGGCTTGTACCATGCCGCTCGTTTTCGACAGGTTGCTGAAAATATCCGCCAGCATCGCATTGTTTTTCGCGGTATCTATGGTAATATTCGGTTCCAGGTAATGACTCAGGTTTACTGTCGAGAGAATATTCCGTCGGTAGTTCATTGTATCAGCCTGCATAACATATTCGTAGGCCGTACGGATAGAAAAAACATCGTTCATGCCACGTGACACCGCTTCTGTCTCATCTACGATACGGATTGTCGCCACTTCGTTCTCCTGCATCTGGGAATATGTTTCAGTATCCATGAGCCCTGCATCGTAAACGTGGCGCAAAAGATTGGAAATGTGGCGCAAATAGTCTTCAGGTAGGGTATTGAACACTCCTTTATCATAGTCTTCGCGCAGTTGGTCTATCTGTTTTTCCTCTACTTCGTTGTCAAGCATGAAAAACGGACTGAAAGCCTTTGTCAGACTGTCTTTTTCGGCCTGAATATCCTTGGCTGATTTGTTTACGGGGAAGTCATAAGGTGCTATGAGCGATTCATATCGCCAGGGTTTGCCTTCTTCGTAAACATAACCCACTTCTTCGCTGCGTGGCAGCAGCAAAGTGAGCAATGTGACCGAGATAATGAAAGAAATAGCAACGGAAGTAAGATGTAGCTTCCTGAGATTATTCCAGGGTATGTTCATATTCCTTATTATATGGATGTTCAGTGAAAAAGAATATAGGGTTTTACAGAGCACAGGGCACATTCCGACAAGTGCCTATGCCCCAACAAGTGCAAAACTAACAAAAAACTTTGAAATACGCGGTATAAAAGCTGCTATTTCAACCTTATTCATACTCTTTTCGTAAGTAGCGTGCCTTATATCGCACCTACGAAATCCTTTACACGGACGAACGAAAAACCTATGGTAACTATTCTCAGTCTGCCCCACCCTATTTATAGGAATCGGGCACAAAAAAACAGTTCCGCATTGGAAAGTTAATGCGGAACTGTCAGAAAAAAATTAATTGCAAATGCTTATTTCACAGCAGCTGCGAGTTCTGCGCCAGCCTTAAACTTAACGACTTTGCGAGCAGCAACGGTGATTTTTTTGCCGGTAGCAGGATTCACACCCTGGCGAGCTTTGCGTTCTGTAACGGCCAATGTACCAAAACCGATAAGAGCAACTTTGTCGTTCTTAGCGAGAGCTTCTGTTACAGCAGCAACAGCTGCATCAACTGCCTTCTTTGCGTCAACTTTTGTCAAACCTGCTTTTTCAGCAACTGCATTTACTAATTCTGTTTTGTTCATTTTTTTGTGTATTAAAAGGTTAATATGATGTTAATTATCACTTTCCATTGCAAATATAGAGTTTGTTTAGATTACACACAAACATTTTTGCTGTTTTTTTTGCAAAAAATGCAAAAAAAATTGATTTTTTCCCGAAAACGTACTAAAATAAGGCGTTTTCGGGGGTTTATACTTTCTTTTTCCGTGTTTTATGCTTTTTCGGTCCGACACGCTTTTTCAGTAGTTCCAAACAGCAGTTCGGTAGGTCTGAACAATGTTCTTTTAGGCTTGAGCGATATTCTCAAAAGGCAGGGAAAACAACTCGATAATGGGAGCTGTGGAATTAAAAATCCCACGAAATAAACGTTACCTGATGATTGTTATTTTGGAAACCAGATGTTCGCCGCCTTCTTTGTCGGCTATCATAATATAGTACACGCCTGTGCTTACAGGTGTGCCTTCAAAAGTTCGCACATCCCAGATAAAAGTTCCACCGGTCGAAGTACCGCTGGCAACTGCGTAACCACTTGGTGTCATTATGCGGATATCTGCATCCTGTGTCAGACCTGTGATTGTAACGTTCCCCTTGAATCCGGGACGGACGGGATTAGGATATACGCGGATGTTATCTTTTGAAAGCGATTCAGCAGGTTCCGAAACTTCGCTCTGATATGCCGTCAAACCCTTCCCAGTTCCGATATAGACTTCACCGGTTTTGGGATGAACAGCCAGGGTATAAATGCCATCATCGGGCAGCGCGCTGTTGGAAGTGGTGAAGTGTTTCAATATTTCCCTGCCATCAGGACTGACAAGGTAGAGGCCGCTTGAGGCCGTGCCCAGCCATTTCCGGTTTGCTCCATCTACGGCAATGGCGGTTACGGGAGTTCCCGCAAGAAGGTAGTCTGCATAATTCGTACCGTCGTTGCGCGGCACTTTAATCTGGTTGAAATAGAAATCGCTGCGGGTGAAGTCGTCGGGATTGTCGATAACGTAAACGCCAGTCTCGGCTCCCACCCAGATTGCTCCGTCGTGGTCTTGCGTTATGTCGTAAACGCCGGTACTAAGGTCGATTACGGCACCGTCTTCGTTGGGCGCTGTGTAGCGATATGTCGCAACATCGTCTTTTGTATCGTCTATCGTTCCGTTATAGTCCAGACAGAGGATGCCACCTCGGATGTCTCCATACCATGCGCGGCTGTTCATCCAGAAACGACCTTTGCTGTCGAAGAAACACCGCTCGGCTGTGGCGTTATTCTTCATATCCTCCACATATACGCTGCTCCATTTTCCATCGGGACGGAGGATGCGTATCACAGTGTCGGTGCGTTGGTTCATAATCCAGAGGTTTCCTGCATTATCATACTCTGCACCGGTAACGCGCACGATGCTAATAATATCTTTTGGCTGAGACTGCAACGGAGAGTTGTAGAAATTATAGAGTTTCTCGAACTTAAAGTCTCTGAACTCATAGAGTCCGCCACCGCCTGCCGCGATAAAGTGATGATTCTCGTCCTTCGGATCCTGCGCGATGGACATCGTGTTGTAGAACTCGTAATTAGTGATCTGACTTATCCTGTCTTCCGAGAAGAACTGCCACTTGCCGTCTTCATACATCATGGCCGTTCCGGGTTGCCACACGTTTTTCGTATAGTCTATGCGGCCTCCCGACACGAAAAGGCGGTTTCCCTGCATTTTCATGTGGTAGCATAAATCGCGCAACGGACCATAGCCGCCTATTTCTTCGCCTTTCTGCTGCAATTGTCCGTCAGCAATAGAAAAACGGCGAAGCAACTGTCCCGTTTCGCTCACCATGAGTTCGCCTTTGCCGTTAATGGCAACGGAAGTCCACTGGTTGTCGTAGGCAATGTCGTTTTCCGTCGTTTTAGGTTGGGCTTGCAAAATGGTTACTACGCGCTGGGCATTGAAAAATACGAGTCTGTTGTTTGAAGCCGCGCCTTTTTTCAGCGAGAGGGTGGAGATTTGCGTCTTTGTGCGTACTCCGCTTGCATCGGCAGGGTCTAAACGAAAGAGACCTTCGTCGGAACTACTGAAATACAGGCCGTCGGCAAAGTTTACGATACCATTGACGTTCTGTGAACCGTATTTCTGCCATTTCTCTCCATCGGAAAGGTTGTCTTTCAGACTGCCATAGTAAATTCCGCTGCTCTGCGCCGTGAATACCTGCCCGTCAAATACGGCGGCATCGTACACGTCGCCAGATTGCGGGTAGTAACCGCGCACTTCTGCGTCCTTGAGGTTGAGCACCACTACTCCTTTTTCCGTAGATAGGCATGCATAATCTTCTGCCACGCTGAGATTATTCAGTTTCCCGATGGTTGCGGCATTATTCTTCATATCCGGTATATTAATGATGCCGTCTTCGCTCGGATATACCAGGTCTATGTTTGAATCGTCGTAAACAAGCACGAGGCAGTCCTGCGATTTGCTGTAACCCATGAGCGAAATCTCTTTTCCGTGCAGACCATCTATTTTTGAATAGAGGCGTACGGACTCGTCGCTCGTATTATACGAGAGCAGGTTACCCGAAAACAGGGCATATATCGTCTCGCCCACAGCAAGGCTCTGAGTGCTTTCGCGATAGGAGAGCAGATTTTTCCATTCGCCCACGTTTTGTGCATGAAGGCTCAGGCAAAGCGCCAGAAGGAGGGTTGTTATGTATGTTTTCTTCATAGGATTCATTTGTTATCGGTCTGAATTTGATTTTTCAAGAAGTCACACAGTTTTTTCACAGCACGGGCACGATGGCTGATGCGGTTTTTTACCTTCACACCCAGCTCTGCAAAAGTTTTACCCGTGTCTTCGGGAATGAATACGGGGTCATAACCGAAACCCTGCGTGCCGCGTCGCTCGGTAGCTATGGCTCCTTCTACGATGCCCTCGAACAATTCCGTGCGGTCGTGGTGAATCAACGCGATAACCGTACGGAAACGAGCCGTGCGGTCGGACTTTCCCTGCATCTCAGTGAGCAACTTGGTGGTATTGGCCTCAGTATCGTTGCGATCGGCGAAGGCATATCGAGCCGTGTGCACTCCCGGCCTACCATCCAGGGCTTTTACTTCAAGACCTGTGTCATCGGCAAAACAATAGGGGATATTCGGGAAGCGATGGTGGACATATTGCACCTTTTCCAAGGCATTATCGCTGAGATTATCGGCTGTTTCGGGAATATCCTCGTCGAAACCGATGTCTGCAAGGCTTAAAACATCGAAGTCTGCGCTGAGAATGGCACGTATCTCGTCCAGTTTGTGCGCATTGTTCGTGGCAAAGAGTATTTGTGGCTTATCTGTTTTCATTCCTACTATATAAAGATATATAATATAACGGAAACTTAGCGAAAATAGTATATTCCCAGCCGTTTGAATAGCACTATTTCTGTTTTTCTGCTGCTAATCGGCGCCGGGACAGGGAGTTTTTGCGAAATATTTTCTGGGGGAAATGGGCGATATGGGCAATATGGGGTGAATAGGCCGGAGATAACAGAAATTAACTCCGAGCAAAAAAAAATTAGCTCGACACTAATTAAAAAAAGCTCCGAGCTAAAAAAATTTAGCTCCGAGCTATTTGCCCGTTTTTCGGGGGTATTTTTTCGTACCTCAAAAAATCACGAAAATATCGATGAATAAAAGGAATACGACTGTGGAAAAATTTCACTATCAGAAACTAATTGGGAGATAATTAAAATTACCTCGGAGATAATTAGATTTACCTCCGAGATATTTATCAAAGCAAAATTTTAGATCTTGAACTATCAAACTTTGGATAAGTGCAATCAGGCAAAAGCCCTGACTGCGGATATTATAATCCGAGCACTTTGATGGCGCGCTTCGTCATAAATGGTTTTACGCGGTCGAAAGGCAGTACGAAGTCGAAGCGACCGGCTGCATAGTAACTGATTTCGTATGGTTGGAAAGAGAAAACAATACCCTTGTCGCATACGCCAATACATTGTTCGCCACCTTCTGCGGATATCACGTTCCGGCCTTTTTCGTCCTTGAAGTGATCTACGAGTTCCTTGCGGTTTTTGGGATGTTCCGACTCAAGAAAATGAGAATCCTTGCCCACTACGTCGTAAAACAAGTTCTCTACTTGCTTTTTGCACTCAGGACGGAAGAGATACTTCCAGTTCATTTCGCATTTGTTGTCCAAATCAAACGTAACAAGGCAGTCTGCATACATTCCGTGCGCACCTCCCGTATAGGATGAACTGGAAACCTGATAGGTAATGTAGTGATCAGTGAGCTTATATACGAGGCATTTCTGCGAATCGTAGATTTCGCTTTCGCTATCGTAGTCAAAACACTCGAAAAACGACTTACAGAAATATTTTGCCATACCCTCGAAATCGTCAGAACGACCTTGGAATGGTTTTATGGGATTGTCGTTCTCGTCTTTGCTGCCTGGTTTTGGATTCAGGTAGGACAAAAGCAAATCCTGTGCGACTTTCTGCTTCCGGAATGAGGACTTTGGCGTTTCCACCGTGAAATAATATACCACTTTGTCGAATTTGGGATGCTTCATGGCGTATTCAAATTTTTCAACCTGGCTCTTATCCCTGTGAAGTGTCTTTATTTTCTCTACAGCATCGGGCTTTGAAACATCAACACGCAGGGTGTCGAAGTTACAGTAGATTTTGAAAATATTAGGTGTGTCTTCGTTTCTCTCAATGTAGAACGTAGGATCGCTAAGTAGCACGCGATTGTTCCTTGTCAGCACATTAAGTTTTCCATTGCTGCCATAATGCATACAATATAAGCTATTGGAATCCTGATACAGGGTATCGGTGGACACGACTCCGGATGTGGCATCGAAAAGCGGACCATCGTCATCCGCATCTTCGATATTGCTGCCTTCGTCATCGGTATTTTCTGCGGCAAGTTCGGCCTTCTCTTTTTTAGAACTGTTGCACGAAGATGCTGTGACGCAAAAACCAACGAAGAATACGGCAACAGCAAAAATGGTGAGGAATGTTTTTTTCATAGCTTGAAAATTAAAAAAGGTGTACCCGAACGTACACCTTTTAAATATATATTATAGGAAAACTACTTAGGAATACGTTCAGCCTTCTTCGCCTTCGGATTTTTTTTTGGCCTTGATTTTGTCAAAGCCTTCACCGAAGACTCCGATTACCTTACTCTGCGAAACGAAAGCATTGGGATCGACACTCAGAATGAAGCGGAAAATATTGGTACTCTCACGTTTTTTAGCCAAAACCACAAGTACTTTCCTATTAGTATGGGTGTACCATCCCTCACCGTCGAGCACCGTAACACCACGTCCGGTAGAAGTAATGGCATCGGCTATCTCGGCATATTTTTTCGAGATGATAAGGAACTGTACTGACTGGCGACCACGATCTACTACGTAGTCAAGGAGCAAACTCGTCACGATAAGCGTGCAATAACCGTAGAGCATTTCGGATATACCGATACTCGGCAGCAATCCGCTGGAGGTAATAATCAAGATATCGAAGAACATAATGACTTGTCCCAGGGTAATATCACGATACTTGTTCACTATCGCCGCAATAATGTCAGTTCCGCCCGTAGAGCCGTCACGTAAGAAAACGATACCCAGACCTATTCCCTCGAGAGACGCACCAAGAATGGCAGACATAAAGGCATTATCCTTAACGATCTGAGGCATCATATTCGGACTGAATGCAAACTCATCGAGATGCGCCTGTCCGTAATTATAAAGGAACTGTCTTACAACTTCCAACAGAATTGTCAGGACAAAAACGGCATATATTGTTTTAATACAGAACTTCCATCCCAAAACCCTGACGGCTAAAACCAAAAGAAATATGTTTACGATAAAGAAAGTGTAGGCCTGCGGGAAAGAAAATCCGTAGAAAAGTATCGCACCTATGCCGGCAATTCCACCACCCGTGATTTGATAGGGTAATTGAAAGGCATTAACTCCAACAGAGTACAGGATAAGACCAAAAGTGATGAAGATATAGTCTCGTACCTCCTGAAAATAATTAATTTTAATCGCAGGAATATGTGTCATCTCAGTACTATATTTATGATTCGTTTAGGTACAACAATAATTTTCACCAGCGTTTTTCCTTCCATGTAACGTACTGTGGATTCGTGGGCAAGTGCCAGTTTTTCTACCTCCTCTTTTGTGGCATCTGCGCTGACTTCTATCACGAAACGCGTCTTTCCGTTGAAACTTACGGGGAGTTTCACGGTATCTTCTACCAGATATGCCTCGTTATATTCCGGCCATGCTGCATCAAAAACGATATTTTCGTGCCCAAGTCGCTGCCAAAGTTCACAAGCCATGAACGGTGCAAACGGAGACAGGAGTATTGCAAATTTTTCCAGCACCTCTCGGCTCGTACATTGCTGCTGCGATAATTCTGTGACGGCAATCATGAAGGCTGCCACGCTGGTATTATATGACATTTCCTCCATATCTTCCGTTACCTTCTTGATCAATTTGTGTAGCGACTTCAGATTTTCCTTAGTCGGCACATCATCAGTCACGCAGAAGGCATCATTTTTATCAAAGTACAGGTTCCAGGCACGTCGCAGGAAGCGGGCGCAACCATCTATGCCGTTTTGATCCCATGGCTTGCTTTGCGTGATCGGTCCAAGGAACATTTCGTAAAGTCGCAGCGTATCTGCGCCATATTTCTCGACAATTTGATCCGGATTTGCCACATTAAACATCGATTTAGACATCTTTTCTATGGCCCAACCGCAGACATATTTTCCGTTTTCCAGCACAAACTCCGCGTTTTCGTACTCAGGACGCCAAGCGCAGAAGACTTTTGTGTCGAGAATGTCGTTCTGAACAATGTTTATATCGACATGAATAGGCGTTACATCGTATTGGTCTTTCAATCCTGCCGACACAAAGGTATTTGTTCCCTTGATACGATACACAAAGTTCGAGCGACCTTGTATCATGCCCTGATTAACGAGTTTTTGGAAGGGTTCTTCTTTGCAGGAATAGCCGAAATCGAATAAGAACTTGTTCCAAAAACGAGAATAAATCAGATGTCCTGTAGCGTGCTCCGAACCTCCCACGTAAAGATCCACCGATTGCCAATATTTGTTCACCTCTGGATCAGTAAGAGCCTGAGTATTCTGCGGATCCATGTAACGTAAATAATAAGCGCTGCTACCTGCGAATCCAGGCATCGTACTTAATTCGAGCGGGAACACAGTTACGTTATCAATGCGCGTATTTTCCGTAACTTCGTTCCGAACTGTGTCCCACGCCCAGCGGGTTGCATTTCCTAAAGGTGGCTCTCCGCTTTCGGTAGGTTTGAAGTCTTTTACTTCAGGCAGGAGCAATGGCAAACATTCCTCGGGAATCATGCGGGGCATTCCGTCCTTGTAATAAACAGGGAAGGGCTCTCCCCAATAACGTTGGCGACTGAAAATAGCATCGCGCAGACGATAGTTTGTTTTGACGCGTCCTAAACCTTTTTCGGTGATAAACTCTTTTGTTTTGGCGATAGCTTCCTTAATAGTCAGGCCATTGAGAGAGAAACCGTCAAGCGCTTTCTTACCTGCTGCGGGCGAATTTGTAACAATGCCCTCTTTTGCATCGAAACTCTCGTTACTTACATCGCAACCTTCGACTAACGGAACAATAGGCAGGTTGAAATGACGGGCAAAGGCGTAGTCGCGAGAATCGTGTGCGGGAACGGCCATGATTGCTCCGGTTCCATAACCGGCAAGTACGTAATCGCTCACCCAAACGGGGATTTCGTCGCCGGTAAATGGGTTAATGGCATAACTACCCGTGAATACGCCGCTAACTTTCTTGCCGGCCATTCTGTCAAGTTCGGTGCGATGTTTTGTTTCTTCCAGATATGCATTTACAGCTTCGCGCTGTGCATCGGTTGTGAGGCGTTCCACTAATTCACTCTCGGGAGCCAGCACCATAAAGGTGACTCCGAAGATGGTATCTGCGCGGGTGGTAAAAATAGTGAAGACATCGTCGTCATTTCCTCCCTTGACACGGAATTGCATCTCGGCTCCTTCGCTGCGACCTATCCAATTTCTTTGCGTTTCCTTGATGGATTCGCTCCAATCTATGGTTTCCAGTCCGTCAAGCAGGCGCTGTGCATAGGCAGATATGCGCAAACACCATTGTTTCATCTTCTTTTGTTCAACAGGGAAGCCTCCGCGAACGCTAAGTCCGTCCACCACTTCGTCATTGGCGAGTACGGTTCCTAATTGCGGGCACCAGTTTACCATAGTCTCGCCCAAATAGGCAATACGGTAGTTCATCAGAACTTCCTGTTGCTCTTTTTCGCTCATATTGCGCCACTCTTCGGGAGTAATATGAAGCTCTTCAGTCTGTGCTACGTTCAATCCTTCAGTTCCCTCGCTCTCAATTCTCTTAACGAGGTCTTCTATGGGTTTTGCGCTGCCGCAATCGTAGCAATAGAAGGAGTTGAACATTTTCTGGAAGGCCCATTGCGTCCAATGGTAGTATTTCGGATCGCAGGTGCGCACTTCCCGGCTCCAATCGAAGGAGAAACCGATGAGATCCAGCTGTTCGCGATAGCGCTTGATGTTCTTTTCTGTGGTAATGGCGGGATGCTGTCCTGTCTGTATGGCATACTGCTCAGCAGGCAGGCCATACGCATCGTAACCCATGGGATGCAGCACGTTATATCCGCGATGACGGCGGTAACGTGCATAGATATCTCCGGCTATGTAGCCGAGCGGGTGTCCTACGTGCAAGCCAGCTCCGCTTGGATAGGGGAACATGGAGAGTACGTAGTACTTCGGTTTGTTTTTATCTTCGGTAACGCGATAAACCTGACGTGCGGTCCATAATTCGCGCCATTTTCTCTCAATTTCGCGGTGTGTATAGTCCATAAAAGTATTATGCTGTTATTTTCGCTTGCAAATTTAGAGAAAATTTTTATTTTTGCAAGCAAAAATTCCAAGTTTACAAGTTTCTAAAACTAAGTTTTATCATGCAACGCATCAGAGACTACATGAAAAAGGCCGGACTGGACGCTTTTATACTGCCCACTTCCGACCCGCACGACAGCGAATATATTCATCCGTTCTACCAAACGCGACAGTATTTCACACATTTCACCGGTTCGGCCGGAACTGCTGTAATTACTGCCGAAGCTGCTGCACTTTGGGTCGATTCTCGCTACTGGTTGCAGGCAGCAGAACAATTGCAGGGCACACCTTTTGAAATGATGAAGGACGGCGACGAATCGTGTCCCGACATAAAAACGTGGTTGCTCACCACCTTGCCGCAAGGAGGTCGTATCGGACTGATGGCCGAGACGTGCAATCAGGATATGCTGGAGGGTTTTATCCCGAAGAAAGCGGGCTACGAGGCCGTATTGCTGGAGAACGATCCGTTTGAGGCGATGCAGATAGAACGCGAACCGATAAAAGCTTCGCACCTCACGGAGCAAGGACACACGATGTGCACGGTAGCACAGAAACTATCAAGGCTACGCACATGGATGGCTGAGCAAAAAAGCGGAGTCACGCACTTTTTCCTGAACGACCTGAGCGAAATTGCGTGGTTGCTCAACCTTCGCGGAAATGATATCGACTTCAATCCCGTATTCTTTGCCTATCTGCTCGTCACGCCCGACACCGTTGAGATTTTTGTCCGTCCCGACGAGGAGTCCAAGGCACTTTTGCAACGGGTGCTCGGTGGAAACACAGCAGAAGGCATATCCTACACTTTGCATCCCTACGAAAATGCAGCAAAGCGCCTGCGCGAACTGACGGCGGCGGGAAATCTGATCACTATGCCGTCGAGCATGAATATGGCTATGGTGAAAGCATGCGGTAGCAGCCTGCAATATCTGGCTTCCCCCGTTCCATTCTGGCGTATGTGCAAGGATGCAGAAGAAATCAGGGGATTTGAAGAATCTATGTACGAAGATGGCGTGGCTTTAGTACGCTTCCGCCGCTGGTTGGACGAGGCTATCGCGAAGGGAGACCGCATAACGGAATGTCTGACGGCAGAAAGGCTCAGAGCATTCCGAGCAGAACAGCCACACTTCCGCGATTTGAGTTTTGAAACCATAGCGGCATACGGTCCTCACGGAGCTATCGTGCATTATGAGCCTACGCCTGAAACAGACGTAGAACTTGAGAGAAAATCCTTTCTGCTACTTGACAGCGGCGGGCAGTATGAAAACGGTACTACGGACATCACGCGCACCATACCCGTCGGACCGCTCACCGATGAGGAAAAACGCGTATATACCCTCGTGCTGAAAGGACATATCGCCCTTTCGCGCATGGTTTTCCCCGCTGGAACTACAGGAGTGCAGTTGGATGTGGCAGCTCGTTACGCGATGTGGCAAGAAGGCTACGACTTCGGGCATGGTACCGGCCATGGAGTGGGCGCTCACCTGTGTGTACATGAAGGACCGTCGCAGATACGCAAAAATGTGCGCCCCGACACGTTGCGTCCTTTCGTCAGCGGACAGATTGTGACCAACGAACCCGGAATTTACGTGACGGGACGCTTCGGTGTGCGCATAGAAAATGTGCTTTTGGTGGAAGAAGATCGCAAAACCGACTTCGGAACATTTCTTAGGTTCCGTCCACTTACGCTTTGCCCCATAGATATAGAAGCTATAAGTCTGGAAATGATGAGCGCCTCGGACATAGCCTGGCTGAATGCGTATCACGCAGAAGTCTGCTCCAAACTACTCCCACTCCTTTCCGACCCACGCGATAAAAAGTGGCTGAAACGTGCTACTCGTGCGATATAAACTCAAAACGGGAGGCGATTTTGAGAAATTATAGCCGAAAACGCTGAAAAGACTGGGAAAGAATGTGAGAAACTCGCGCTTGGAAAGAGGCTTTTCTCACGGAAAATGGGCGATATGCACGGGTTGCCCAAGAAAAGAGGCCGCTTTTATTTTTCAATCTTGTTGAGTGGATTTGGTTTTAAGGACGAAAAAGCATAGTGGTCTATGCTTCGAAGGCATAAAGCCGAAGACGCCAAAAAGATTGGAAAAGAATGTGGATTATTCACGCTCGAAAAATTTTCTTATTCCCCTTTTTTCGGGCATCCCGTGGATATGGGGTTAATGGGCTCGGAGATAACAGAATTTTGCTCCGAGAAAAATAAAATTAGCTCGACACTTTTTAAATTTAGTTCGGAGATAAAAAATTTTTACTCGGAGCTATTTTTCTCTTTTTCGGAAGTAAAAATCTGTACATCGAAACAACCCGCAAATACCGATGAATAAAAGGCATAAAGCGGTGGACAATTTTAAGGTTCCTAAAACAAATTGGGAGATAAATAGAATTAGCTCGGAGCAAACTGAATTTATCTCCGAGCTAATTTCCTGCAAGTTTTTTTGGGGGTGGGATGTAAAAAATTGTGGATAAGCGTTCTGAAACAATACCTGAGCAGGAAGTTTCGCCCTACCCCACACTTCCTTCGAGCGATACGCTCAAAAGTTTTGTAGCCTCCACTGCAAATTCCATAGGCAACTTGTTGATGACCTCTTTGGCGTATCCACCCACGATGAGTGACACCGCTTCTTCGGTAGGTATGCCGCGTTGGTTGCAATAAAGGAGCTGTTCCTCAGAAATCTTGGAAGTAGTGGCCTCATGTTCCACTATGGCATTGTTATTCTTGACATCTATATACGGAAACGTGTGGGCACCGCATGTAGAACCGAGCAAAAGCGAATCGCATGAGGAATAGTTGCGTGCTCCGTCGGCACGTTTATCAACTTTTACCAGTCCACGATAACTATTCTGACTACGTCCGGCCGAGATACCCTTGGAAATAATGGTACTGCGCGTACCCTTGCCGATATGTATCATCTTGGTACCAGTATCTGCCTCCTGATGATGGTTTGTTACGGCCACGCTATAGAATTCAGCCTGAGAATGGTCGCCACTGAGCACACAAGAAGGATATTTCCACGTGATAGCGCTTCCTGTCTCGACCTGCGTCCACGATAGTTTGGCATTTTCGCCACGCAGGTGCCCGCGTTTCGTCACAAGGTTGTACACTCCGCCACGTCCCTCGGCATCTCCGGGATACCAGTTCTGGACAGTGGAATATTTCACCTCAGCATCTTTGTTTACCACGATTTCCACAATCGCTGCATGCAACTGATTTTCATCACGCATGGGGGCAGTACAACCTTCAAGGTAACTAACGTAACCGCCATCGTCGCAAACTATCAGCGTGCGCTCAAACTGTCCCGTGTTGCGGGCATTGATGCGGAAATAGGTAGAGAGTTCCATAGGACATCTGACACCCTTGGGAATATATACGAACGAACCGTCGGAAAAAACGGCACTGTTGAGCGCAGCAAAGAAGTTGTCGCGATAAGGTACGACCGAACCCAGATACTTGCGCACCAAGTCGGGATTTTCGCGCACAGCCTCGCTGATGCTGCTGAAGATGATGCCTTTTTCCTGCAACTTTTCCTTGAAAGTAGTCTTTACGCTGACGCTATCCATGACGGCATCAACGGCAACTCCGCTCAAAGCCATGCGTTCCTCCAAGGGAATACCCAGTTTGTCGAACGTTTTCAGAAGTTCAGGGTCGATTTCCTTCTTTCCCTCCTTCTTCTTCGTAGGATCTGCGTAGTAAGAAATGGCTTGATAGTCGATTTCGGGCAAATTGACGTGCGCCCAGTCGGGTTGTTCCAAGGTCTGCCAATATGCAAACGCTTTAAGACGGAATTCCAGCAACCATTCGGGCTCTTGCTTCAACATCGAAATGCGCCGCACGATGTCTTCGTTCAGACCGTTCGGAATAATCTCGGTTTCCACGTCTGTAGTGAAACCGTATTCGTATTTTTTTGAAAGGAAATCGAAGTCTGCCATTTATTTCTGCTTGTTCTCCGGTTGTTGCTCCGTGTTCATATCCACCCAAATCGTATCATTCTGAAACGTCTGCGTTTCTTTGACAGATTGATGCCCTTCGCCCATATTTTCAAAGGCTATAGAGAGTGCATCGCGCGTAGGAACATACAGTTTCGACGAGGCCGTCTGCGTTTGGTTCATGATATCCAGATATTCCATCACGTTAAATGCACAACTCAGCAGGACAACAAATTTCAGCACGCTGACAAATGCGCCCGCCAGCCCATCAAACATTCCGAGATAGAGCATCTTGAAAACTTTGTGCAGGAAACCTGCCGCAAGCCCGAGGGCAATAGGCACAACAATCCACAAAATCAGAAAAGCCACGATGCTGGTAGTCATATTCAGCGTGCTGCCACTAACCGTAAGGTAGTCGCCTAAATAATGATAGCACGCAGCAGCCACGAAAAGGCCAAGAAGCCACCCTATGCCCGACACTATCTCGCGCATAAAGCCGTTTCGCCAGCCGTTAATCACGGCCCAGCACAAAACGATGACCAGAAAAATATCTATAAACATGATTGTTCTGAAATAACAGGAGTTGTTCTGGAACTACTCCCGCAACGTGGCGGCATAAATCCCCGAACAACCCCTTTCTTACGTAGCAGAATCAGAGTTTCTGCTTCACTTCGATTTCGCGGAAGGTCTCAATCATATCGCCCTCGCGGATATCATTGCATCCTGCCAGGCTAATACCACATTCAAAGTTGGTACTAACTTCTTTCACGTCGTCTTTGAAACGCTTCAAGGCAAGTAAATTACCTGTAAAGACAACAATTCCATCGCGAATCAGGCGGGCTTTGTCGCTACGGCTTACTTTTCCGTCTATCACGTAGGCACCGGCAACCATACCGACCTTACTGATGTGATAAACCTGACGAACTTCGACTGTTGCCGTAACTTCTTCCTTAAGTATCGGCTGAAGCATACCTTCCATGGCTTGTTTCACTTCGTCTATGGCATCATAGATCACGCTGTACGTACGAATATCCACTCCGTCGCGCTCTGCCTGACGGCGTGCCGCCTGAGAGGGACGTACCTGGAAGCCGCAGATGATGGCCTGCGAAGCAGCAGCAAGTGTCACGTCGTTTTCTGAAATCTGACCGACACTCTTGTGAATAACGTTCACGGCAATTGTCTCGGTCGAGAGCTTAATGAACGAATCACTCAAGGCTTCTACAGAACCATCGACATCACCTTTCACAATAATGTTCAATTCTTGGAATGAACCGAGCTTAATGCGACGTCCTACCTCGTCAAGTGTGAGCATCTTGGTGGTACGCAAATTCTGCTCACGTTGTAATTGCTCACGCTTGTTGGCAATTTCGCGTGCCTCCTGCTCTGTTTCCATTACGTGGAAGGCATCACCGGCTTGTGGCGCACCATTGAATCCGAGTACGGCAGCAGCCTGTGAAGGTCCGATTTCCTGAATGCGTTGGTTACGTTCATTGAACAAAGCGCGGACACGTCCGTAGTTTGTTCCGGCCAAAATGACGTCGCCTTGGTGCAAAGTTCCGTTAGATACGAGCACAGTAGCCACATATCCGCGACCTTTGTCAAGAGATGACTCAATCACGGTACCCGTAGCGCGACGATTCGGATTAGCCTTGAGCTCCAGCATATCGGCTTCGAGCAAAACTTTTTCAAGCAGCTCATTTACGCCGATACCTTTCTTGGCGCTGATATCCTGGCTCTGATATTTTCCGCCCCATTCCTCAACAAGGAAATTCATGTTGGCCAAACCTTCCTTAATCTTGTCGGGATTTGCACTTGGCTTATCTACTTTGTTGATAGCAAAGACAATAGGCACGTTGGCAGCCACAGCATGATTGATAGCTTCCTTGGTTTGCGGCATAATGTCGTCATCACTCGCAATAATAATGATAGCGATGTCGGTAACCTGGGCTCCACGGGCACGCATGGCCGTAAAAGCTTCGTGACCAGGGGTATCAAGGAAGGTAATGTGGCGACCGTCTTCCAGAGTTACGTTATATGCACCGATATGCTGGGTAATTCCTCCGGCTTCTCCGGCAATCACGTTGGCTTTGCGGATATAGTCGAGCAAAGATGTCTTACCGTGATCAACGTGTCCCATTACCGTAACAATAGGTGCACGCGGAATCAAATCTTCTTCGTTATCGGCTTCCTCGGCTACGGCTTCAGAAACTTCGGAGCTAACAAACTCTGTGCGGAATCCGAACTCTTCGGCAACAAGGTCGATAGTTTCGGCATCCATGCGCTGATTGATGCTCACCATTACGCCAATACTCATGCAAGTGCCGATGACTTTCGTAACAGGTACGTCCATCATCGTGGCAAGTTCGTTTGCCGTAACGAATTCGGTAAGTTTCAATACTTTGCTTTCGGCTTCTTCTTCGAGAAGCTGGTTCTCGTATTGCTGACGTGCCATATCGCGTTTTTCCTTGCGGTACTTGGCACCTTTTGAAGCCTTGGATTTTCCCTGCAAGCGGGCTAAAGTTTCGCGAACTTGCTTTGCTACGTCTTCATCGCTTACCTCGGGTTTGATAACGGCCTGCTTTTTATTGCCTTTCTTGTTCTTTTTTCCGTTACCGCCGGCAGCAGGAGCATTTGAGGCGGCATTGTCGGGACGACCGGCGTTCTTTTCAACCTTTCGTGCCTCGGCATTTACATCTACTCGCTGCTGTCCGATGCGATTGCGCTTTTTCCTTTCAGGAGCGGCGGCAGAATTCTGGCGAGCTTTCTCTTCGCGTTCCTTCTTGCGCTCCTCTTTAGATTTTTTCTTGGGGCGCATCGAGGAATTTATGGAAGTAAGGTCGATAGTTCCGAGCACTTTCGGACCAGCCAGCTCCGGTTGCGATTTAAGTTTGAAGACGCCGTCCTCTTCGCTGAGCATTTGTTTAGCACGTTCCTCAACGCTGAGTTTTTGCTTCTTCTTTTTCGTTTCTCCGGGCTTATCTTCCGCAATATCCTGCACATCGTCATCGGTTTCTGTGACATTAGCCTCAACAGCGGGCACTTCTTCTGAGGTCTCTGCCGGCTTTTCTACTTTGGCAGCGACTTCTTCCTCGGTTTCCGGCTGATTGTTCACGACAGCAGGGGCTTCAGATTCTTTTGCAGGCTTTTCTTCCTTCTTATGCTTCTTCTCTGCTTTCGTTTCCGGCTGAGAAACTACGGTTTCTGCCGCAGGTTCTTCAACAGCGGGCACCTCCTGTTTCTTGGCAGGGACTTCGGGTTCGTTTTCTTCCTTCACGGGATTATTATTCTCATCAAGTTTGATAACGCCTTTGGAAACGATTTGCGGACGTAGGCTTTCCGGAACGGTAGTTTCGACAATTTCCTCATTAGCTGCTTCAACAGGCTTTTCTTCTTTCTTTTCTTTTTTCTGGAAGAGCTGCTCTGCTGCATTTCTGAGGTCTTTGTCGGCACCAAATTCGCGGCGAAGGAATTCATATTGCTCATCATCAATTTTCTCACTGGGCGAGGCTTTGACATCGTAGCCTTGTTTTGTGAGAGCATCGACAACGGTTTGCAGACCTACGTTGAATTCTTTAATAATCTTATTTAATCTTACTGACATTCTTCGATTTTAATTTAGACTTCTCGTTTAATATTTTTCGTACCGTATAAAAATTTGAAGATTCCGGACATTTCAATGAATATGTCTGAACATTCATCTAAGAGGTGGCACATCTCCGAAAAGATAAGGGACATCTTTGAAAAGATAAGGCACTTCTCTGAAGAGATAAAGCACATCTCTAAAATGATGAGGCATATCTCAAATCAGATGCCGGACTATTCTATCGAGCCTTCGGAACTTTTGTCTTTTTGTCCTGACTTATTCGTCCTCAAACTCGGATTTCAGGATGCGTATTACGTCATCTACGGTATCTTCTTCGAGATCGGCTTTTTCGATGAGCATTTCACGCGGTGCTTTCAAGACTTCGAGGGCAGTAGTAAAGCCCAAATTCTTGATAGCGTCGATAACCCACTGATCTATTTCGTCAGCAAATTCGTCAAGGTAGATATCGTCCTTATTATCTTCGCCTTCTACTTCGCGATATACGTCAATGGTGTAATTTGTGAGCTTGCAAGCCAATTTAATATTGAGACCGCCCTTACCAATGGCGAGAGAAACCTGATCGGGACGCAGATAAACTTCGGCCTTACGGGTTTCTTCGTTGAGATTGATGCTCAAAATCTGGGCAGGTGCCAGAGCGCGCTGAATAAGCAGGGACTCTTTTGAAGTATAATTGATAACGTCGATGCTTTCGTTGTGCAATTCGCGAACAATGCCGTGAATACGACCACCTTTTATGCCAACGCAAGCGCCAACTGGGTCTATTCGTTCGTCATAGCTCTCAACCGCAATTTTTGCGCGCTCACCCGGAATACGAGCTATGGCGCGTACGGTGATAAGTCCGTCATTGATTTCAGGAATCTCGGCTTCGAGCAAGCGACGCAGGAACTCGTTGCTGGTACGGCTGAGGTAAATCTTAGGATTGCCGTTGGTATTATCTACACGATCGACAACTGCGCGAACAGTTTCGCCCTTATGGAAAAAGTCGCGGGGAATCTGCTGTGTCTTGGGCAGCAAGAGTTCGTTACCTTCGTCATCCATCAAAAGCGTTTCGTGCTTCCAGGTCTGATATACCTCGCCACTAACGATTTCTCCCACACGATCTTTATATTTATTGTATAAAGAGTCGTGTTCCAGCTCAAGAATTTTACTTGCCAGCGTCTGACGCAGCGTAAGTATGGCGCGACGTCCGAAACTTGCGAAGTCAATGGTTTCACTCACCTCTTCGCCAACTTCGTAGTCGGGCTCAATTTTCTGTGCCTCGCTCAAAGCTATCTGGCGGTTCGAGTCTGTAACTTCTCCGTCCGCTACAACTTCGCGATTGCGGTATATCTCGAAGTCTCCCTTGTCGGGATTTACGATTACGTCGAAGTTCTCGTCCGAACCGAAGATTTTAGCAATCACGTTGCGGAAGCTTTCTTCCAACACACCTACCATAGTGGTGCGGTCAATGTTCTTTGTTTCTTTAAACTCCGCAAAGGTTTCTATTAAACCGGGAGCCTGTTCTTTTTTTGCCATTATATTGTATTATTTATTCTTTCTATTTGATTTTATGTGCAAAAAAGAGAGGTCAAAATTCGATAACCCCTCTGACGCTACGCACCTCTTCGTATTTATATACGTGTTCCACTTCTTCTATGTGTGGGCGCTTTTCGCCTTCGTTCTTTACTTTTTCCTCTACGACTACAGTAAAAGTTTCGGCATTGGCAGCCGTGAGCGTTCCCACCAACTTCTTGCCTTGTCCTGTTGCTACTTCTACTTTTTCGCCGAGGTGATTGACATATTGCTGCAACACCTTGAACGGTTGTCCTATGCCGGCGCTTCCGACCTCGAGTTCAAAATCTTCTTTGTCGCGGTCAAGTCCTTCTTCAATGAACCTACTGAGCGAAACGCAGTCTTCAATCCAAACGCCGTCCTTGTGATCTATTTCTACAACGATGCGGTTGTCTTTACTTACGGTTACATCTGTCAGGAAGTACTCCTTACCTTCGAGCCACTGGCTCACTAAACTTTCTACGTTCTTTTTGTCGATCATAAATATTGATATTGTCGATGAAAGTCTGATGGTTTTGGTTTTCAGGCATGTGCTTTCAAAGATTTAAGCCTGACTACGGAAAAATTTCCTTCCGTTTTCGAGGCATATATCTTAAAAAGAAGTGAGGAACTTCGCGAGCCCCTCACTTGAAACGCTGCAAATTTAGCATTTATTCGCATATCTGCAAAAAAAGAAGGTCTTTTTTTATGTTATTCTTGAAATAACGTTGCCGATTTCGTGATTATTGGCAGATAAAATTGTAATTTCGCACATCGAAACGGCTTTTTTGTCATTTCTGACACACCAAGAATATTTACCACTCCTTATAATATATATATATGAAGAAAATTCTGTTTTTATCTCTGATGTCGGTATTCGCAGCCTGCACTATTCATGCGCAATCGCTGACAAGTTATGTAAATCCTCTGATTGGTTCGGGCGGACATGGGCACGTTTTCGTAGGTGCTAACGTACCATTCGGATTTGTCCAGCTGGGACCGACGAGTATTCCCGAGAAATGGGACTGGTGCTCGGGCTATCATCGCAGCGACAGCACGGTAATAGGTTTTTCCCACACACACCTGAGCGGTACCGGCATAGGAGATCTTTTTGACGTGACCTTAATGCCCGTTATCGGCGAGGTGAAATATGCTCGTGGCGAGGAAAGCGACCCGCAGAGCGGACTTTGGAGTTATCAAGACCGCAAACAGGAAAAAGTCTGCCCGGGATATTACACTACCTACCTTACACGCTATGGTATCAAGGCAGAAATGACAGCAACCTGCCGCACGGGTATTTCGCGCTACACATTTCCCGCTTCGGAGGAGGCGGCTATCGTGATAGACCTCCAAAACGGCGGATGCTGGGACAAGGCTACGCAGACATACCTCGAGGCTATCGACGACCACAGCGTACAAGGCTACCGTTTCTCCAAGGGTTGGGCAAAAGATCAGAAGATTTTCTTCTACGCAGAGTTCTCTAAACCATTCAAGTCGTTCACTACCGACAGTTTACGCTACGGTCGTGCCGATTTCTCCACCACCGATGGCGAAAAGGTGCTGGTAAAAGTGGCATTATCGCCCACTTCGATGAGCGATGCCCGCAACAACATGGCGGCAGAACTTAGCAATTGGGATTTTGAAGGCGTGCGAACAAAAGCAGACGGGGAGTGGAACAAGATGCTCGCCAAAGTAACGGCTAAATCCTCCGACCCGAAGAAACTTCGCATCCTTTATACGGCACTTTACCACACGATGATTGCGCCTTCTACGTTCAGTAATGTAGATGGCAGTTATATGGGAAGCGATAAGTGCATACACCGCAATGCCGACTTCCAGAATTATACCACTTTCAGCCTGTGGGATACCTATCGTGCGGCACATCCGCTCATGACTATCCTGCATCAGGAGCGTATGCCCGACATCATCAACACGATGCTGCATATTTATAAAGAACAGGGCAAGCTACCCGTTTGGCACCTCATGGCAAACGAAACTGACTGCATGGTAGGCAATCCCGGCATACCGGTAGTGGCCGATGCCGTGCTGAAAGACATCAAAGGCTTCGACCAGAATTTGGCTTTAGAGGCGATGGAGCGCAGTGCCTTGCTTGATGAGCGTGGTTTGAAGGAGTATCGCGAATTTGGCTACATACCTTACGAACAAGGTCCCGAGAATGTGGCGCGTACCTTGGAATACGGATTGGCTGACTGGGCTCTGGCGCAAGCTGCCCGCAAACTTGGGAAAATGCAGACGTATGAATATTTCAATAACCGCTCGAAAGCCTATCAAAAACTCTTCGATCCGAGCGTAGGTTTCGTACGTGCCCGCAGCAAGGACGGCAAAACGTGGCGCACTCCGTTCAGTCCTTTCAAAATTGCCCACGAAGTCGATGACTATACCGAGGGTAATGCCTGGCAGTACACATGGCTTGTTCCGCACGACTTAGGTGGATTGGTGAAATGCTTTGGCGGAAAGAAACAATTCCTTACAAAACTGGATTCGCTCTTTGTCGTTACCGGAGACTTGGGAGAGGCTGCTCCGCCCGACATATCTGGCTTGATTGGGCAGTACGCTCACGGAAATGAACCCAGTCATCACATTCTTTATTTCTACACTATGCTCGGAAAACCCGGGAAGACGGCCGAATTAGTCCGCAAAGTACTCACAGAACAGTACTTTGACGGTTACGAAGGTCTGAGCGGAAATGAGGATGTGGGACAAATGTCGGCTTGGTATGTGCTTTCTTCACTCGGTTTCTACCAAGTAGAACCTGCCGGTGGGCGCTACGTATTCGGTTATCCTAACTTCGAGGAAGTTACTCTCAACCTACAAGGCGGTAAGACGTTCACGGTGAAGGCACGCGGACTTTCCGACAAAAATTGCTATATCCAAAAAGTGCTTCTCAACGGCAAACCGCTCAAAAAATACTGGATCGATCATAAAGACATCGTGAAAGGCGGTACTTTGGAATATATCATGGGCAGCAAGCCTGCGAAATGGTATTGATTGAGCCATGAAACAATAAAGAGAGTTGAAGAGAATAATGATTTCTTTTCAACTCTCTTTTTTTATTGTCCGCCCCAAAAAACCGCTCTGGGAAATAGCTCGAAGATAAATTTAATTATCTCGGAACTAATTCTAATTATCTCCCATTTAGCTTTTGAAACTGAATTTTTATCGACGGCTATGCGCCCTTTATTAGTCGGAAGTTTCGGGTTATTCGGAAGTCCGATTTTTTTCCCCGAGAAAACGGGAAAATAGCTCGGAGATAAAAAAATTTTGCTCGGAGCTATTTTTAATTAGTGTCGAGATAAAAAAATTATTGCTGTCCGGTTAAAAATCATCTTTACTCCCGCAAAATTAGGGGC
>CAMVJO010000014.1 GCA_947167835.1 uncultured Prevotellaceae bacterium
GTATAGAGAGTGTAAGCAAATCAAAACAGCCTAATTTTTAGAACAACCCTGAAAATAATTCTCAAATTCTATCCATTCTTGACTTGTATAAAAATCAGTAACTAGACAAATAAAAAACTAGAATCAGGAAATATTATTCCCAGATTTTCGGGCATCTCGTAGATTTGGGGTTAATGGGCGCCGAGATAACAAAAATTAGCTCCGAGCAAAAAAAATTAGCTCGACACTATTTCAAATTAGCTCCGAGATAAAAAAATTAACTCCGAGCTATTTGTACCTATTCCGTGGGCAAATTTTTGTATCCCGAAAAACTCCGAAAATATCGATGAATAAAGGGCGCATAAGTGTGGATAATTTTCAGGTATCACAAGCTAATTGGGAGATAAATCAAATTAGTTCCGAAATACTTATATTTTACTCGGACTTATTTTCCCAGAGCGAAAAACGTATGTTCGGATTTCCCGAAAAAGAGTGCAAAAAAAAGGATGTACCCTTGGAGTACACCCTTTTATCGTGGTCGCTTGAAAATAATCTGCCTTTAGATGGGATTATTTCTTCTTGCCGTTATTCTTTTTGTTCTTGTCAGCCTGCTTTTCAGGGTCGCTAAGTTCCACTGTGTAGCTGCGATTCAATCCGCTCATCGTCTTAGCGCGAATCCAAAGCACGCGGTCGGTGGACATGTTGGCTTTCTTCACGGCTTCCTCGAAGTCATCAACCGTATTCAGCTTCATATCGTTCACTTGCAGCAGGATGATACCTTTTTGTATGCCGGAATCTTTCATCTTACCGTCGCGAACAGCCGTTACTATCAAACCATAAGTCAATGCCAGCTGTTGTTTTTCGTCTGCGTTCAAGGCACGGAGCGCTACTCCCATGTCGTTGCTGCTCATGCTTTCGATAGCAGATGTTGTGCCCTGCTCATTGCGCAGAGTGACGGTAGTAGTGTGGCGTTTCTTGTCGCGCAGATAGGTTACGTTCACCTTGTCGCCAGGTTTCTTGCTTGCAATAATTTCGGAGAGCTCACCGAATTTCGTTATGTTGTGGCCGTCGATATTTACTATCACGTCACCGGTCTTCAGTCCAGCATTTTCGGCAGCGCTTCCCTCGGTAATCTTCTCTATGCGCACACCGTTCACCGTTCCAAGGTCTTCTTTCTTACCTTCCTCGGCCTGCTTCTCCAGATAGTTGCTGACATCGGTTCCTTCAAAGCCCATAATGGCACGTTGCACCACACCGAATTCCTTCAGGTCCTTCACAACTTTATTCATGATCGTGGTAGGAATAGCAAATCCGTAGCCGGAATAAGAACCTGTCTGCGAAACGAGCATAGCATTGATACCTACCAATTCGCCGCGTGCATTTACGAGAGCGCCTCCCGAGTTTCCGGGGTTAATGGCGGCATCGGTCTGAATAAAGCTCTCTATTCCGTTAGAACCCAAGGTGCGTGCTTTGGCACTTATGATTCCTGCCGTAACGGTGCTGGTTAATCCGAGCGGATTGCCTATGGCCAAAACCCATTCGCCCACTTTCAGATCTTCGCTGTTACCTATTTTAATGGCAGTCAGGTCTTTCGTCTCAATCTTGATAAGTGCTAAATCGGAAGTCTTATCCAGTCCGATGATGCGCGCTTTAAATTCGCGGTTGTCGTTGAGTTTCACATCCAACTCGTCGGCATTTTCCACTACGTGGTTATTAGTCACGATATATCCGTCGGAAGAAATAATTACTCCGCTACCGGCACCCTGTCTGCGCGGGGTACGATACTGTCTCTGGCGGTTCTGTCCGTTTCCGTTTCCGTTACCGCGGCCAAAGAAGTCGCCGAATCCGAATGGGTCGCTGAAAAAATCCTCAAACGGGTCGTTGTATTCTATTGTCTGCACCTTACTGTTGATTGTAGCCTTGATAAACACCACTGAGTTCACGGCTTTTTCGGCAGCATACGTCAAATCAATCGGTTCTGCCGGAGCATTTTCTGCTGCAACGGGTTCTGCCTGAATTGCCACGGGAGTTGTGGCGCTTAACAGCATTGCAGCAGCAATTGCAACTGTCTTAGAAAGATTTTTTGTAGTTTTCATTTTTTTTGTTATGTGATGATATTGTTTATTCCTTCATATATAAAACGCGGGATGTCGCACCAAATCGGACTTTCCTCTCGTGTTTTCTATTGCAAAGTTATGTTATTCTTATTTTGCGCGGACAATAAATCCGTAAAAAATACTTAAACATAAACTACTTTAACAGAAATGGCTCGTTGTTTAACACTTTTATATAATTTGTCCGTTTCTGTTATGGGATAATCAGGCAGAAAACGAGCTAACTCCCCTTTATTATTATAGGGTAGTTCTAAAAATTAGGTTTTAAAATTTTGTGAAGCTTTTTTTGGTCTGTATGCTTTTTCAATCTTTTTGGCGCCATTGTCTTTAATACCTTGAACCATAGCTCGCTATGCTTCTGCGGCATTAAAAACAAAATCACTCAAAAATCTTTGAATTCTTCGCGCACACTCTGTTTGTTGTCTGCCCCGTAGGGTGAAGCTCTGCGGGTTGCAGGAACAAACGTATAGAGAGTGTAAGCAAATCAAAACAGCCTAATTTTTAGAACAACCCTATAAGGTGTGCTGGATCTTTTTAGAGATATGCCTTGTCTTTCAGAAGAAGTACCTTGTCTTTCAGAAGAAGTACCTTGCAAATGGAAAGATGCGCCTAATCTTTTAGAAAAGTTGCCTTGCAAATGGAGCGAAGCCCTTCGCAATTCTTCGGAAATGTCAAGTGTTTTTTAAAGTACGCCACATAAAAAATCCCATCCCGCACAAAAAACGGAATGAGACGTATGTATGAAACCGGAAGGCCGACCTATCAGGCTTGTTCTTCCTCTTTCTTTTTGCGGATAGAGCGCTTTCTGGGTTTTTCCTCGGTCTTTGCTGCGATTTTTACGCCTGCAAGTTCGGGATCTATCATAATTCTTCCGCAATATTCGCACACGATAATTTTCTTGCGCATACGAATGTCGAGTTGTCGCTGGGGCGGAATTTTATTGAAGCAACCGCCGCAGGCATCGCGTTGAACGTAAACGATACCCAAGCCATTGCGCGAATTTTTGCGGATGCGCTTGAAAGCGGTAAGCAGGCGCGGTTCGATAGTCATCTCCAAAGCGTTGGCTTTTTCGCGCAATTTATCTTCTTCGGCGCGAGTTTCGTTGACAATCTCCTCCAATTCGGCGCGTTTTACGCTCAAATCTTCTTCGCGTTCCTTCAAATTCTTGCTTGCTGCCTCAACTGCTTCGTTGCGCTCGGCAATATTTTTCTCTGCTTCGCGGATACGTTTTTCTTGCAGTTCGATATCGAGCGATTGAAACTCGATTTCTTTCACTAGCATGTCGTATTCACGATTGTTCTTGACGTCATTCAACTGTTCCTTGTAGCGATCGATGAGGCTCTGGGCTTCGTTGATTTTTCCACGCCTAACATTGATGTCGGTCTCCAAGCCTGCGACTTCTTCCTGGAACTTATTTACACGAAGTGTCAGGCCGGCAATTTCATCTTCCAAGTCCTGTACTTCAAGTGGGAGTTCGCCGCGCAATGTGCGGATTTCGTCAATTTTTGAGAGCAAGGTCTGTAACTGATAGAGCGATTTAAGTTTCAGTTCCACAGACATGTCTGCTGTTTCTTTCTTTGTAGCCATATTTATATAGTTTTTAATTGTTTATACAAGGTAGTGAATAGGATTTGTGTCAATGCCGGTCTTGAGCAGCGGGCACTTGCTTTCGGCAAACAGGGGACTGAGGATTTTTTCGAGCAGGTCGATGGTGAATTGCTCGCTTTGATAGTGTCCCATAGCGCCGATCAGTATTTCTTGCTCGTGGCCGAAGAAATAATGATAGCCTATTTCTCCCGTTAGGAAGGCATCTGCGCCCAGACTTACGGCGGTATTCATCAGAAACTCGCCGGCACCGCCACATAGTGCCACACGACGTATGGGTTTCCGGCAGTCGTTGTGCATCAGGCAGGCAATATGGAAAGTTTCCTTCACGGTTTTCAGGAAGTCTGCGGCAGGCATTTCCTTTTTCAAGTCACCTATCAGTCCGCTTCCTCCCTTTCCGTCGGGGCGGGGCAGGAGGAACGTGACGTTTTCCAGGCCTAACTTTTCGGCTATCGCGAAGTTTACGCCGCCAGGTGCGTTATCCAGATTGGTATGTGCGGCATAGATGCAGATATCGTGCTTAATGGCTTGTCTGACGCAGCGCTGCACATCGTTTGCGTCGGCCACGCATTTGATACCTCTGAACAATAGCGGATGATGGGCTACAATAAGATTGCAACCTCGGCTGACGGCTTCGGCTATCACGGCTTCGGTCACGTCAAGACACAATAATGCCCCTGATATGTCCGCCTCTGTTAATCCAATCTGTAAGCCGGCATTATCATAGTCTTCTTGCAGCGGCAGTGGTGCGAACCTTTCAAGGGCCTCTACGACTTCCTTAATTTTCACGGGTGCAAAAATAATCATTATTTCTGAATCTTTAGTGCTTTTATGTCGAAAAAGTTGTATTTTTGCTTTCTGATTACATATTTTCCCGAATTATGATGATAAAATGGCTTTCCGGTCTTGTGGGATGGCAGATTGGCGGTCCTATAGGTGCGGTATTGGGTTATTTAGTGGGCAGCCTGCTTGACAATGCTGCCGAGGGCGGAGCGCCCGGCCGTCCGTTTTACGAAGGCGTTGGGGATAATTCCCAGCAGCCTCAGAGCAATGCCGACAGTGTGACGGGCAATCGTTTCCTTTTCATCGTGGTAGTGCTTGCTTCTGCCGTCATCAAAGCCGATGGCCGGATTATGCACAGCGAGATGGAGTATGTACGCCGCTTTTTCCGTCAGAACTTTCCGAATATCGCCACGGAAGAAGTCGATACCGTGCTTAAACAACTCTTCAACCAGCAGATAGATCTGCGTGGCTGCGCGCAAGAGGCCGCTACGTTGCTCAATCCGTCGTCGTGCCTGTCACTTTTGGATTTTCTCGTGGGCATAGCGCGTGCCGATGGGCATATATCCAAGGAAGAACTCGACCTTTTGCGCCAGATAGCCGCCGATTTGCGCCTGAACCCCAAGGAACTCGATTCTCTCATGGGATTAGGCGAGAACACCCTTGAGGAAGCCTATCGTGTGTTAGAGGTAAGCCCCACCGCCTCCGATGACGAGTTGCGCAAGGCCTACAAAAAACTGGTTCTCAAGCACCATCCCGACCGTGTTGCCTCACTTGGCGAAAATGTCCGCCGCAGAGCCGAAGAAAAACTCCAGCAAATCAATGCAGCCTACGATGCCGTGTGCAAATCCCGCGGGATATAGGATGATGCTCTGGTCTCGTTGATAATCTTTTTTGGGAAAATGGGGTTAATGGGCTGAATGGGGCTAATTAGCTCGGACATATCACTTTTTTGCTCCGAGCTAATATTATTTTTTCTCGGCACTATTTAAAATTATCTCGGAGATAAAAAATATTAGCTCGGAGGTATTTGCTCTTATTATTGGAGGTATTTTTTCGCACTTCTGAAATACCCGCGCGTTCCGATGAATAAAGGGATTGTAACTTTGGCATATTTTCAGATTTCCAAATTACCTCGGAGCAAAGTTTTTTTATGTCCCTGCAAAATGCTTGGTGAAAAATCGGCAAAAGAAAGGTGCCTTTTTTATTTAGGGGATATTCTGTAAACTACGTATTAGGGGATATTTTTCAAAAGGAAAATGGTGCGCATTTTGTCGGACAGCAATCATTGAAAATAAAAAAAAATTCAATTTTCCTTTTCGGTATGCACGCCTTGTACTATCTTTGCTTTCGCAAACTGCTACAAAGCAGAATGCATAATATACATAAAGGCGTTTACTTAACGCTTTGTTCTTGACGGATTGAAACTTCGCAAACTTCAAGTGTTGTCACGAACTTAGCAATGGTAGATGTCCAACAGGTATGATTGTACACCTATGTTTATAGGTCTATCATATCCGCGTGGGCTTCTGCGTTGCTCGTTCAACAACACTGGGCAATGCGAAGGCCTCAATCCGTGGAACGGGTAACAAAGAGTTCCACGCTTTTTTGTATAGAATCAAGAACCAACACGTTAAACAAAATTCTATACGCATCATGAAACAAAAACTACTTCTCTGCTTTTTGGCAACCTTCCTCGCCCTCGCTTCTTGGGCGAACGGAACGGCGATTAATGGAATCTATTACGTGCTTGACAGCAACACAAAGACCGCCAGCGTGACATTTGGCTATGGTAACTATTTCGGAGGAGTGACCATTCCTTCTACCGTCACTTATAATGATGAAACATACTCCGTGACGAGCATAGGAGAAGGTGCATTCTATGCCTGCTACAGCCTAACAAGCATCAACATCCCAAACTCCGTGACAAGCATTGGAAACAGTGCGTTCCGTAGCTGCTCCAGTCTAACGAGCATCACTATCCCCAACTCCGTGACAAGCATCGGAAACGAAGCGTTCCAATCCTGCTCAGGTTTGACAAGTGTTACTATCCCCAACTCCGTGACAAGCATCGGAAGCTACTCGTTCTCTTCCTGCTCCAGTCTGACGAGTATCACTATTCCCAACTCCGTGACTAGCATTGGAAACAGTGCGTTCCGTAATTGCACAGGTTTGACGAGTATCACTATTCCAGAATCTGTGACGAGCATCGGAAAAGCTGCGTTCTATAAGTGCTCCTGCCTGAGGAGCGTCACTATCGGAAACTCCGTGACCAGCATCGGAGACGATGCATTCGCTTACTGCGAAAGCTTGACGAGCTTCACCATCCCCGAGTCCGTAACCAGCATCGGAGACTATGCGTTCTATGAGTGCATAGGACTGACGAGCATCTCGATTCCCAACTCCGTGACCAGCATTGGAAACAGCGCGTTCCGTAACTGCCATAGCGTGACGAGCATAACTGTAGATGCAGGAAACTCTGTATATGATAGCCGTGAGAATTGCAACGCAATTATTGAAACATCAAGCAACACTCTTATTGTAGGATGCAAGAATTCCACCATCCCGGGCTCCGTGACAAGCATCGGAAACTGGGTGTTCTCTTACTGCTCCAGCCTGACGAACATCACGATTCCCAACTCCGTAACCAGTATCGGAGGCGGTGCGTTCTCTTACTGCAGTCTGACGAGCATTACCATCCCGAGCTCCGTGACAAGCATAGGAGAATATGCGTTCTCTTCCTGCTCCAGTCTGACGAGCATCACTATCCCCAACTCCGTGACAAGCATAGGACGCTGGGCGTTCTCTTACTGCTCCTGTCTAACGAGCATCAACATTCCCAACTCCGTGACGAGCATCGGAGACTATGCGTTCTCTTCCTGTTCCAGTCTGAAAAGCATTAATGTGGATACAGGAAACTTTGTATATGATAGTCGCGAGAACTGCAACGCAATTATTAAGACATCAAGAAACACTCTTATTGTAGGATGCAAGAATTCCACCATCCCCAACTCCGTGAAGAGCATCGGAGACATGGCGTTTTCGAACTGCATAGAACTGATGAGCATCACCATCCCCAACTCCGTTGAGTGGATCGGAGACCATGTGTTCTATAACTGTTCCAGCCTGACGAGCATCACTATCCCCAACTCCGTAACGAGCATAGGAGTATCGACGTTTTACGAGTGCACAGGCATGACCGATATCTACGCCTTACGTTCATATCCCAGTCAATATGGATGTAATACTGATGCTTTCAATAATTTTAATACTTTCACCTGCACCCTTCATGTGCCAACTGGCTGTAAAGAAGCGTATGCTTCAACCAAGCCTTGGAGCAATTTTACAAATATTGTGGAAGAAGATTTAAGCGGAATTAAAGAAATGGAAATGAAGATCCAAGATATTGATGCCTACTACAATTTGAATGGCCAGCGCATCACACAACTGCAGCGCGGAATAAACATTGTCCGCTACAAGGACGGCACAAGCCGCAAGATGTTAGTGAAATAAGCTATACAACAGATAAAACTGCACATAAAACCACAAAACAAATGGAGATTCTGAAGTTTCAGGGTCTCCATTTGTATGTTTTGGGGCGACTCTGTCTAATTCATAGAAGTACCCTATACAGAAAATGTTACGAAAAATGGGTAAAAATCGCAAATAATTCTTTTTTTTCATTATCTTCGCAACCGTTACTGCGTAGTGCAACAAACAAAGAATAACTAAGTTATTCTAAGTAAAATAAACAAAGCAATGAAAAAGATTCTCCTTATAGTCATAGCCGCGATGCTGACATGTGGTTTGATAAACGCCTTATTACAGTACTCAATGAGTTGAGCATCTGATATTTGACCGTAAGTGATTAATTTCTTACAAAGAATGCCCCTGTCTTTCTAATGTCATGTTACATTGTGGTATCTTACCGAGTTGTCATTTCAGGGAATGGTGCAGAATATGGCTGTGAGTTTCTGATATAGAATGAATACTATATAATATATAGGAAGAATGAAGACTATAGACATTGTTATCCATCGCTTAAGCATGATGATTGTATTAACAATCGTTTCGTTGGGAGCCTTTGCAGACAACCCTATAAAACGGTTGCTGGTGGGAGCTGACGGCGTGTTGCAGTCATTATATAATAAGGTGGACTACGATACCGCATACATCAGTCGCTCTCCAGGTAAGATTGGCATCAAAGCATGGGGAAATGTGTCAGGAGCCAAGATGAGAGCCATAGGTAACGATATGCATGGTACGTTGAAGACAGACAATAAGACAACTATGAGTTTGGAGTTTGACTATTACGACCTGGCTCTTGAGTTGGCACTGAACCCAGCCAGTCTGAGTGGACGCAATAAGGACTATGAGTTGAACTTCAATTTCTATACACGACGATTCGTGTTGGACGTAAGTTACCAGACAGCCAAAACTGCAAAAGGCGATGTTACCTATAAAGGAAAAGATATTTCTGTTGATAAGGGATGGCTTTCAACAAAGTCCTTGAACTTTGATGCCTACTATATCTTCAATTATCGTAATTTTTCTTATGATGCGCCTTTCTATCAGTTTTATATTCAGAAAAAATCCGCGGGTTCATGGCTGGCAGGGCTATCTTATCAAGGTGGGCGTATCAGTACCACAGACGATGTACCTGGTAATATACCCGAAATGCATTTCAAAGCCCAGCACATCGGTATAGGAGGCGGTTATGCTTATAATTTCGTAACGGGCAAATATATGCCGCAATCGGGTGGCAGGAAATGGCTTTTCCATGTCTCAGTTGTTCCCAACATCATCTTGTGGTCAGGCAATATCATTGAAGTGAACGGACAGGAGGTGAATACTAGTACGAAGTTTCCAACTGTGTTGTTGAATGGGCGTGTAGGAATGGTTTACTTTTTAAGCCCGAGCCGTTTTATCGGCATGAATGGTGTTGTGAACAGGCTTATAAAACGCAAGAGACATACAGAACTCAAGGAGGATAAATGGTACTTTAGAATATTCTACGGAATAAGATTTTAATGTATAACGATAAACACTTAACTAATATGAAGAAAACTGTTTTAGCACTGACTGCATTTGTCATGTTTTTTGCTATGGGCACACTAGCACAGGAGCAAGACGATACAAAAGAGGTGCAAAAGAAAACCACAGGGAGCAATGCTAGTATAGGTTTAGGACTGATTACCATTGCTGATTCTGTAAAGGGCGTACAGCTGTCGCCTGTGTCGAATATCGCTGAACATGCAGCCGGGTTCCAACTGTCTTCTTTCAGTAACGTGGCTTACGATGGGATGAGTGGCTTCCAACTCTCAGCTCTTAACAATATTGTGATTGGCGAAGCCAACGGTCTGATGCTGACGGGTTTTAATAACCAAAACGTAGGTACGCTTAGGGGAGTTCAGATAGCCTTTCGCAACGAAACAGATACATTGCGTGGCGTACAGATAGGTGCTTTCAATACAACTCGTGCCTATCAGAAGGGCGTACAGATAGGATTGGTAAACTTCACTCGTGATACGCGGTCTAAACGCTACGGTTTGGTAAATATCAACCCTGATACTCGCGTTGATTTGATGGCGTTTGCAGGTACTAATTCCAAGGCTAACATGGCTCTGCGTTTCCGCAATCGCTCTACCTATAATATTATTGGATTCGGTACCCATTACATGGGGCTCGATGAGAAGTTCTCGGGCACTATTTTCTACCGTATCGGACAATACGTCCAGCTCACGCCTCGTTTGTCACTGAGCGGCGATGTTGGCTTCTTCCATGTGGAGACGTTCAAAGAACATTCTGCCGATACTCCCGAACGCCTATATTCAATAGAGGCTCGTTTGAACTTGGATTATCAACTTAGTAAGAAGTGGGGTGTATTCGGTTCAGTGGGTTACGGTGATACTCGCTACTATAGCCATAACGAGAGCTTCCGCCATCGCATGATTGGAGAGGTAGGTCTTACTTATGGTTATACAGGTTACAATAATGAGAAAGAACGCACACTGCGCCTGCACTCCGATGAAGATATGACTGCCAATGGCGACGATTGCTTTGCGCTGCCACCGAAGCGCAATCTACTTCGCACTGCAGGAATGATTACAGCCCTCAACGTGTTCGTAAATCGTTTCGATGATTGGGTACTCAACGAAGAATTTCCTCGAATCAATTTCAAAACAATTGGTCATAACTTCGAACATGCTTTTGTGTGGGACAATGACGGCTTTGGCACCAACCTGTTTGCCCATCCTTATCACGGCAACCTCTACTTCAACTCTGCCCGTGCAAATGGTTTCAACTTTTGGCAGTCGTATCCCTGTGCCTTGGGCGGTTCGCTCATGTGGGAGTTCTTTGGCGAGATTACACCTCCTGCCATCAATGACCTTATCGCAACTTCTGTAGGTGGTACCTGTATTGGTGAAATTACTTTCCGTATCAGCGACTTGTTCTACGACGATCGTGAGGTAGGCTTCAGCCGTTTCTTGCGCGAGTTGGGTGGAGCTGTCGTATCGCCTATGAAGGGATTGAAACGTGTTATTACAGGTGAGGCATGGAAGCGTCGCAGTAGTCACTATTTGTATCACAACTATAGTCGCATTCCTGTGAAGTACCATATATCAGTCGGTTCACGCTATCTTGCTGACGACCGTGCGCTGTTCCGTGGCGAGCACAACCCTTACATAGAGTTGGGCATGGAGTATGGTGATGCTTACAACAACGAAGCGAATAAACCATTCGACTTCTTCACGTTCAATGTCACATTTGGTTTGTCAAGCAACCAACCGGTTGTTAATCGTCTGAATCTGTTGGGTCGTCTCTGGGGCACTCCTATCAGTGACAAAGAAAAATTTGAGGCAGACTTTGGCATCTTTCAGCACTTCAATTTCTACAACTCCGAAGCTGTAAAGGATGGTTCCGATCTTATTCCCTATCGCATCAGCGAGGCAGCCTCTGTAGGCCCTGGTCTAATCTATTGCTTTCCTTCCATCAAGAATCGTATGAGCCTAGAGCAGCGCATCTACCTGAGCGGCATCCTGCTTGGTGGTTCACTCAGCGACTACCTCTTTATTCAGGAACGTGACTACAACATGGGTAGTGGCTTCTCTGCCAAGATTCAGACGAATATGGATATCAAGAAGATTGGTTATATGAACATCGATGCCAATTACTTCCATATCTTCACATGGAAAGGATACGACCGTTCGAAATGGGTAGGAAAGACAGGCTTCGATTTGGATTACACCAATGCACAGGGTGACCCGGGCAACACGCGCATGATGGCTTTCAACGCAAACTTTGGTTTATACCTCAGCAAGCATCTCTCACTCGATTTACGTGGTAGTTATTTCTGGCGTCATGCCCATTATCGTGAATTCCAGGATGTTGATGCCAAGACCTTCGAACTCCGTGGCGGATTAACCTATAAATTGTAATGATGTTGCTTGTTGCTGTATTTAGCGGACAACAACAAAATCAGGTACATTCATGCAGGACAAACTGATAAGGGGAGGTCTGAAGGCGTTTTCTGAAGGATTGTTCAGGTAATAAGATTCTGTGCAATTCTCAGCGATTACAAGTTCGGAGATAATCGATAGTGACACCGCGTGAATGCCGATGAATCCTGACTTTTGAAATTAGAACATGTTCCTGCTGAGCGAACGAATAAGGGGAAGCCATGCAATAGGCTTCCCCTTAGTTTGACAGTTATGTTTATGTAAACTATTTTACAAGAACCTTCTTGCTCGTTCCGTTCGAATAGCGGATGATGTTCACACCGCGCTGAGGTTCTGTCACGCGCCGACCATTCAAATTGTAATAAGCAGCACCACCATGAGATTTTACTTCCATTTCTTCAATTCCGCTTAAATCTTCTTCCACGATATTTTCGAAATCATTCCAGGGAAAGGTCGAAGCATACGCTTCCTTACAGCCGATTGGCACATGAAGGGTGCAGGAGGAAGTATTAAAAATGAAAGCATATCTATTACATCCATATTGACTTGGATCTGAACGTAAAGCGTAAATATCGGTTAGACTGTTACAACCATTGAAAGCTTTGTATTCTATACTTGTTACGGAGTTTGGAATGGAGATGCTCGTTAGACCAGAGCAGCCACAGAATGCATTGTATCCTATACTTGTCACGGAGTTTGGGATGGTAGAATTATTGCATCCTGAAATAAGTGTATTGCTTGATGTCTTAATAATAGCGTTGCAGTTCTCACGGCTATCATATACAGAGTTTCCTGCATCTACAGTTATGCTCGTCAGACTGGAGCATCTATATAATGCACCTTCTCCTATGCTCGTCACAGAGTTGGGGATGGCGATGCTTGTCAGACTGGAGCAACCACTGAACGCATCGTCTCCAATGCTCCTCACGGAGTTTGGGATGGTGATGCTCGTCAGATTGGAGCAGTCATAGAATGCATATTGTCCTATAATAGTCACGGAGTTGGGAATGGTGATGCTCGTCAGGCCGGTGCAACCCTCGAACGCATTGTATTCGATGCTTGTCACGGAGTTAGGAATGGTGGAATTTTTGCATCCTACAATAAGTTTATTACTTGATGTCTTAATAATTGCGTTGCAGTTCTCACGGCTATCATATACAGGGTTTCCTGCATCCACAGCGATGCTTGTCAGACTGGAGCAATATTGGAACGCATAGTTTCCTATGCTTGTCACAGAGTTACCAATGGTAATACTCGTCAGACTAGTACAATCTTCAAAAGCATAGTCTCCTATGCTTGTCACGGAATTGGGTATTTCAATGCTCGTTAGACTGGAGCAACCATAGAACGCACGGTCTCCTATGCTCGTCACGGAATTGGGGATGGTAACATTCGTTAGGGCGTAACAGTCACAAAAAGCATATTCTCCAATACTATTAACAGTATATGTTATACCATTATAGCTAACCTGATTAGGAATAGTGATACTGCCCATATAAGCGATGTGACTGGGATTAGGCTCTCCAGATGGACCTGTATATGTCACACAGGCTGTCTTTGTACTGCTATCCAAGATGTAGCAGATATCGTTGATCTCTGTGCCGTTTTTTTCGATGTCAGCCACAATCGTTCCAAAACTGCTCCAAGGAATAAGGGTTGCGTAATTGTCCCGACAGCCTTCAGGGACATGGAGTGTCATATCATCAAGATGACAACCCCAAAAGGCTTTATTGTCAGCATTATATTTTGTCGCATTCGTTCGAGGAACATATACATTAGCCAACCTATAACAATAATTGAAAGCATTTGCTTCAATGCTTGTTACGGATTCGGGGATTTCAACATTCATCAAAATCGTGCACTCTCCGAAAGCATATTCTTTGATATTTGTCACGCCATGGCCAATGGTAAGGAAAAACAGGCTGGAACACTGATAGAAAGCATACTCTCCGATGCTTGTTACGGAATTAGGAATATAAACGTCCCTCAAATTTTTGCATTTGGCGAACGCATGGTTTCCAATGCTTATTACGCCATTGGGAATGCTAATACTAGTCAGACCAGATGCTTCGAACGTGAATCTTTCAATTGTTGTTAAGGATTCGGGGATTTCAATACTTGTCAGACCTGTACAATTTTGAAACGCACGTTCTCCAATACTTATTACAGAGTTGGGAATATCAATACTTGTTAAGCCTGTGCAACTCTCGAACGCACTAGCTCCTATTGTTTTTACGGAATTGGGAATGCCTATCTTAGTCAATCCAGAGCAACCACTAAACGCACTGCTTACGATGCTAATTGTACCGTCTTGAATTTCAATATATGTATTTTGGGGCATGGTTCCATTATATTTATATAAACAGCTTCCAAGATACACCAATCCATTGGGTAAACTATTGAGCCATGGAGTACCCTCAAATACTTTGTCTCCAATACTGGTCACGGAGTTTGGAATGTTGATGCTTTCCAAACTTGCACAATCAGCAAATGCCTCATTCCCAATGCTTGTTACAGAGTTGGGAATATTGATGCTCGTGAGGAGTCGGCAACCATAGAACGCATAGTCTCCAATACTAGTAACGGAGTTTGGAATGTTGATGCTTTCCAAACTCGCGCAATTTGCAAACGCCTCATTCCCAATACTTGTTACAGACTTGGGGATAATAGTGCTAAAGCATCCTTGGATAAGCGTATTGGTCTGTGTTTCTATAATAGCATTGCTGTTGTCTCGGCTATCGTATACCAGATTATCTTTTTCAACAGTAATATTTGAAAGTCCAGAACAACAACTAAATGCATATTCTCCGATGCTAGTGACTGAGCTGGGGATGATAAGGCTTATCAAACCTGAGCATCCGCAGAAAGCCAGTTCTCCGATGTTTGTCACGGAGTTGGAAATCGTAATGCCTGTCAAGCCTTTGCAGTAATAAAACGCATAGTCTCCGATATTTGTCACTGAATTGGGGATAACGGAACTATTGCATCCGACTAATAGCGTGTTTGTCTTCGTTTCTATAATAGCATTGCAGTTTTCTCGAGAGTCATAAACTTCATTGCCGCCATCTACCGTAACGCTCGTCAGACCCATACAGCCTGCAAACGAATGATCTCCTATGCTTGTCACGGAGTTGGGGATAGTGATACTCGTCAGTCCTGTGCAGTAATAGAACGCTTTGGATTCAATACTTGTAATAGATTCGGGAATATTAATGCTTGTCATTCCTGTGCAGTATGAGAACGCATAGTTTCCTATGTTGGTCACGGAGTTGGGAATGGTGACGCTCGTTAGCCTGGAGCAGTGTGAGAACGCAGAGCTTCCAATGCTGGTCACAGATTCAGGAATATTGATGCTCGTCAGACCTGTGCACCAATAGAACGCACCGTATCCGATGCTCGTTACGGAATAAGTCGTACCGCCATAGCTGACGGAGGATGGAATAGTGATGTCGCCTGTGTAGGAATTTTCAATGTCATAATTGTAACCTGTGTACGTCACAGAAGCAGTCTTACTGCTGCTGTCAAGGACATAATAGATGCCGTTAATCTTGGTGCCGTTCGCCCAGGAACACAGTGAGAGGACAGCGGCGAAAATAGTAAGTAGTAATCTTTGTTTCATAATGTGTATAGAATTTTGTTAAACATAGTTTTGTTTGTTCGCGATTCTATACAAAAAAGCGTGGAACTCATGTCGCTCGTTCCACCTTTCGAGGCTCTCGCATTGCCCATATCGTCGAAACGAGCAACGCAGAAGCCCACGCAGATATGATAGCCACTCTATAATATAATTATTGAGTGTAAAACATGGTCATATCACACAGGGACATCTACCGTTGCCTTGTCTTTGACGATATTTAGAATTTGCGAGATTCGAAAGGTCAAGAACAAAGCGTTAAGTAAACGCCTTTATGTATATTATGCATTCTGCTTTGTAACAGTTTGCGAAGGCAAAGATAGTAAAAGGCGTGCATACCGAAAAGGAAAATTGGATATTTTTTCATTTTCAATGATCGCTGTCCGACAAAATGCGCACTTTTAATTTCTTCAGAAATATTTTTTCGGGTAACAACAAAGCGTATTCAATAAGAATGCCCCAAGACTTGTCAAAAAGTCTTGGGGCATTTTCTGAAAATACGCTGTTGGTATTTTCTTAGTCGATGCTGATGCTGCGTTTTACGGGTTCTTTAACCTCTGGCTCCAACTTTGGAAGCGTGATCGTCAGGACACCGTCTGCTACGCGGGCACCGATTTTCTCTTTATCCACATCGTCGGGCAGTATCAAGGTCTGCTGGAACTTTGAGTAACTGAATTCGCGACGCAGATAACGCTTGTCTTCACCTTCCTCCTTATTGTCTGTTTTTTTCTCCATTTCTATAACCAAATTCTGGTCGGTGTCGATGTGTACCTGGAAGTCGTCTTTATTCATGCCAGGGGCGGCAACTTCTACTCGATATTCTTTTTCGGCTTCAATCACGTTAATGGCCGGTGCTGTGCGGCCACTGCGCTGCATCCAGTTGTTATCAAAGAAATCGTCGAACATAGACGGAAGCCAATCGCTGTTGTTGTACTTTCTAATGAGTGCCATAATATTTTCCTTTCTTTTAGTTTTAAGTTTCACATTCTGTTGTTTTGTTGCACCGGCAATTATTTTTACTGGCGCTTACACCCATATAATTGCAACCCGTGTGCCAACAGATTTTGCCCCCGTAGTTTTAACAAAGTGTAAGATTTGCTGCCAAAAATTCAGGGAAACCCGTGTTTTTGCCTGCAAAACTGACAATTTTTGTGACATTTTGTCTCTTTCTGTGCCTAACGCTTTTTATGCCCCACATCTTTTTTAGGGCATAAAGGGCTTTTTCTTTGCTTTTTATTTCCTAAATTTGCAAAGGAAAGTAAAACCCGCAGGGTGAGCCGACGAAAAACACACTTCATCAGACTTGCAAAAACACAGTTGCCGGCTTGCTCCGCAAATACACCTTAATAATATATGTTTCACGACACAAACTCTCTTTTCAGACGCAGCAACCACGCGTGGCTGCGACACCTTTCGGTGTTTCTCCTACTTATGGTGGGTTTGTCCGCCACAGCTCAGGAGACTGTCCGACGCGATGCCTATTATTTCGTAAAGGCCGGTGAATCCCGCCGACTGACGCTTCAGTCTGATGCCGCTACTGTGGCATTGCAGGCACCTCAGGCCGATTTCCAGGCACAACTTTGGCAGATTGAGGAACTTAGCGGCAGTTATCGCCTCATTCATCCTTTCCGCAAGGTAGCTTTGCGTATGGCCGACGCACAAAACGTGGGCTTGGGCGAAGTAAACGGTTCGGACGAGGCACAATTGTGGAAGATTGTCAAGGACGGTGCGCATTGCAACCTCGTTCCCGCCAACAATACCCAACTCGTCTTGGCATACGACCGCCACGGACACCTTTTGCTCCAACCTCGTGCGAAAACAGTACGAGGCAATGAGGTGAAATTCAGTTATGAACCGTCTTCTGTGGCCGTATTCATCGACGATCAGGCCTATCACATCCTGCCTCTTGCCGAAACGGGAAAAGTGCTCGGAAATAAAGACAGCGGAGAAAACGGTGCCCGCATCGTGTCCGAAGAAAAAGACAAGGAAAACCGCGGACAATATTGGCAGGTCAAGATGTTTGATTTCAATACCTACGTTGTCGAAGGCGCCTTCTACACTCAGAATTTTGATGACGGAGGCGATAATGCCAAGATCGACTATCTGCTGCAATGGAGCGGACAGAATGGTGTGTGGAACAACGGAAAATTCCGCATAGAGGCCGTAAACGGACAGCCAGATACATATATTCTCCGCTCTGCCGCACCTAAAGGCGAAAAAACCATGTACGCCCTGGTAAACGGTCAGATGAAAGTGCGCCCGTATGACACCAAAGATAAAACGGCGTGGGTTAGATTTGAAAAAGTGGAGAAGCCGCGTTTCGTTCAGAACAAGTGGGAGGACGAAACTGTGTTTGAAGAAAATAAAGAGCCGGCAGTAGCCACCTATTTGCCCTACGCAAACGAAAAAGAAATGCTGGCTGACAAAAAGTTCTACGACACCCCCTGGGTTTATCCCGCCGGCAATTCCCGTTATCAGTTGCTTAATGGCACGTGGCGCTTCCATTTCGTGCCCGAACCCGCACAACGTCCGCTGGACTTCTACGCCGAAAACTATGATGTCTCCGCTTGGGACACCATTCCCGTACCTTCCAACTGGGAAATGCAGGGTTACGATCGCCCCATCTACTGTAATGTGGAATATCCCCACGGAAATACGCCGCCCTTCATAAAAGCGCGTCCGGGATTCAACGATAATGGTGCCAACTACGGCATCAATCCCGTAGGCTCCTACGTTCGCGAATTTGATGTGCCCGCCGATTGGACGCAGCGTCGCACCTTCATTCATTTCGACGGCATCTACAGCGCCGCCTTCGTATGGGTAAACGGAAAGTACGTGGGCTATACACAAGGCTCCAACAATGTGGCAGAATTCGACCTGACAAATTTCGTCCGTGCAGGCAAAAACAGAATTGCTGTGCAAGTATTCCGCTGGAGCGACGGCAGTTATCTGGAATGTCAGGATATGTTCCGCATGAGTGGCATATTCCGCGATGTTTACCTCTATAATGTTCCGCTTGCTTCCGTGCGAGATCATTATATCACGGCCAATTTCAGCAAAAACCTCAAAGATGCTACAGCAGAAATCAACGTTGTTTTCGACAATCGCGACCATGCTACCTGCAATAAGCGCGTTCGCGTGGCACTCTTCGATGCTGATGGCGTAAAGGTAAGCCAGGCCTCGCAGTTGTGCCCACTCGTTCCAGGCGCTCTCACCGAAGCCTGCTACAACCTCGAAGTGCCCAATGTGAAACTCTGGACAGCTGAGACACCCTACCTATATACTTTGCGTTTCATCCAGTATGATGAAAACCAGAACGAGGAAATGGCTTTTTCCACCAAGTATGGTTTCCGTGATCTCAGTATAAAAGACACACAGGTCTATGTAAACGGACAGCGCGTCATATTCAAGGGTGTGAATCGCCACGATAGTTCACCCGTAAACGGACGTGCCGTTACAATAGACGAGATGTTGCGCGACGTAGTCCTGATGAAACAGAACAATATCAACACTATTCGCACTTCGCACTATCCTAATCAGAGCCGCATGTACGCTATGTTCGACTACTTCGGACTTTACGCAATGGATGAGGCCGATCTCGAAGACCATGCCAACCAGAGCATCAGCGATATGAAGAGTTGGATTCCCGCTTTCGTAGATAGAATTGACCGCATGGTACGTCGCGACCGCAATCACCCCTCTGTTATGTTCTGGAGCCTGGGTAACGAAGCCGGAGGCGGTTCTAATTTTGAAGCGTGCTACAATCATGCAAAAAGTCTCGACGATCGTCCTGTTCACTACGAAGGTACACGCGACGGAACCGACGTTGGCGGTAATCGCTTCAGCGATTTCTATTCAAAGATGTACCCTGGAATGAAATGGATGGGCGATTATATGAAAAAGCTCGACAAACCCGTATTTATCTGCGAATATGCTCACGCAATGGGCAACGCTATCGGAAACTTGTCCGAATATTGCCACGCCATTGAGCACTCTAAGTCAATTGTAGGCAGTTGTATTTGGGATTGGGTCGATCAAGCTATTTACGAGCCCCGCGAACTCAAGCAAAATGTCCGACGCCTTCGTACAGGCTACGACTTCCCTGGACCGCATCAGGGAAATTTCTGTAGCAACGGCGTGATACCTGCCACTCGCGAGGAATCTCCGAAACTTAAAGAGGTGAAAGGCGCCTTCCAGTACGTTAGTTTTGAACTTGGCACGGTGAAAAACTCATTTAGCACGTTGCCGCTCACCGTTACCAACGGTTATTCATTCCTTAACCTGAAAGAATTTGACTTGAAGTACCAACTTCTGAGCAATGGCAAGGTGATAATGGAAAAGACTGCGCCACTGTCAGAAACCCGTCCGACGGAAAAATGCGTTATCAACCTGAAATGCTCTTCAAAGATGCTGGAAAAAGCGAAAAAGGCCGGCGAAGAACTCGTTTTGCAGGTATTTTGCCAAAGACGCAACGCCGTTCCCGGAATGGATGCCCGACATATCGTAGCACAGGCCGAATTTATGCTTGCAGAACGCGCACCTTTGGCATCATTGCTCAAACCTGGAAAAAAAACAATGCCTTCTACGACGAGTGTTGTCACAGGTAATAGCACCGTGAAGCAGGTAACTTTCGGAAATGGCTATGGTTTTGCAGGTGATATCGACGCTGTTCGTTTCAATAACCACCGTTGGATAGAAAATGACCGCTTTACAAATACGTCAGACGGACTTACTGAAACTTCTATGCTGACAACAACCGAAAAGGACGGCGCTACCGAATATTATACCGTACGTACAGGAGATTTGTGCCAGCAGGAAATTATTTATACCGTCTATCCCAACGGAATAGTCGATTTGGATGTGACACTTGACCCCGAAAAAGATAATTTGCGACGTGCCGGTGTCGTTTTGTACCTTGATGCCGCCCTCAATAACGTAGATTACTTTGCACAAGGCCCTTGGGAAAATTATAATGACCGACGTGACGGCGTTTTGGCCGGACGTTATTCTACCAAGGTGACGGAAATGGTAACAAACTACATGAAACCGCAATCTTGCGGCGGACGCGAAAATCTTCGCAGCCTGGTTTTGACCGATGATAACGGACGTGGTCTGAAATTTGAGGTAGATAGTAAATATGATGACGTAAGTTTCTCTGCTTTGCCCTATACTGACGAAGAATTGATGAACGCTCAGCATCAATGGGACCTCACTCCCGGAAAACGCGTCGTACTTCATCTTGATGCCTGCACACGTGGTGTCGGAAATGCCAGTTGCGGTGCCGATGTGGACACACTTCCGCAATATCGTGTCCAGAAAAAATCATATCACTTCCGCGTTCGCATTTCCCCTGTCAAGTAAATGGAATTTGCGTTCCTATAAACGAAATGTATGTTCCGATAACCGAACTATTCGCTCCGATTAAGGAATTGTTTACTCCGATAAAAGAGTAATAACCCCCGATAAATGAGCGAATATCCCAAAGCAATAAAAGAGGGTGTATCAGTTTTTTCTGACACACCCTCACTTTATTATTATATCAAGGTGTTCTTTTTACTTCACCTCCTCGAAAACGACTTTAACTGACTATCAATGCGTTAGCACCGGATGTTGCACACATGTCGCAAAACGGAAATAACCATTGATAATCAACATGTTACAAAATCACTGCGAAGGTACAGATTTCTCCCCGAATAACCAAAAGAAAACATAGAAAAAACATAAACTTGCCACATTTTCTCTATTTGGATTGGTCGTACATGGAATAGGGAAGGCATCTATCCCATAATTATAGTGTCTTTATTGATGACCATCATGAGTTTCTCGTTTACTTAGAATTGTACACGCTTATATTAAAAGTGCCTCGTTGATTCACATCAGCGAGACACATTCTAAAATCACTTTTCTTTTCTTACGCCTTTGAATGGAGTTCCGTCTTTTTTCCCATCCATAAACTGTCCATTGGGACCGCGTTTGGTCCAAATTCCAGTCTTGGGATTTAAGACTTGGCTTCTCTGGCGTACCATACCGTTTCTGTGACCATCGCCACTTGGAGGGTTTGTTGCCATATTCTATCTTTACCCGTCCGTTCGGGGATTAAGTTGGCTGCATGTTTCAGGCAGCCGTAATAATATTTTCACTATCCATTTATTAACTCTGCAATTTCCTCTGCAATTTCTTCAACCGTATATGAAGCTGTATTACGGGCCACTTTGTCAGCGAGTGAAGGAGAGTAGTCTAATACCTCTTGTTTGGTAATGCCATGCCAAATAGGCAGGAGCACCTGCTCTCCTGTGTTGGCTTTAGAAATAATTCCATCTAGTTCATAGTTAGTCCAGCCTTTTTTTATGAAAGACTGAGACAGAACTACGATACCAAATTTGCTCTTAGCTAAGCCGCTGTCTATCTTTCTTCGAAGACTGTCGCCAATCTTTAGCTCAAACTCGTCATACCAAACCTTCAGCCCTTTGGCCACTAGTGCCTGCGCTAAAGGGCGTACTACACTATCTTTGTCCTCAGAAGCATGTGAGATAAACACATCATATTCCATATAACTGTCTTCAGAGTCACCAATAGTAATAGGCTCTTTATGCAACAATGAGGGAACTGAAGACAAAGGAGGCTCTCTGTATTCAGGTAGAGGGCTGGGCAGTTTACGTACAGAAGATCTTACAGAACCTCTTAAACCTCCAAGGTCAATGGTCACATACCAATGACCTGAACGAGGAATCGTTAGTACAGACGGTGAACGCCTCATGAGTCCGCCATAATAGCTATGGCGGCGCCCGTGTTTGTAGTTGTTATAGTTAGAACTGTCCATCAGTCTCACGTTGGCAGCATTGCCACTTAGTGTTACTTGGACCTGTTCCCCCTTACTACACTGATGTAGGTCGTAAACTTGATACTGCATGTTTTTTTACTCTTTAGTGGTGTTAGTAATTTCATAGCAGTACACATATACACTGTCATCAGAACCTCCACCTGTGTCACCTTCCATGCCCTTAGCCAGATAGTACTCCTCCACCTTTTGGGCAGTAGCCTTGTCTGTAGCAGTACGGTATATCCACCAGGCATTTTCCTTACTTACATTGTGCTCAGTAAACAACCTGCGCTCAATGTTATTTGTTATTCCAACATAGAAGTTAGAATAATACTGTTTCGAACTCTTCTGAAGATGAGCATCGAAATCTGCAATAATTTCTTTCGCGGTCAATCTCATAATTCAATCTTTTAGAATTGTTATTAATTCAAATATACACCGCAAAAGTAGGGTCTAACATTGCAGCCTTACTTCATTGTTATAGAAATCTCTCTCCTATTTACAATTTTTAACTATTTCCTCGGCTCTATTTCTTATTTTGTTCCGCAAACTCTTTGGCTCCACTATCTGGCAGTTGTTCATAAACCCTAGCAGTGCAGTCTCAAATTCATAGTTTAAAATTAGGCTCATCTCTATCAAAACATAGTTCTCATTCTGCTCAATTATCTTCTGGCTGCTATGCATCGGTTTGGAAATCATATACTCTGCATCAGGATATCCCACCTTTAACACAACTTTTTCCTTTTTCGCTTTGATATTGACAGACACACCTACCACTTGACCAAAGTACTCGTCAAAGTCCATTCCTTGATAAGTTTGGTATACCACATCTTTTGCTTTTTCAAACTTATCTATACGGTCAAGAGGCAAGTTCACTAATGGCAGTTTATCTGCCATGTCTGGTTCCATTCCTATTAAAAACCATCTGTTGTTGAATTGCCTTAATTGGTAAGGATGTATTTCCCTTTTCTTGGTGGTCTTTCTATACTTATAGTAATATACGTATAGTACTTTTTGATTCATAATAGCATCCATCAGTGGCTCAAAGTGCTTCATGCCTCTTAAATAAGGATTGTGGTCGAAAGCAACAATGCCATCAGGCCTTTCGCCTAGATGGAACGTATCTTCCAATCTAGTCAGTGTTTCTTCTATCCAAAGGTAGTTGGGCAAACCTTTTAGCCTGCCAAGCATCCTTATCATTTCCTCCAGTCTCCCCATATCCTCTTGGGTTAAGGGCATATTCATAATAGAAAAGTCTGGGTCACTATAGTAATAATAGGCCTTATGCCCCACCATGCCTTTTTTGATGGGGGCAGAATAGCCCTCACTATCCATCATATAGCTGATGTCTTTTCTGATGGTTCTATCTGAGACTTCAGTCCCATAATAATAGTATGTATCCTTATTGACAATATCTATCAGGTCATCCATAAAGTACCTTTTGCTTCGGTCTCTGAAGCATCTGTCTAATACTTTATGCCTCTCAAAGGCATTCTTTGTTGCTGGCATACTCTAACTCTCTTCAGTACTAACACTACTTTCACCTTCTTTAGTAACTGGTCGCATCATCATTTCGTAATGCTCCAGCTGATTCATCTTCTCAAATATTTTTTTGAACACAGCCTTATGACGTCCAAGCTGCTCATCAGACAATTCAACGAAGATGTCATCTGGAAAAGAATGAGAACCATCATTAACCCAACTTAGCAAAGATCTGCATATTTTTCTTTCTTCTGGAACATCAAATTTCTCAAGGATATATTCAGGACTAAATCCACCTAATATCTGGAAGTAGTTCTCAATAATCCTACGCATGATATTCTGTATTATCACATGCGACTTAACATGATTAGAGTTTTTGTATTCATGCCATAGCAAATCATATGAACTCTTTATAGGGTTATCCTTCATAAAAGGTTGTATTGAAGAGATATTGTCATTTTTTCTCAATATCCAGAAATAAACATCATCCCTCCATTTGCAATATCTATCAAGAAAAGAAACTTCTTTGTGGAAGTAAACATTGTGAGTAAGCAGTATAACCTGCTTAATATTAGTATTTCCCTCATGAATAGTTGTGAATAACTCCCTAATCAACGTGCTTACAACAAAAAGAACACTGCTATCCAAACTTGAAACAGGATCATCTATAACCAACACCCTTCTACTGGTAATACCACTATCGTTAAAACTACCTTTCACTAGCTGCATATAATACAAGAAGGTCAGGAAAGTGATTTCACCCTCACTTAGTGTTTTATACGCCAATTCTCCATTTTCTCTTATAACGTGGTATTGATTATGGCCTTCAACGGTTTCTTCAATGTGAAAACCGGTGAAGCCAAATCCAGACAACATTTTATTCATTTCAATGACTGTAGGCTTTATGCTAGTCATATTTGTTTCAAGTGTTCTGATTTCATCCCTTAATTCCAAATACCTCTTTCTTGCATCTTTAATCTTCACGTCTAAAGCAGATACGCCCTTAACAGTGTCCTTACACAATTTATCGTAGGCTTCCAGTTTTGCATATTCTGATTTCACGAAAAACCGCCATATACTTTTTATCAGATTATCCCTCTCGCTATTAAAGTTATTCACAAGAGTATTATGCTTAACAATTTCATCATTTGCATTATTGATAAGAGCATTTATTTCCTCAATTATATCTTTGGTAGAAGGTAATACAATCTGCCTGCTTGGCTCCTTTGCCTTCTGTGTCATAATCCCAGATATTTCTGAAATCGTCGCGTTAAAAGTTTTGATTAAAGATTCAATCTGAATTATATCAAGAAAGCTCTTTGGCATACCTTTTTGCCCCTCTACCATAACTTTTAGCCTATAAACAATATCGTCGCAAGATGCTTTATAGTTGGCTTGCATGTTGTTTATTTCAGCGACATCCTTCTTATATCCCTCATCAAAGAAATTATTCAGTTTGTTCCTGAAATCTCCATTAATAGTATGGTGCTGGCAGAAAGGACAGACATCACTTTCATCTTCCACGAACTGTAGTCCTTGGCTAACCCAATCAGACATCCCCAATTTCTTAATCAGAGCAGCAATATCTACATCTTGTTTACCCACTACTACCTTTCTCCACAATTCAGATTCCTCAATAGCGAATAAGACTGAAGCGTCTACAGTTTCTATATGAGTTTGTGAGATTGGAGGTTCACCAAAAAGCTGCTTTGCCTTTCCTCGTAGGACTTCAACATCCAATACATTATCTTCAAATAAATCAAAGCATTCTACCAGCCTGTCTTTAAATGTTTTTTTGTACTTAAATCCTTTACAAGCATCAGAAAACTCTGGATATTTCTTATAAACATTATCCCATAGGTACAATATTAAATCATTTTCTTCCGTATTTTTCTTTTCTTTTAGTTTATCGATATTCTTCTGATAATTTTTCCCTTCTTCCTCTATTTGGTTGAGTTGCTCATTTTTTTCCTTTATATTTTTCTCTTCTTCTATAGTTGCTTCACCTATGGTAAAGATTCCAGGCATTTTTTCAACAAAGTTCCGATTTTGAAAATCTTTGTTGTATGTCAAAACATCAAGCGGAGTATCATCAGTCCAATCAATAAAACACTCAGGATATTTACCCTCAGTATCACTCAACACTTTGCTAATAGTACTTTTTCCAGTACCATTAGCACCATAGATAATATTTACCTTTTGCAGGTTCTCAATCATTACCTCTTCTTTAAACGAGGCTTCATTCAGGATTTTTATAGACTTAATCATATTACAACATTCCTTTTACTTCCTACCTCTTTAAGAAATTCAATCAATTTATAAATGCCTGTTGAAGGATTCTGGAACTCACGTAGTTTCTTGGCTCTTGTAACAGCAATATCCGTGTTGTTGTTCAAGAAAGACTTTTGTGTATCGGTAAAAGCTGACTTGGTATAATTCTTCCACACAGGAGCGCTTTTCTTCAACTCTTTAATGAGTGCATCCGTTTCTATTGCAGCCTTCTGGTCTTTAGCATGAAGCAGCAACCATATTTCAAAACAAGGATTGCTCAGCAGCATTTCAGCCTTGCACTTACGCAATTTCTCATTGATGGCTTGTACATCCATGTCGTACATGAGGAATGTGTGCACCTTATCCCATTGTGAGATTTTGAGTTCCTTTGTACGCTTCTCAACCAACGATGGTGTGATTTTTGTACCTTCTATGTGCGAAATGATTCTGATGGGTGACTTATGCCACGATTTTAGAAGGTTGATATAGCAGACCTCTGTCTCGCCCTCGCAAATAACAAGGGCAATCTTTCGCATTCGCAAAGATGGTGACGGTTCTCTTTTGCTTGCCATAATCAACCTTCCAATAATTGTTTGATACTTGACACCGATGAATCAACATAAGGCACAGCGTCAAAGCGTCCTTGTATATATCCCTTTTCGGCATCCATATTTTCACGGAAATCCTTGAAGTCATATAAAGAATACACTTCCGTTGCACCTTGTTCCGACTTGTTGACAAAAACAATCTGGTCACGTCTCAGTCGTTTGACATCGATAAGGTTCGTGTTGTGGGATGTGAACAATAACTGACTGCTCTCTGAGGCATGAATCAAGTCGAGAATGAAATCAGCCAGACGAGTGTGAAGTCCCATGTCAAACTCGTCCATCATAATGCTCTTCTTATTCTTTACCACATCCAAGAGTCGTATCAGAATCTGGAATAGTTTTCTTGTACCATTAGATTCTTCCATGTCCATGTCGAACATAATGTCCTTTTGGTTGCGATGGAACGTCTTGAAGCGAAGCACATCCACCAGCTTGTATGATAGTTCCGTTTGTCCAGGCACAACCACAGGAGCCGGCATTTGCTCTTTCCTTGCCTCGATGTCAGTAATATCTGTATCGCATATTTCAAGTGCTTTGAGTATCACCTTCTTGTAAGCATTGAAACTATCCAACACCATCATGTCATTCACATTCACAAGTCCAAGCAGGAATTGATTCATGAAATAACGATATAACCTTTGTGCTATATCACGGTTCATAGAGCTGGCACGACTTAGGAAAAGGTTCTTTTCACTGGTGTTTGTAACCACATCCGAAGGCTTAGCCATAACGCCTGTACCAAAGCTGTATTTTCCGTCAGCGTCGCGAACAAAGATTTTTGCACGTCTGCCAACTGGGTAATGATATAGACTTTCACTGATGATATGATCATGTGTTAATTCAAAAGCATATTCGTATTCCACGTCATCGTACACAAAATCAATCAAGAACTTACTTGATTTATCTTGCCAGCCATCGAATTTGAAAGGTTCGAAATTGAATGTCGCACCTTCATTGTAGAGGTGTGACTCCAAAATCATTCTACAGCAAAAAGTAATGGCTTTCAGAATATTCGATTTGCCAGAAGCGTTAGGCCCAAACAGGCCAATAGTTTTAAGTACGGGCACACCGTTCCACTCCATCACATTATGGCTTAACTCCCGTGCAAGAGCTGTATTGATGTTTCCTGCTCTGAAGTCGATTCTTATTCTATCTCTAATAGAAAAGAAATTCTCAAATTCGATTTTTAATATCATTATACGCTTGATTTTGTAGAATTGCTGCAAAATTAGCGATTTAATTTGAATTTACAAAGCTTTTAGGACTATAAATAGTCTTATTGTTGTCGTTTTTAACATTTATCTACCGAAACAATAGGTCTATATGACAAAAATCGCATGCTTGCTATTGCGAATTTATGTAAGAAGAGAAAATACTCAAACTGGAATTCAACTATGTTTTAACCTCGTTTTTACCACCGCCTCGCAAAAATCGAACTTAAATCGCAAAATATATGTTTTTCGCTTGTTCCCTACTGAATGGATGTTCCCGCGCTTGGCTCTGACGCTTTGCCAAGCAAAGATCGTTCTTTGCTTCCTTCATGAATGGGGATTGCACCCAAGCTATGCAACAGATAATGGCGGTAAAAATGGCGGTAATGTTGGTGGTAAAAATGGCGGTAAAAATGGCAATGTCCCCAGCTGTCCCCAGCTGTCCCCAGCTTTGTCACAAGCCTTGTCACAAGCCTTGTCACAAGTCTTGTCACAAGACGAAGAAAAGGATGCAAGTATTGATGCAAAAGATGCAACCTCCAGTTCAAAGGTTGCAACCTTGGATGAAAAGGTTGCAAGTTTGGAGCCAAAGGATACAAAAGTGAAGAAAAAGGCATAAAAGTGATTGTATTTTGCAGAAAAGATGATTTT
>CAMVJO010000015.1 GCA_947167835.1 uncultured Prevotellaceae bacterium
GTATAGAGAGTGTAAGCAAATCAAAACAGCCTAATTTTTAGAACAACCCTTAATTATTTTAGTATGCTCATTCTCTTCTCGCTATCATACCATTCTGTTCCTATATGCCAGATTTCATTTACTTCCATGCGGTTTTTCGTTTTTTTATTCCTGCTTTTTATAGTATCCTCATGAGGATACGTTAGTATCTCCATGGGGATACTGAAGTATCACCGCGAGGATACTGGAGTATCTCCACGAGGATACTAAGAAAACTTAGCATATAAAAAACTAAAAACTGGGATAGGAAAAAGTAAATGAACATGTGAAAATCTTGTTTCTCAATCAGGACTTTTGAGGGTAGGGGATTTTACTAATTGTTCCATGAGCGTTTTCCTATTGTCTCGAAGATACTATTCGATTGTTAAGCATAAGAAAAACAGATAATCTGCTCCTTTGGGGAATTGCAGACTATCTGTTTTACTTGTTGTACGGACTATGGATGCTTAATAGCGAAAGTCGTGCGTTATTTGCCTACCTTTATGTCTTCTATCTTTACCAAATCGTTTACTATGGCGTAGATGGTGAGGCCTGCCACGCTGTGGATGCTGAGTTTGCGGGCAATATTCTTGCGATGCGTCAGGACGGTATTGAGCGAAATGAAGAGTTCTTCGGCCACTTCCTTATTAGTCATGCCGCGCACGATGCATTGCACGATTTCCTTCTCGCGGGCAGAGAGTTGTTCCTCGTCTTGTTTCGTTTTGTTGCTGTCTGTGCCTGAAAGGTTGCCTACGGTTTTCTCCAAATGCCTAACGGCCGGTACAAAGAGGTTGTCTTCTATTTCTTCGTGGGCTCTAAGGTCGTCTTCGCAGTTGTAGATGTCGAAAAGTACGCTATTAAGTTGATTGACGTCCGTATCCGTCTTGTAATACTTGACGATAATATTCTTGAGCTCTTTCAGTTTGCTCTCTATCATGTCGTGCCCTTTGGAGAAGATGGCCATATCGTATGCTTCGACTCTTTCTCCGTGCAGGAGTTTCTTGACGTATGGAAAAACCTTCGTGTTTTCCTGCAACATGTGTTTGCGTACGGCAGCTATATACTCGTCGAAGAATTTGATAATGAGCATACCGATTTTGTTCTCCGATGAGCAGTCCACCACTTCTATCACGCGGCGGCGGATATAGGGCAGTTGGAAGTCAAGGAAGAAGGTATGGGCATTTTCCAGATAGGTAATTAGCGTGCTTACGGAGAGTTGCTCGTATATGTAGCTTCCCGTGTCGCGTATGCCGCGTAGATAATTGACGATAATCAGGAAAGTCGTCGTATCTACGTTTTCCATTTCGCATACCTCGCCAATCGTCTTTTCGCCAAAGCCAAGGGAAATCCCAAAGCGGCTCATCATATTCAACAAGTGGTAGTCGGTTCTGATAACCTCGTACATCTTGTCATCTTCTGTAAATGGATAGGGCATATATTTCGTGTTCTAATTGTTTTCCAGTACGTCGTGTTAGAAATAACTATTTATGAAAAGCAAACTTACCTTACTAATTGGAGTTGTCAGCAGAACAATCCGTTATTATATCAGCACCTTTGCAATAAGCTTGCGCAATTTGCCGGTACCTATGATAGGAGCGTGAGCTTCTTCGGGATAAACAAGGCAAAACTCGCCCGGATGCAGCACAATGTAGTTATCTGCAGCAGCCGTGTAGAGGGCAAAATCGTTTTCCTCGTCAAAAGGAGCGTCACTCTCGTCCAAAGTGTCAAGATGACGGATGCCGATGATTTCGTTGCCGCTCAATGGGAAATGCACATCGATATATTTGCGATGAACTTCGAGCTTTTGAGCATCCTTTGTCTTCAAAGTAGCATCGCTCACGTTGATAAAGAGATTATCGCCGTCAATCGTTATGCGACCTGCGGGAACTTCTCTTAAATCGTGTTGCTCTATGTAATCGAACAGGGCTTTCAGACGTGGATGTACGCCATCATAGCGATGTCCTTCCGTTGTTTTTGCTATAATCATAATAATTATTTTTAGAGGGTTGTGCTATTCTTTAGGGATTCTGGAGATTCTGAACGAAAACCCTTAAACTTTCCGAACAGAATCTCCAGTATTTTTAGGAATCAAGTCAATTCTATTTTGCTAAGTCCTCGAGCATGAGCCATACGTTCATCAAACCACGGGGAACATGGAAGCAACCTTTCCATTTACCGCCTTTAAGAGGCAGAATTACCTCGCCCTGACGATTTAGATAGCCAAACCATTCGGGATATTCGGTATCGTGGAAATGTGTCCAGGAATAATTGTGAACGCGACGGAACCATTCCAGACATTCCTCGTTTCCTGTAAGTTGATATCCCTTAATCATGGAAATAAGTGTCTCGAAATGTACCCACCAAAGCTTCTGATCCCATTCAAGTTCGTGGCGCGGATGCCCAAGACGGTCCATGAAGTAGAAGATGCCGTCATATTCCTTGTCCCATCCGTATTCTGCTTCGTTGAGTGCTATCTTCACGGCTTTTTCAATGAGGTCCTGACGTCCAAGTCGCTTTCCGAGGTCCATAATGAACCAAGCGCTTTCGATAGCGTGGCCTGGATTCATCTTTCTTCCGTCGAAGCAATCTACCAACTGGCCGTCTTTTCCCAAGGCTTCGACAATCAGACCGAGTTGTGGCTGATAGAAGACATCAAGTACCTCGTGCAGACAAGTGTCAATCGTCTTTTGCAGGAATTCCGGCTCAAGCAACGGTTCTATCTCGAGGGCAACGTTGCAAAGTATCATGGGAAGGTCGAATGTCTTCAGACTACGTGCTCCTGGAGCGGCCTTATTCCATTTTCCCTTCGGATTATCCACCTTGCTCAGCACGATTTCAAATGTCTTGCGGGCAATTTCGGCATATTCCTCGTTACCTGTTGCAATACTCAGCTGACCAAATGCGATGACAGCAAAGGTGTATGAGAAAATATTGTAGGGCTCAACCAGAGGATGTCCCTCGCGATCGATGGCAAAGTACCAGTTCAGATTTCCGTCGTGCCCATATTTCTTTAAGAACTCGGCACCCTGAATAGCAAAGTCGAGCCATTCCTGACGTTTCTCGATAGTATTGTAGAAACGGCTGAACATCCACACTTCACGTCCCTGCATCCAGATGAATTTGTCGGTATCATAAACAGAACCGTCGCGATCAAGGCAAGTGAAGTAGCCTCCAAATTCCTTGTCCTCGGAATTTTTCATCCAGAATGGTATGACGCTTTCAAGCAACTCTTTCTTATAGAGATCTGCCAGTTCGCGAAACAATTGTTTGCGGTTTTCTGTGCGGCAGTTCTCTGAAACTCCAAAAAATGATTTGTCCATTTTGCTTTAAATATATAATAAGGAGTGAAAGTCTCAGGGAGATGACGGATGTTGTTCCGTATTTCCCAGAGACTTTCATGGTTAATCTATTCTTCTTCCTTAGGCAAAGTCTGCCAGGTAAGTCCGTTCTGTTGTTTCTTGTTGGGGAAAGCAAAAGAGAGCAGGAGTGCTACTACTACGCTCACCAGCATTGAAACGAATCCGAAGAGCAGGAAGTTTACTTCCGTATAGAAATTCATATAGAATACCGTTGCCGTTCCGCAAACAAAGCCTATCAAAGCATTTCCGGCACTTATGCGTGGGAAGAATATGCCCATCATAAATACGCCGCCGATAGCGCCGCTCAGAAGTCCGAGGATGGTGTTGAAATAGTCAAGCAGAGACTGAATATCTACGGTAGCCATCAGAATGGCGATGAGCATACCGATGACACCGCTAATCACGCCTGCAACACGTGCTGTGCGAAGCGTACCCTCGTCGGTTACGTTTTTCTTATATCTGTTCCATATATCAACAGTAAAGGCTGTGGAAACACTATTGATGTTAGAAGCGATAGTACTCATGGTTGCTGCAAAGACGGCGGCAATCAAAAGTCCTGCAAGTCCTGCAGGAAGTTGGCTCATCATGAAGAATGGGAAGATAGCGTCGCTCTTTGCCATTGTCATGTCCATTTCGGCAGGATGTGTCTTGAAGAAAGTATAGAGTCCTGTGCCGATAGTGAAGAATGCTATGGTTACCACAACGCTCAAGATACCGTTCGTCAGGATTCCGCGTGCAGCACTCTTCTCGTCCTTCGTGGTAAGATAACGCTGAATGACGGTTTGGTCGCTGGTATAGGAGATAAGGTTGTTTCCTATACCACCCAGGATGACTACCCAGAAGGTAGCGCTACGCCAGTCGAAACTCCATTCAAACATACGGAACTTATCATCGGCAAATGCGATGTCGAAGAAGTCTCCTGCGCCATTACCGGTATTTACAATCAGGTAACCTGCAGCAAGGATAGCACCGCCGACAAGTATGATGCCCTGAATGACATCTCCCCAGACTACGGCTTCAACACCGCCCATCGTACAATAAACTATCGTGATGACCGCCATCAAGATGATGCAGATAAAGATGTTGATGCCCGTCACGGCTGTCATTGCCAACGAGGGAAGGAACAATACCAGTGCCATACGTGCTACCATGAACACGATAAACAGCACACTGGCCATAAGTCTCATCACGTAGTTGAAACGTCTTTCCAGATACTCGTATGCCGTTGTCACGTTCAGGCGACGGAAGAATGGCAAGTAGTACTTTATTACGGGGAAAGATACCAGCAAAATCATAATCTGCATGGGGTAGTACGTCCAGTTGGTGGCATACGCCTTAGCAGGTATAGACATATAGGTGATGGCTGAGAGCATAGTGGCGAAGATGCTGATACCGGCAGCCCACCAGGGGATACGTCCGCCGCCCTTGAAGAAGTCTTCAGAACTGCTTTCGCGTTTCATGAAGTAATATCCCAGATACAGCATCGAAAGGAGGTACAAAACGAGCACGCACCAGTTCACCCATCCGAAGTTTGCGGTATAGCTCATATCCACGTCGGTAACGGCTGCAGAACGTACGCCCGGCTTTTCCTCACCGCCTACCAAAATCCAAGTAGTGTGGCCTGAAGCGTCTTTCATGGGGATAGCCACAGCACCGGCACGAGCTATCAGGTCGCTTTCAAAGTGGCGCACCCAAGTATTGGTGACGGTATGATAGATAAGCAGGTTGTTGTGGAATTTATACCACTCGGAAGGCTGGCGCATGTACTCATCCTGCTCTTTTCTGAGCTGTTCCAAGTCTTCTTCGCTGAGCTGATTCTGACCGATCTTGGCAATGCGCTCGAGAGCCTGCTCAAAGATGCCTTTGTTCACGCCTCCGAAGAAGATAACGTGGGCAGCTCCGCTATTTACGCAGGTTGCGCCGACAAGTGTCATGGCCTCTGTCTCACCGAAGGGGATGATTTCTGCAGTTTCCTTCCAAGACTTTTCCTTAGGATTGTAATACACGCCGTTGGTGTGTACCTTTCCTGTAGCAGGGTCGTAACCGCCCATCACATAGAAGTTTCCTCCCACGCTGGCTGCCTGATATGTTCCGGCAGGTTGCAGGCGTGCAGTTCCAGGTACGTCGGGCAATTCTTCCCATGCGTTTCCGTCAGGATATTTCAGGCGATAGGCCTTTTTGCTGGCGTTTCCTTCGCTATTACCGCAGGCTACATAAATATAGTCTGCGCCATATCCGGCAGCCATATTGTCTAAACCGACGGGAAGTTCCGGCAGTTGCTTCACTTCTCCCTTGCCGTTGATGAGCATCACGGACTTCAGGCTTGTTACTCCGTCAGCAGTACCGCCGATGCAGACTACTCCGTCGGACACCGTCACGCTAGCGCCGTATGCCACGGGGGTAGGGAGCTGGCCTGCGGCTTCCCACTTGGAATTGCCGTTCAAAGGATCGGCCAAGACGTATATTTGCGAATAGAATACCTTCTGTCCGCCGTCTGCTGCCGGAGTTCCGGGGAAGTTGCAGCCACCTGCCACGACGAGTTTGCCGTCTGCCAGTCCTGCAAAGGGAGCCGATACGCCTGTATTGCCGTTTTCGGCAAAGGGTGTCAGCGATTTGAAACTTACATCGTTATATAACGTTGTCGTGCCTGCATCTTGCGCTGCTACCGTAAGGGACAGGAGCGCTGAAAGTAGGTATAAAACGTATTTCTTCATAGGTTTTCAGAAAACTGTGTGGCAATTTATTTGTTGCAGTGGTTGAAGAAATCGATAGCTTCGAGTTCTTGTTTCATACGTGCCTCTTCCTCGTCCGTCATATTCTGGAAAGGAGTGCGGTTCGGGCCGAGATCATAACCGATGAGCTTCATAATGCGTTTTCCTCCCACGATATTTCCGCGGAAGTGGCAGATAACGTCGATAACATCCTGAGCATAGTTCTGCAACTCGCGTGCTTTCTCCAGGTCTCCGGCTTCCCACGCAGTCTGTATGCCTGTCAAGCAACGGCCATTGTAGTTTGTTGTCCCGCCAATGCCGCCTTGTGCGCCACCCATAGCCAAGCAGGGAAGGATTGTCTCGTCTTGTCCGTGAAGCATGTCGAACTTGCCATCGGCATAACGGCGGCAACGGTTGTATTCGTACAGGCTCTCAAAAGTATATTTGATACCTGCGAAATTAGGAATGCGACCATCTACGGCTTTCAGGAAGTCATACATGGAAAGGAAGGCTCCGTTGAAAGCTGGAATGTGATAGAAATAGAAAGGCAGGTTAGGTGCGCCGCAAGCTATCTCTTCGCAATATTTTACGAGCTCTTCTACGCGATTTACTTTGGGAAATGGAGGTGCCATTGCGCCGATACCCCATGCTCCTATGGCCTGAGCATGTTCGGCCATGCGCTTACTGCTGCGTACGCAGGTGCTTCCTACGTGTACGATGACTTTGAAATCCTTTGGCACGGCCTTAACCCAGGCTTCTGCCAGTTTCATGCGTTCATCCTCGTCGAGCATATAGCCTTCGCCTGAGGAACCGTTGATGAATACGCCTTTCAAACCGTTTCGAGCCAAGAGACTGGCATATTCCGGAATGATTTCGTAGTTTACTTCCTTGTTAGGATAGAAGGGGGTGAATGGAGCGTCAATAAGACCTTTGATTTTTTCCATAGTTTTGATATTTTTAATTTAACAATATATTTACATAATACTAATACAACGTTCAATCTGCAAATTTACTTTTTTTTATGTAATTATCCGCATTTTGATGTGATTTTTTGCATATTCTTTAATTTCTCTTCGCCGTGAGAAAGTTTTCTCTTCGCGTTGAGAAAGTTTTCTCATCACGTTGAGAATCTTTTCTCATCGCGTTGAGAATAGTTAAATCTGCTAACTATTATTACCAAAATCCCTTTTAACAGGCGGAATTACGGATTCTCCAACACTATTTTGCAGCATAAAATGGCGATAGTCCGAAATAAATGCCTATATTTGCGCGATATTTTAGATTGTTCTGGAATTTGCATTGTTTCCATTCCTGGAAATTGTTTTTCGGAACGTATGATAAATGATTTGACGAAAGATATTTTTTTATAACATAAAGCAAAGAAAATGATGAACGAAAACACATGGTCGGGAGACCAAGCAAACAATCAAGATGACTTCAGCCGTGAGGCTCAAGGCAGATCTTACAACAATGATTACGGACGTGGCACGGGTTATGGTGCACGAAAACCATATCGTTCGCGTCAAAGTGGAGAAAACTACTCACATTATGAAAGTCGTCCGGCATACGGACAGCGTCCCCGCTTCAATAATGACGAACGTCGCGGAGACAATCACGGCTATCGTGACGGATATCGTTCGCAGGACGGCTTTTATGGCAATCGCCGCCCCAGTCGTTTCGGTAATGACGGCGGATATTCCCGCTATGGTGGCGGAAACGGACATTCCCGCTATGGCAATAATGATTATCAGGAGCGCCAGGGAGAAGGATTCCGCAGAGAGAGAAGTTACATCAGAGCAGGGGAGGGCGATGGCCGTCAGCAGGGATTCAAGTCCCGCTTCGGACAGAAACCCCGTACACCTTATAATAACGGAAAGCGCCGTGTGGCCTTCGATGAGAAACTTACCGATCCCAATGCTCCGATTCGTCTGAATAAGTTCCTGGCAAATGCCGGAGTTTGCTCACGTCGTGATGCAGACAAGTACATTGAAGCAGGCGTAGTCAAAGTAAATGGCGAAGTAGTGACAGAACTGGGCGTAAGAGTGCGTCGTACGGATGAAATCCTCTTCCACGACCAGGCTATCAAGATAGAAAAGAAACTCTATGTGCTGCTTAATAAACCCAAAGGCTACGTTACCACCAGCGATGATCCGCAGAATCGTAAGACTGTCATGGATCTCGTCAAGGGAGTAGGACCTGAGAGAATATACCCCGTAGGACGCCTTGACCGCAACACGACCGGTGTGCTTTTGCTTACCAACGACGGCGAATTGGCCTCACGTCTTACGCATCCTAAGTATATGAAAAAGAAAATCTACCACGTATTTCTCGACAAGAGTCTGAACTATGCAGATATGCAACGCATTAGCGAAGGTGTTGAACTGGAAGACGGAATGATTAAGGCAGACGACATACAATATACCAGCGCAACCGACAAGAAGCAGGTAGGTATCGAAATCCACAGCGGAAAGAATCGTATCGTGCGCCGCATATTCGAGTCTTTGGGCTATCATGTTACCAAACTGGACCGCGTATTCTTTGCAGGTCTCACTAAGAAGAACCTGCGTCGCGGAGATTGGCGCTATTTAACCGAAGCCGAAGTGAATTTCCTGCGTATGGGCTCATTTGAATAACCATTAAAATTTTACTATAATGAAACGTACAAAAATTATTGATATACTGAAGAGTACAGACTTCGACCAAAAAGTCTGTGTAAAAGGTTGGGTTCGCACAAAGCGCGGCAGTAAAGCCGTAAACTTCATTGCATTGAACGATGGCTCAACCATCAAGAATGTTCAGGTCGTTGCAGATGTAGAGAAGTTCGACCCTGAACTGATAAAGCAGATTACAACGGGAGCATGCCTCAGTGTTGAAGGAATACTGGTGCAGAGCCAGGGAGCAGGTCAGAGCAGCGAGATACAGGCTACCGACATCGTGTTGCTTGGTGCCTGCGGCTCGGATTATCCCATGCAGAAAAAAGGACAGTCCTTTGAGTATATGCGCCAACATGCACACCTCCGTCTGCGTACGAACACCTTTGGAGCAGTAATGCGCATCCGCCACAATATGGCTATGGCTATCCACCGCTATTTCCACGAGCACGGATTCTATTACTTCAACACTCCTATCATTACCGCCAGCGACTGCGAGGGTGCAGGCGAGATGTTCCAGGTTACAACGAAGAACCTCTACGATTTGAAGAAGGATGAAGAGGGCAAGATAGACTATTCTGACGATTTCTTCGGCAAGATGACTTCGCTCACCGTGAGCGGACAATTGGAAGGCGAACTTGGAGCTACGGCTCTCGGAGCTATCTATACTTTCGGCCCGACATTCCGTGCCGAAAACTCCAATACCCCGCGCCACTTGGCAGAATTCTGGATGATTGAGCCGGAAGTTGCCTTCTATGACATAAACGACAACATGGATCTGGCCGAGGATTTCATCAAGTACTGCGTTCGCTGGGCTTTAGACAACTGTCAGGATGATTTGGAGTTCCTTAACAAAATGATTGACAACACGCTTCTTGAGCGCCTGCACTTTGTTTTGGAACACGACTTCGTTCGTCTGAAATATACCGAGGGTATCAGCATTTTGGAGGAAGCTGTCAAGAACGGACACAAATTTGAATTCCCTGTTTCCTGGGGTATGGACCTCGCAAGCGAACATGAGCGCTATCTTGTGGAGCAACATTTCAAGAAGCCAGTAATTCTGACAGACTATCCGAAGGAAATCAAGGCTTTCTACATGAAACTCAACGACGACGGCAAGACCGTTCGTGCTATGGACGTACTTTTCCCGCAGATTGGCGAGATTATTGGCGGAAGTGAGCGCGAAGACGATTATGATAAGCTGATGGGCAGAATAAACGAGTTGGATATTCCGATGAAGGACATGTGGTGGTATCTTGATACCCGCAAGTTCGGTTCTTGTCCGCATAGCGGTTTCGGACTTGGCTTCGAGCGCCTGATACTCTTCGTAACCGGTATGCAGAATATCCGCGACGTGATTCCTTTCCCGCGCACTCCTAAAACGGCCGAGTTCTAAAAAATGGAAGTCCTCATTAAAGAATCAGTTATCAAGGCCTCAGTAAGCGAAGGCCTTGATGCTTTTTTGGATGTCTTCATAAAAGGCATCGGAAATGCCATTGGAAATGAACTGAATGTCGAGACACTTTCGCAACTCAACGCAGATCAGGCTACGCTCTACGCATACGGCATTCTGCGCGAGGAAGTAATGGACGGAGGATTCATACAACTGATTCATAACGGCTACGGACCTTTCTTTTTCTTCAATCCTTTTGCCAAGATGATGAAGATTTGGGGAATTCCCGAGCTGGCAAAAGTCATCAACAAAGGAAGAAAACTCTATTTGAGGCATAAAGATCAGATTGAGGCCGATTGTTCGGATGAAGAATTCATGGCATTGTTTGAGCAGTTCCCTGATTTCGACGATTTGGACGACCTGTTTGTAGAGCAAGAGGAAGAATGGACGGCCATGATAGCAGAATACGTAGATGAGCACATCGAAAGTTTTGCTACTGTCGTAAAAGAATAGCATTTCATCAGGTTAGAAAACAACATGAAGCAGAAGAAAATTCAAATAAAGAATCGTAGGGCGGAATTTGACTATCATGTCATCGACCGCTACACAGCCGGCATCGTACTTTGCGGAACAGAGATAAAAAGCATCCGCGAAGGCAAGGCAGGGCTGGCAGATACCTACTGCTTCATCAGCAATGGCGAAGTCTGGGTAAAGAATATGTATGTAGCTGAGTACACTTTTGGCTCGTTCAACAATCATGTTTCTCGTCGCGACCGCAAACTCCTGCTCAATAAGAAGGAAATCCGTAGTTTGCAGAACGAAACCAAATCGCCTGGCCTGACTATCGTTCCCTTGCTCCTGTATATTGACGACAATGGCCGTGCAAAACTCGATATAGCCCTATGTAAGGGTAAGAAAGAATACGATAAGCGTGCTTCTCTCAAAGAAAAATCCGACAAGCGCGAAATGGATAGGGTAAAGCTCAAGAGGTATTAGGATGATGTCCCTTATCTCTTTGAGAATGTGCCTTATCTTTTTAGAGATGTCCCTTGTCTTTTTGGAGATGTCTAAGGTCTTTATGCCGTAGTCCATTCATACAAAAATCGTAGGGGATATGATGTAAAAACAATCTCAGTCTGTATTCTCCAAATCAATATTATTTGTACTTTTGTGCGAGATAAATCTGTGAATAACACATAATCATTTATAAATATGACAAATACCGAAACAAGTCTGGTACAGACTCGCAATTTCATGCGTGTGCGTTTAATCTTGATGAACTTCTTGCAGTTTGCTGTATGGGGTGCTTATCTCATTTCCATGGGTAACTTCCTGGCAAACGCTGGTTTTGCAACGAACATCGGAAAATTCTACTCCGTTCAGGGTATTGTTTCCATCTTCATGCCTGCCCTTATGGGAATGGTGGCCGATAAATGGATTCCTGCCCAGAAACTCCTGGGATTGTGCCATCTAATCGCAGGTTTATTCATGATTGGCGCAGCCTACTACGCTTTTACTACTCCCCAGATGGAGTTTGGCACTTTGTTCTTGCTATATAGTGTCAGCGTAGCCTTTTATATGCCTACTATTGCATTGAGCAATTCGGCTGCTTTCACCGCTTTGCTTTCTGTAGGTATGGATACCACTCGCGACTTCCCGCCAATCCGTGTATTCGGAACGGTTGGTTTTCTCTGCACCATGTGGTCTGTAGATCTTCTCGGCTTCCAGAGTAATGCAAACCAATGGTATCTCTCGGGATGCCTGAGCCTGTTGCTTGCACTCTATACTTTGACTTTGCCTAATTGCCCGACAAAACCGAAGAAGGAAGGCGAAAGACTTGTTGAGACGCTTGGTTTGGATGCTTTCAAGCTCCTTGGACAGAAGAAGATGGCGATATTTTTTATCTTCAGCTTGCTCCTTGGTGTTTCCCTGCAAATCACGAATGCCTACGCCAATCCTTACATCAGTAGCTTTGCAGAAATAGATGCTTTCAAGCACTCCTTTGGTGCAGAGCACGCTAATGTTTTGATTTCCATCTCGCAAATTTCTGAAACCTGTTGCATCCTCTTTATTCCCTTCGCTCTGAAACATTTTGGAATTAAGAAAGTGATGATGATAGCGATGGCAGGATGGGTATTCCGCTTCGGATTCTTCGGCGGCGGCGACCCAGGCCCAGGTGTCTGGATGTTTATTTTATCTTGCGTGGTTTACGGCGTGGCTTTCGACTTCTTCAATATTTCCGGAGCGCTCTATGTTGATCAGAATACCGACAAAAATATACGAAGCAGCGCCCAGGGATTGTTTATGATTATGACAAACGGACTTGGAGCCACTATCGGTACGCTCTCTGCCGAACAGATTGTCAATCACTTCGTCTTCTCACAAGAAGGAGCCCTGCTGCAACTTGAGGGCTGGCGCACTTCATGGTTTATCTTCGCAGGCTATGCCCTGCTCGTGCTGATACTCTTCACGCTCATCTTCAAAGAGGGAAAACCCTCGCAGGCGGAAGAGAAATAGCAGGTGATATGCGTCTTTACTCCAGACTCCTTATACTATTAGTCTCTGCATCATTTATCCTACTCCCTTCCTGTTCTAAAATTGAGGGGAGTGCGGTAAATGATGCAGAAGATTTAATAGAAGGAAGCGGTGAAGACCTTTCACAACTCAATTCCTACGAAAGGCAACTCGTAGGAACTTTTTCGGAATACCCGGCCAACGATCCGGATGTCTGGCATTACGTTTTCAATGCCGACAAAACAGGCCGAATCTACGTGACAGAAGGCGAAGAAACTACCGATCTCTTCAAGATAAAGTGGGCAGCCACAAAAAACCGTCTTTCTCTCACACGCCTTTATCTGGATACAGAACAGGAAACCGTAGTCTATGATTATACCCTTGTTGATAATCTCCTAACCTTCAACGGCATTTCCTATCGCAAGCAGAGATAAAGGGATTTCTTACCTGCAAAAGACATAAAGGTTGGCTCCAACCCGAAATTGATGGGTTACAATAAGAATAACCTGGCTTAATAATTTTCAGGTTCTTTTGGCAAGGCAAAACTATTGTACACTATAATACACCTATTATGGTTTGTTTATAACATTTAGGGTGTACTTTACTTTTTAATGGAAATAAAAAGCATCAAACCAACTAATTTTTAGCTCGATGCTTTCCATAAATAATAGAGTTCACTAATCTAAGTTCAATTGCAACTCATCCAAAAGCCAATTTGGGGGCGCAATTCATTTCTTTTACTCTTTTGCAGGCTAATTCTGCATATTGCTCCATCAATTCTATTCCTAAGTATTGTCGATTCGCTTCTATAGCAGCTAAAGCTGTTGTTCCACTTCCCATAAATGGGTCAAGAACAATGTCGTCTTCGTCGGTATAAAGTTTTATAACCCTGTAAGCCAACTCAATAGGGAACATAGCTTGATGAATATCGTTTGCCCTTACACTCGGAATGTTCCAAACTTGACGTAGTCCCCATTCTTTCCATTCAGCTGGTGAAAGCCTATTGCGATTAACTGTATAACTGCCAGGTTTCCAGAAGACATAAAGATCTTCTGTTTCGCTCACAGCCTTTAATGTACTTGTAGTCCACTTGCTATTGGCCCAAGCAGGGTCTTTTACCCAAATGCGTTTATCGTAAAGGAATAGTCCTGCATCATAAGCGTATTGTTCAAGGTTTCCACCTACAAGTTTTACATGTGTGCCAACAGAATGTCGTCCACCGCGGATGTTATTTCCGTTGAGACGCCTATCAACAGTCTGTTCGCTACAATGCAAATGTTCTGCAAGTTGATCTCTATTATAATCTGGATGCAAGCGTTTTGCTTCTAACACCATCTCACGCGTAACAGAGCACTTTTTGTTAGCAGGATTGTCTGCTTGTATGCGAGGCATACTCTCGTCTTGAAATGCAAGGATGTCAGCAATGTTAATAACCATGAAACCGCCAGGTCGCAAGATATTATAGTGCAAAGTGATGACTTCTTTAAGCATACTTTGCCACTGCTCGTATGAAATCCCCTGCTCATAGTCTTTTCCAAGGAAATAGGGAGGCGACCAAAAGGACAAGGCTATAGAATCAGGCTCTATTTCCTTCAATAGTATGCGGGAATCGCCACAATATATATGATTAACATCTAACATGGTTATAGCGTTTTAAACTTCAAGTTCCTTTATTCGCCAATCGGCTATATCTCTTAATAAACTGAACGATATACGAGCACGCATTTTCTTCTTGTCTTTACTCCTGTCGTCCTTTCCAGGAAAGAAAAGCCCTGGGTATTTCCTATTATAGTTCGGATTCTGTGTTAGTAGGATTCCATTGGGAATGCTTGCCAGTTTTATCTTTTCAAGTGGTTGGCCTATAGTCTTTTCATGCTCATCTTTGAGCATACGATAGACAGGTTTAATAACAAACGTCAGGAGAGGTGCAACCGTGCCGTCACTCAATACATAAATAGGGGATAATGAGCAATAAAAATCGTGTGTCACCAATTTGCCCTTGGCCTTAATAGGATTGTTTGATACACCGTCTTCGGTTTTTAACCATTTTCCAGAACCAGAGATTTGATAAGGCGACATTACGGCATGGTCGAAATCGTCACGTGGACCTGCTGATTTAATATCTATGAATACCCAGACGGAATCGGTAATGCCTAAAATCTGACGGATGCGTTCACTTGAAATAATGCAACGATCATCTGCTCCAGAGGGAAGTCCAGAATCCTTTACAGAGAAATTTGCGTTGAAATGACGATGCAATTTGTTTCCAAAGACTTGTTCACCAACTTCTATCTAAGGATATTGGTCGCCTTTGGGTGCTCTTCCTCTATCTTCGGGAGGATAATTCTTCCAAAACGAATAGAGATATGATGCTTCATCGTAGTCGCGTTTTATTTCTGGCTGGTGAATATCTATGAAATGCAGTATCTCATTCATTACGAACTTCTCAACTTCAATCAGTCGTTGAGGATTCTGCTTGAAGAACTCCATAGCCTTGGTGTAGGTCTCATGTTGAGATTCTGCATATTGTGTAAACATACTCAAAAGCTTTTGTTGTAAATAAAACTACCGATTTTCGTTTACAAAGATACGCATTTTTTTTGCATACAAAGTCAATTCCCCACCTTAAACTTTCAAAATGTGGTTAAAGATATAACATTTTGTTTGTTTGCTGGGATATGTCGGCTTCTCCTCGCGTTGAGAAAATTGTCTCTTCGCGATGAAAAAACATTCTCCACGCGTTGAGAAAATTTCCTCTTCGCGATGAGAAAAGTTGGAAATTGGAGAAATGTGAAACTTCCGTTTCCTGGATTAGCAAAAAATAAAACATCCGCAATACCGAAGTATTACGGATGCAAAAGTATTCGCTGCTTGTGGGGTTGTTCTACGAAAAAGAATTAAATCTTTGGGAAATTCTATTTCAGCCTGTATGCTTTTTCAGTCTTTTTGGCGCTTTTGTATCGTTTATTGCATAGAACCGCCTACTATGTCTAACAGTTCTGTTGTGATGGCTTGCTGACGTGTCTTGTTGTAGGTAAGAGTGAGTTCTTGCAGGAGCTCGTCGGCATTATCGGTAGCAATCTGCATGGCTATGACGCGGGCGGCGTGTTCGCTGGCTATGCTATCGAGCAGAGACGTATAGACTTTCAGGCAGAGTGTCTTGGGAATGAGTTTTTCCAGGACAGCCTCGATAGAGGGTTCTATGATATAGTTGGGTATCTTGGCGCTTCGTGAATTTGCAGGCTTGATTTCTATCGGTAGGAATGTTTCCTGCGTAAGCACTTGCGATGCAGAACTCTTGAAATGGTGATAAATAATATCAACCTTGTCGATTTCGCCTTTTAGAAAGTCGTCCATAAGTTTATGCGAGATATCCAGCGAACCGGAGTAGGAGGGATGTTCGCATAACGTATGGAAAGCAGGTGAATCTGTAAACCCAAGTTTTTTTGCAGCGTCCCAGCCTTTTTTGCCTACGGGAATAATGTATTTTACCTGTATGCCTTGATCTTTATATGCTTTGACTTGCTGTCGCATTGCCTTGATGACATTGCTGTTGAAGCCTCCGCACAGGCTGGAATTGGATGTAAAGACTAAAATAGCAACATTCTTAACTTCTCGCTGCACGGCGTATGGAGAAGATACGCCTCCGTCGAGTGCCGAGACGAATGATTTTGTCATTTCGTCCAGGCGACTTTCATACGGATGCATATTTTCTATGTTCTGCTGTGCGCGATGAAGTTTAGAACTGGCCACCATTTTCATGGCACTCGTTATTTTTCGGGTGCTGTTCACGGAGGCTATTCTCGTCTTGACTTCTTTCAGTGAGGGCATGAATCTAACATTTAATGGTTATTTGTACTGACTGGCTACATCGGCAGCAACTTTTCTGATGAGTGAAGTAACTTCATCGGATAGGTTGCCGTTTTCGATAGCTTTCAGGACTTCTTCTGCGTAACTGCTGCGAACGATTTGTAGGAAGTTTGTTTCAAACTCTCTTACTTTGTCCAGCGGTACATCCTTCATCAAACCATTGATGCCGCAGTAGAGTATGGCTACCTGCTCGGCAACGGGGAATGGTTTGTATTGTGGCTGAATAAGTAACTGGCTATTCTTACGTCCGCGGTCAATAGTCATGGCTGTTACCGCATCCATATCGCTGGCAAACTTAGCAAAGGCTTCGAGTTCGCGGTATTGCGCTTGGTCAATCTTCAACGAACCGGCTACTTTCTTCATGCTCTTGATTTGTGCCGCGCCACCAACACGCGATACCGAGATACCTACGTCGATTGCAGGACGCACACCACTATTGAAGAGGTTGGTGTCGAGATATATCTGTCCGTCGGTAATGGAAATCACGTTGGTAGGAATATATGCCGACACGTCTCCTGCTTGTGTCTCAATGATAGGAAGTGCTGTAAGCGAACCACCGCCTTGTACTTTACCTTTCAAACATTCCGGCAGGTCGTTCATTTTTTCTGCTACTTCCTTTTGGTTGTTGATACGTGCAGCACGTTCCAAAAGGCGTGAATGCAGATAGAACACGTCGCCAGGATATGCTTCACGACCGGAAGGACGGCGCAGGATGAGGGATACCTCACGATATGCTACGGCCTGTTTTGAAAGGTCGTCATACACAACGAGAGCATTCTTACCTTGGTCGCGGAAGAACTCTCCGATAGCGGCTCCTGCAAACGGGGCATAATACTGCATGGCGGCAGGACTTGCTGCTGTAGCTGCTACGACAATCGTATAAGGCATGGCTCCGCGCTCTTTCAACGTATTTACGATATTTGCTACGGTAGAAGCTTTCTGACCTATGGCTACATAGATGCAATATACGGGATCTCCGTTTTCGTAGTTTTCTTTTTGGTTGATAATGGTGTCGATTGCAATGGCCGTCTTACCAGTTTGGCGGTCGCCAATGATCAATTCGCGCTGTCCGCGTCCGATAGGAATCATAGAGTCCACGGCTTTGATACCAGTCTGCAAGGCGTGATCCACGGGCTGACGGTAAATCACACCAGGAGCCTTACGGTCAAGAGGCATCAGGTATTTCTCTCCTCCTATGGCTGCGCCTCCGTCAAGAGGCTGGCCAAGTGGGTCTATTACACGCCCAAGCATATCTTCTGTAACTTCGATAGAAGCCACGCGTCCTGTGCGTTTTACGCTTTGCCCCTCTTTAATACCTTCAGATGAACCGAACAAAACCACACCAACGTTATCTTGCTCCAAGTTCATGGCTACGCCCATCGTTCCGTTTTCAAACTCTACCAATTCATTCTCGGTAACATTGGTTAAGCCATACACGCGGGAAACACCATCACCAATAGTCAGTACAACGCCTACTTCTTCAAATTGGAGTTGCGTCTCAATATTCTGCAACTGCTGGAGAAGTACGCTACTTACTTCACTTGGCTTTATTGTATTTGGCATAGTTAAATTTAATCTATGTTTAATGAATGATTTATGTGTAGTTGTAAAATATTCGGTAATGCCCGATATGATTATACAACTACTTTACTAATTTACGGCGGAGTTGATTGAATTGTGTGCGTATGCTTGCATCTAAACGATAGCAATCATATTCAAGCACAAAGCCCCCTTCGATTTCGGGTGCCACTTCCACTTGGAACTCCACTTTGCTGTTTGACAGTTCTTCGGCAATTTTCTTGAAACGTTCCTGAGCTTCATCACTTATCTCGCAAGGTACAGTCAGTTTTCCTTTGATAAAACGTTTCGTCTTGCGGTAAAGCGTAATATATGACTGTGCAAAAAATGGCATCAGGTCGGTGCGGTTGTTTTTCACAATCAATTGCAGGAATCTCTGTGTAGAGCTGCTGATTTTCTCAGTATTGCTTCCACAGGCTCCGAAGAGAAGCTGTTTCTTTTGCTCATTGCTCACGGCAGGGTTCTGAAGATAGGAGAGTGTCTGCGGAAACTTTCTGAACATTTCAGCAGCAGTCGTCATTTCTTCATATACCTTTTGTTCTTCTTTGTTCTCAGTTGAAAACTCAAGAAGCGCCTTGGCATAACGAGATGCTGTAATACCTATATCCATATACAAAATGTTTTATTACTTGTTTACAACAACCTCGTCCAAAAGTCTTTGAATAAACCTCTCTTGTTCTGTATCGTTTTCAATTTGCCGGCGAACCACTTTTTCTGCTACTTGCAAGGACAGTTCAGCAACTTGCCCGCGAATATCACGAAGAGCAATTTCCTTTTCGGCTTCGATTTGTTTTTTAGCCTCGCTGATGAGTTTGGCACCTTCAACCTGAGCCTCGCTGCGTGCTTTTTTGATGATATCATCACGGGTTGCCATTGCTGACTGAATGATTTCGGCCTGTTGTTCTCTGGCTTCTTTCAGGAGTTTCTCGCTTTCCACTTTGATATTCGCCAGTTTTTCGTTGGCTTCACGAGCGCTTTTCAGAGATTCGTCAATATAGTTTTTACGATCCTCAACGCTCTTTATCAAAATTGGGAAAACAAACTTATAGAGTACTCCTAAAATAATAAGGAAAGCCAAAGACATCCAAAATATCAAACCGAAGTCAGGTGTCAATATGGATGGCAAATTTTGCATATTACTGTGGTTTGTCTGTTAGATGAATAAATCAATGCTTTATACAAAGAGAACAAGCAGACATACTACAACGGCGAAAAGTGCTACACCTTCGATAAGGGCAGCTGCCAAGATCATGTTAGAGCGGATGTCGCCTGTTGCTTCCGGCTGGCGTGCAATGGCTTCCATTGCGGCACTACCGATTTTACCAATACCAAGTCCTGCACCAATTGCTGCAATACCTGCGCCGAATCCGGCTCCTAATTCTGCAATACCCTTTGCAAGGGCCATTCCTTCTAAAATTGAAAGTAACATAATGAATAATGTTTTTAGTGTTATTGATATAAATTATTTATTTCTTTCTTATTTCCTTTATTATTAGTGGTGGTGTTCAGGATGAGCCAGTCCGATAAATACGGCACTAAGCATTGTGAACACGTATGCCTGGATAAATGCTACAAGCAGTTCGAGGCAGTTCATAAAAATCATCATCACAAAACTCAGGATGGAGAGGGGAGTACCGATATATGCGCTCACCTGGAAAGTGATAAAGATAACGCAGGTGAGTGACAGGATGATAGCGTGTCCGCCAAGCATATTGGCAAAAAGACGTATCATCAAGGCAAAAGGCTTTGTGAAGATACCGAAGAGTTCTATGACGGGCATCAATGGGATAGGGCACTTCATGGCCAGAGGTACTTCCGGCCAGAAGATTTCTTTCCAGTATTCCTTATTTCCAAAAAGGTTGATGGCTATAAATGTCATCATGGCAAAGAGGAATGTGATGGAAATGTTTCCAGTCACGTTAGCGCCACCCGGGAAGAAGGGAATCAATCCCATTAGGTTGGTCACAAATATAAAGAAGAACGCTGTGAGCAAATATGGCGCATACTTGCGATAGTGCTTTTCTCCGATACTTGATTTTATCACGTCATCATTGATAGACATAACCAGTACTTCTATCATTCCCACGAAGCCTTTTGGTGCTCCGTCTTCTATGCGATGCTTTTTATACCAGCGGGCGCAAGGAATGAAGATGAGCAGCATAATGGCGACGTTAATCCAGATCTGTACTACATCCTTTGTGATGGAAATGTCCCAAGGGCGGTCTTCATATCCTTTTTCATATACTTTCCCCTGTCGTGCTTCGTCTATATAAAAGCCATCGTACGTGTGGTCTGCACTCTCGTGGAATCTTTCGGACGAGAACACAACCCAACCACCGTCATGATGCTTTACTATTACCGGAAGGTAAATGGATATGTGCTTATGGTTGGCCCATGTCGTGATATGCCATTCGTAAGCGTCGCTCATGTGTCCGAGTATGGCTTCCTTTACGTCAATCGGCTCTTTTACCTCGTTTGCCAGCAGTTGTGTAGGCGCGAGAAACAGGAGGCATGACAGGATTAAATAGATGAAAATATTATTTTTTGTCTTTTTCATTTGTTTGTTTACGTTCGGATTTTACGTAAATGATGGTAGTAAAAATGATAGCGGCAAAATAGAATACGAGAAGCGAGATAGCAAAGTACAAGGGTTGCGGACCTTTAAGCAATAGATAGCATGTGAGCAATATCACGCTTAGCAACAGGCGCATCATCTTGAGCATCAGATAGCCATTGGTGAGTATCTTGCTGTTTTTCGCCTTCCATTGTCTGACTATGAGCATCTCGCAAGAAGTAACAAGGAAGAAAAACAGCGCCAGCAGACATAATGGTAATGCCATCCTGATAATCTCTTGTCCGCCTATGTAATACTCCATAATATATAATATAGGAGCAAGCAGGCAATACATCAATCCGTTCAGGGCTATGGTCAATGCTGTTTTGTTTTGCATCTGTTACTTCTTTTTCTTTATGCTTCTACGCAGACGGAGACATTATTTTCTTTCACCTCGATGAATCCTCCTTCTATATTGAATGTGAAGCGTTCTTTTCCATGACATTCAATACTTCCTTTCGAGAGGATGGAAACGATAGGGGCGTGATTTGTCAGCACCTCGAACCGTCCTTTTTCTCCAGGAACAATAATGCTTTCGACCTCACCTTTATATAGCGTTTTCTCAGGCGATACAATAATGATATTCAGCATATTGTGTTCTGATTATTCTATTTTTGCTTTTAACTATTCGATTTACTAAACGTTTTCAAGCAACTTCTTGCCTTTGGCTATGGCTTCGTCTATGGTTCCTACGTTCAGGAAGGCCTGTTCGGGCAGGTCGTCCACTTCGCCGTCCATAATCATATTGAAACCGCGAATCACTTCTTCGATAGGTACCATTACTCCGGGAATACCCGTGAACTTCTCGGCAACTGTGAAGGGCTGACTCAGGAAACGTTGCACGCGACGTGCGCGGTTCACGATGAGTTTGTCTTCGTCCGACAATTCGTCCATACCCAGAATGGCAATAATATCCTGCAGCTCCTTGTATTTTTGAAGAATCTGGATAACGCGTTGTGCGCATTGGTAGTGGTCTTCGCCAATCACGTTGGGGTCCATGATGCGTGATGTGGAATCCAGGGGATCAACGGCAGGATAAATACCAAGCTCCGTAATCTTACGGCTCAACACGGTTGTTGCATCAAGGTGCGTGAAGGTCGTGGCAGGAGCAGGGTCGGTCAAGTCGTCGGCAGGCACATAAACGGCCTGAATAGACGTGATAGAACCATTCTTCGTTGAGGTAATACGTTCCTGCATGGCACCCATGTCGCTTGCCAACGTGGGTTGATAACCTACAGCCGACGGCATACGTCCCAACAAGGCAGAAACCTCAGAGCCTGCCTGAGTGAAACGGAAGATGTTGTCGATGAAGAACAATATATCGTTCGTCTTGCCCGAACCTGCATCAGCATCGCGGAAAGATTCGGCTACAGACAGACCGGAAAGAGCAACAGAGGAACGTGCGCCAGGAGGTTCGTTCATCTGTCCGTATATAAGTGTGGCCTGGCTCTTTGCCATTTCTTCGTAATCCACTTTCGAGAGGTCCCATTCGCCACGTTCCATAGCTTCGATAAACTTCTCTCCGTATTTGATAACGCCGGATTCAATCATTTCGCGCAACAGGTCATTTCCCTCACGCGTACGTTCACCCACACCGGCAAACACGGAGAATCCGTCGTGGCCTTTGGCAATGTTGTTGATCAATTCCATAATCAACACGGTCTTACCCACACCGGCACCTCCGAAAAGTCCGATCTTACCGCCTTTCATATAAGGTTCCAGCAGGTCTATCACCTTGATACCGGTATAAAGAACCTCCTTACTGGTCTTCAGTTCTTCAAAATCGGGCGCTTTTCTGTGGATCTCGTATCCGCCGTCTGATTTGTCGAAATCTTTAAGGCCGTCAATGCTTTCTCCGATAACGTTGAGCATACGACCTTTAATCTGATTGCCGATTGGCATGGAAATCTGACGTCCCAGTACTTTTACCTCCAGACCGCGTTTCAGTCCGTCGGTATTATCCATAGCAACTGTACGTACGGTGTCTTCACCAATGTGCTGTTGCACCTCTATGATAATCTTTCTGCCATCGGGGTGCGTAACTTCCAGAGCATCGTGTATGCGAGGCATCACTTTGTCGGCCTTTTCGCCACTTGTCTCGAAAGTCACATCAACAACAGGACCGATAATCTGCGATATACGTCCTGTCTGTGCGATTTTTTCACTCATATTATTATTGATGTTTTTTTAATTTCTCGGCAAATTTAGTAAAAAAAACTTAAATAGTGCATTTTTGTAAAAAAAAAGAATTTGAGCTCACGGTTTTCCCGCTTTACTCTTCTAAGAATTGAAAAATGGATGTGGGGACAAATTATAAATCAAATTTCAAGCGAAGCGCCCATTAAAAGAAAGGGCGCCTTTTGCCCATTCTTGCTTGCTAAATAAAATCTCTTCGCGTTGAGAAAGTTTTCTCTTCGCGTAGAGAATCTTTTCTCACGGCGAAGAGAATGTTTTCTCAACGCGAGGAGAATCTGAATTTGGATGAAATATGCCCCCGTTTTCTCTTGTATTTATCCGAAACGGAAGACAGCAAAGAAAGAACTTTCCAATTTTTTCTTGCACTTTTTTCCCTTCATGCGATAGTTTCCAATTATAATTTGTATCTTTGTCTCCGCTATCTGCCCATTGTGGCCGTGAAGCATGTTGAGATATGCGGAGCCGCTGGGCGGGGCACTACATATTAGAAAGGCGTTACTGACGCTTTGTTTTTGGCTATTTGAATGTAGGAACCTCAAATCACCAATCAAAGACAAATGCAGACGTGTCGTCACGGGGTGTAATATATACTCTCCGTAGTGTGCTGCGAGGGCTAAACACGTCCTCACTAGCACACTTTACGGGTGTACTATATTCTCCAACGTGGGACTTACTCTGTTGTTCTATTGGTAAAGGCATCCTACAGCCTAAATAGCGGAACAACAGACGTTAAGCACCCACGTTTTTTTATTTGTAGTAATCAATAGTATAAACTAACCTGACTTTAGGGTGCTTGTCAGAAAAAATAGGAAGACAGTAAAGAGAAACTGACTAAACCATATTGACGAGCATCATTTCGCTTCTGTCAAAAGAGAACTGGAAATCTAACTAACGCAAGAAGCAGAAAAGACGTAATGTACTCGCACGAAATTGCGTGAGGGGACTTGTTGTGCTTTTCTTGTAGCGTTTCCAGTCGCTTCTTTTGGGCATGACACCCCTTGCGCTTTTCTTTCAAAGGTGTAAGGGGTTTTTCGTGTCTCGGAAATAATATGGCGAAGTTCAACTTACGACCTCAGCCCCAACAATTGGATTTGTTCCAGCTACAGGCAGAATATCCAGAACAAATTATCGATAATTCAAGTCAGAACATAAATTTGAAAGATTTGGATTTGTCACAGAATGTTTTAGTCTGTAATGTAAAGAAAGATAACATGGAGCATTTCTTAGATGGAACAGCTAAGTTATACTATTCTGGGAAACGTTTTCCGTCTACAGTCGCTCTAAACAAACTATACTATTTCATACCCTACATTGGCAAACAATGTGATCAGGATTATTTCGGTATTAGGGATTTATACCTGATTAAAATTGCTCGTGTCGGTTCTCGCCGTGAAGGTGAACTGGATAATGACCCCAATGACCTGCGTATCGTTTTTGAGTTACAGTTTGTAAAACATTTATTCCCCGAATACAAAAAGCAACGACTCGATATTTGGCAGACATATACAGACACTACATTAGAAAAAATCGTTCAGCAGCCCAATGCCTTAGCAATGCCACTACATAAACGAATGACTTATGTAAGTCTGTTTAGTTGTGCTGGTGTTGGATGCTACGGATTTAAACAAGAGAATTTTGATTGTGTTGCAACGGTTGAGCTGATTGAACGTCGTTTGAATGTTCAGAAGTACAATCATAAATGCCGTTACGAAAGTGGATATATTTGTGGTGATATTACCCTACAAGAAACACAAGATAAGGTTTTCAGTGAAATTCAGACTTGGCGCAACAAGCGTAATATGGTGGAGTTGGATGTAGTAATAGCAACACCACCTTGTCAAGGTATGTCTGTAGCCAATCACAAGAAAGGTGATGAACTGAAACGTAATTCTCTGGTGGTAGAATCCATTAAATTGATACGGCAGATTATGCCGCGATTTTTTGTTTTTGAGAATGTTCCAGCATTTATGAAGTCTATCTGTACAGATATTGACGGACAAGATAAACCCATTCGTGAAGCGATTGAGTTAGACCTAGCTGGGTATTATAACATTGCAGCAAAGGTTATTAATTTTAAGGATTTCGGCAATCCTAGTAGTAGAACAAGAACCCTTGTTATTGGTGTACGCAAAGACCAAAAAGAAATAATGCCACTTGAACTATTCCCTGACAGACAGGAAGAGCAGACGCTTCGTCAAACGATAGGACATCTACCACATCTTACATATATGGGTGAGATATGGAATCAAGATATTTATCACGCTTTCCGTCCTTATGCACCTCATATGTTGGAATGGATAGAGAATATTACGGAAGGCCAATCAGCTTTCGACAATGAAGATCCTATTCGAATTCCTCATAGAGAAAAAGATGGTGAGATTATATTTAATAAGAATAAAAATGGTGACAAATATACTCGCCAGTATTGGGATAAAGTTCCCCCTTGTGTACACACTCGTAATGACATTCTTGCAAGTCAAAATACCGTTCATCCTACAGACAATCGCGTTTTCTCAATTCGTGAGGTTATGTTAATGATGTCTGTACCCAAGGAATTTGAATGGAATGAAATCCCATATCAGCAACTGAATTCATTGCCATTAGAAGAAAAGAAGATATATTTGAAGAAATGGGAAGTAAATATTCGCCAAAGTTTGGGTGAGGCTGTTCCCACTATCATATTCCAGCAGATTGCACACAAAATTAAAGAGAAAGTTGCCGAGAAAGAATTAACAGAACAGGAAGCTAAAGAAATAATTGAAAAGAACAATCTGACTGATGTTGAGAACCTTTTGAAATATGTAAAGAAGAACAAGAAGTTTGGTTTTGTGCGTTTGGCAAAAATAGCAGAATATGCTAACGGCGCAAGAACAGAGACTGCTGCATATTATACACGACAGGATATTTGCTATTCGGTTGTAAAGAACTTGCCTGACTATTCTGACTCCAAAATACTTCATATTCTTGAGCCTGCAACTGGTGTCGGAAACTTCTTGCCATCCCTTTTCTTGAAATATGCAAATGTTGCTGAGCTGCATATTGATGTTATTGATATCAATCCTGACAGCATAGTTTTACTCCAACAAATCTTGCAGTCGATACCTCTTCCTGAGAATGTCCGTTTGAATTTCATCAATAAGGACACACTATTGGAACCATTCCCAAAGAGATATGACATTGTAGTAGGCAATCCACCCTACATGAAAGTTAAAGATAAACATATGTTATCAGCTTACAAGAAGTCTGTTGTCAATACAGACACAAGCAACATATTCTCATTCTTTATCGAGAAAGCAATGCAACTTGGTGATGTAGTTTCGCTAATAGTACCCAAAAGCCTTATCAATGCTCCAGAATTTGGAAAGACTCGCCAACTGATGAATGAGAAAGCCATTACCCATATCGTTGATTTTGGCGAAAAAGGCTTTAAGGGTGTTAAGATAGAAACAATCGCTTTCATAATAAATCAGAGAGTAAAGCGGAATATGACAAAAGTTGAATCCTACATAACTAATTCTGTTGAGGTAAAACCACAGGATTATATAACAGACTCGTCTTTCCCATACTGGCTTATCTATCGTAATATTGATTTCGATGAGGCTGCAAGCAAGATGGCTTTTGGAATATTCAAGTCATTCCGTGACAGAACTCTTACTAAATCGAATACTTCAAAGCAAGGTAAGATTCGTGTACTGAAGTCTCGTAATATAGGAGACAATACGATTATAGACATTGAGGGCTATGACACTTATATTGATGATGTCAGTAATTTTGAAGTTGGTAAATATCTCAATCATATCGACTGTGTCTTGGTTCCTAATCTTTCATACAATCCTCGTGCCTGCTTTATGCCAAAAGGGTGTATTGCAGATGGATCTGTGGCTATACTCACAACAATCAATGGAGAACGAGTAACAAAAGAGGATTTGGCTTATTATGCTACCGAAGAATTTAGCAAATTCTACAACATTGCTCGAAATCGTGGAACTCGTTCTCTCAATATTGATAATAACTCTGTCTTTTTCTTTGGTAAACAAAAATGAAAGAATTATGATAAATATTGATGATTATCTAAATCAATACAACGACTTCGATATTCGAAAGACTCATAATGCAAGGTATGTTGACCAGAAATGTACTCCAGACATTGTCTGTTTTATTGCGGATTGTATTCTCAATACTTCCTGTGCCACAAGGACATTTACGATAAATGATTTGTGGGATGAACGATTCTTTATTGATAATTGTCGCATCATTTTTGGCAAGCCATCTCCAGCAGACCCTAGTGCAAGGAACGAGTATAACAAAGTTCTCTGCCAGCCTCTAAAATTGCTAGCTTATGCCCATGTGTTGAAGGTCGATAAAGTTGATAAAAAATTGTATTTCTCTGTTGCAGACTTGGAAATGCTTGAATACCTTTCTGTTAAAGAACGGAACGCATATAATTTTATGCTCAAGTTTTTTGAGAAAGTTATATCTGACAGCGGTCTAAAAAGAATTTTTAATGAATACAAAGAAAAATGCTCTTCTAATCGAAAAGCCGCGAAAGCAGATATCTATGCAAAATACCATAGATTCATTTCCGCCAATACTCCCACTCACTCTAAAAAGGATGTTGATAGAATATTCCACAAGGTGTTTAATCTTTTTGCTTACAGCAATATATTGCCAGGGAGTAATGGTAAAATACTTGATTGGTATGATCTTATGTATAATAGAGTGAACTGGAGAGATAAAAATAAGAAACAAAAAGCTCTAACTAGAAAACAATCCGTAGCCGTTAAAATAGAGCAAATAAATCAGGATTTCTACATCGAATACCAGGTTAATAAAGCAATTAGAAAAGTAAGAGAAAAGCAGGGGACTATTAGTGAGGTTCATGATGATTTGGCAAATGGCATTGCTACTGAAGTTCATCATATCTTCCCAAAGTCAGAATTTCCAGAATTGGCTTCATATTTTGAGAATTTGATATTACTTACCAGTAGCCAGCATAGACAAAAGGCTCACCCAAGAAGCAACTTCCACATAATTGATAAAGAATATCAATTGATATGTCTTATGGCAAAATCGCGTACAGTTGAAAATTACATTAATACATACGGCGAAACATTCTACTCTAAGAAATCATTCTTACTTGTTGTGAATACGGGTACTTCAGGCAATGTTCTTAACGAATCTGACTCTTTCAATACCATACGACGGTATATTCATGACTATTACAATCAAGTTGGATAAAGACACTAAGTGTTCCAAGGGCGTTTCCGATTGCCTGGGAAATACAATTCAAGATTGCAAAGCATTTTGAGCTATAGAATCTCATTATTTTAAGCCGATACTATGATTTTGCGACTTCTTACATATCACATATTACATCTAATTTATTCTATTCAAAGAAAGCGGATTTCAATATAGATGCTGTCGTAGAATCTTATAAAATAAAAAAGAGAATTTCCGATTTGGGAAATTCTCTTAATAGGGGATTATAACAAAAATTTGAGCGGTAAACGGGACTCGAACCCGCGACCCTCGGCTTGGGAAGCCAATGCT
>CAMVJO010000016.1 GCA_947167835.1 uncultured Prevotellaceae bacterium
TCAGCACTGCGGACACATAATTTAGCGATTCTCAACTTTTACCGGACACCAATATAAAAAAATTAGCTCGGAGGTATTTTTTTCTTATCTCCGAGCTAATTGTCCCCATACTGCCCATATTGCCCATTTTCCACTAGGAAACACTTTTCAAAGAGGTCGGGATAACGTAATAGCGGGACATCGGTATATGGATATTTCGCGCAAACTATTTCTTCTGGGGAGAGGCTCCCGAAACGACGTCGGTTTTCCTGTCGTGCCTTTGGGGTTTTGCACTGTGCAACGGACGTTTCATCTCGAAAGTCGAAGCGGGGAATCCCTGCGCGTTAGTTAAATCGGCGGTAGTATAGGGTTCCCAAGCATAGCGCACGGCAATAGGATTTTTCACGCCATCAGCGCTCACGATAATGGCCGTTCCCTCCACCTTGGCCTGAGCCTTGTGATAACGCCCGTCAGGTCCCATCAACTCAAAGCCATATGTGAGCGTCATCCCGTCGGCATGCGTGAAATTGATGCGTACATAATTATTTTCCCATTCGGCATTGGCGGGTTTTGGTCCCTCATCTTCTATATTATAATTATAGGAGTGACGCAGAGCCTGGGCAGCAAGACGTTCACCTACGGGACGTTTGCTGCGTGGGTGGACATCGGTGGGGTTTCCTAAGTCGGAAGTTACAACCATGTAGGTATTGGGCAATCTGTCTGCCAACTGTTGCTGACTCTGGCGGAACTTCGGGAAATGAGTGCGGTTCAAAGACGAAAGCTGTACGGTATAGAATGGCATATTGCGGTTGTGGAAATACCTGCGCCAGCTCTTTTCCAAAAGGGTGAAGAGTTTTTCATGCAATTCGGGCTTATCGGCATTCGATTCTCCCTGATACCAGATGACACCCTGCACGTCGTATTTCTGAAGCGGCAGGATACCGGCTTCAAACATGTAGGAAGGTTGATAAGGATGGCGCTGCATTTCGGGACGCTCCGACCTTTTCAGATTCAACTGCGCACGACCGCGTGCCCAAGCCTGGGTATGGTCGTTGTTGAGCCAGTTACGCAAAATCATCGAGTACTTATTTTCCAGCACCGTGCGGCTCACCCATGATTCCGTAGTAGTACCGCCCACCGCATTGCAGATAAGTCCGACGGGCACCTGCAAACTGTCGGCCAGTACGCGACCGAAATTATAGGCTACGGCAGAAAATTTCTTTACTGCCTCGGCATCCGTAGCACTTGCCCAAAGACCTTTCTGTAGCAGGTCGAGACGGTTCACTTTCGCTATTTCGTCAAGTGTCCACTCGCGGTTATCCGTAGTTACCTCAGGCGACATATTATAGAGGTGCAGGAGACTGAGGCGTTTGCCGTCATTCACATCCTGTTCCGTCGTGTTAGCCTGATCTACACGGAACTCCATGTTGCTCTGGCCGGAACAAATCCACACTTCGCCCACATAAACATCATTATATTCGGCCTTACGGCTTTTTGTAGCGAACGAAAGCGTAAACGGACCACCGGCATTGTGTGGCGGGAAGGAGACACGCCATGTTCCGTCCAAGGCAGCCTTCGTTTCCTGCTTCTGCCCATCGAATACCACCTTCACCTTTTCGCCTGCATCAGCGATACCGCGCAATGTGATAGGGCGATTGCGCTGGAGCACCATGCCATTTCCATAAAGTTCGGGAAGTTGTAATCCTCCGAACCAGCCAGTTATCGCTCCATAGACCTTAGTAGCCAATATCCTGGCACCCGCTGGATTTGGGTGCAAGGCATCGGGAAACATCTCGGGATGCTGGTGCAAGGGATCGTAGAAATCTATCAGTTGCACGCCGGCAAAACGTGAAGTCTGCTCAATAGCCTGCTGTATCTGCGCGTGCCAATCGCGTGTGCCGCTGTCAAAACGCTTGTGGTCGTGGAAAATAGGCGTCATGCGGCATATCCAGATTTTTGCCTTTGGGTTAGCCACGCGAAACGAATCGATAAGCGCCAAATAATCGCCAACAAATTCCTCTCTGTGGTCGGGCCAGGCACGCGGGTCGGTATCATTTAATCCCAGGTGGATGATAACCAAATCTGCCTTGAAGTCAATGGCCGCTTTATACTCATCCGTTTTCACGTATGGGCGGAAACCCTTAAATAGCAAGGTTGTACCGCTGTGTCCAAAGTTACGAACGTCGTATTCCTCGCCCAACATTCGTTGTAACTGCGCAGGATAACTGTCGTGCTCACGGTCCTGTATTCCTGCCCCGTAGGTAACACTATTTCCCACGCAAGCCACACGGATTTTCTTCTTACCATTAGCCGATAAAGGCAGGGCAATAAGTAGCGCAAGCGCAAAAACCAAAAGTTTCTTCATAGTATTCTATTTTTTTGTGACAATCTATATTGATTCCTTGGTGATATGAAATGTTATTGAGGCTATCAAAAAAATTCTTTGACGATATGAATTGATATTCCGGCTATTGTCAAGACTATTCCGCACCGCCCGAAAATTTCAACGGAAGTCTATTTTAAACATACGCCAAGCATAAAAACCGATGTGGAGCAATCCGAAGATGACGGCGATATTCATCAAAAGTTTGTCGGCCTGCCATCCAACAGTCTGCTGATGCCAAAAACCGGTGAGGATGCAAAGTGCAGAAGCGAAGACTCCGATAATGCAAAGTGACATCTCGCCTTTTCTACCTCCGAGCAACGGTACGTTTTCCAGCTTACTGTGTCGAACACCGTAGAGACTGTAAATATCAAGTCCGACAACCATCCAGAGAACTAAGCGAATCCATGTATCGGCAGGCAGGAAAAGCATCAAAGATATGCAGGTAACAATACCTAAGACGGGAATCCAAGGCACCCACGGCGTGCGAAATGCGCGTGGTGTGTCAGGCATTGTTTTTCTCACGATGATAACGCCGGCACATACCAAGGTAAAAGCCAATAATGTGCCGATACTTGTCATTTCTCCCGCCACACGTGCAGGTATGAACATGGCAAGAAAAGATATGCCTACCATAAAAATTCCGCTGTTCAAGGCAGGAGTATGATAGCGCCTATGAATTTTCGAGAACACGGGGGGAAGTAATCCGTCGTGGCTCATAGTCATAAATATGCGGCTCTGCGCTAAGAGTTGTACCATCATAACGGAACAATATCCGATGAGAATGGCCAATACCACGCACTTATTGAGCCAAGGATACGCAGGCTGAATCACGCCCTCGGCATTCATTGTGCCCATGTGGTTGATAGCTACGGCTACGGGAGCAATACCTTGCTGTCCCTCGAACTCATGGTAATTTGCCACGCCAGTCATTACGTGTCCGAAGAGGATATAAAGAACTGTGCACAGGAGAAGTGAAACAAGTATGCCGATAGGCATGTTTCGCTTGGGGTTTTTGGCTTCCTGTGCCGCAGTACTGACTGCATCGAAGCCTAAAAATGCAAAAAACAGCACGGCAGCACCACGAAATACGCCCGACCATCCAAATTCGCCCAGATTACCGGTAGATTCGGGGATGTAAGGTGTATAGTTGTCGGTGTTAATATATTGGAAACCCAAGACAATGAAAGTGATGATGACGCCAACTTTCAGGAAAACGATGATATTATTCAATACCGAGCTTTCTTTGGTGCCGTGAATCAGGAAAAGACTCAATATGATAATGATAGCGGCGGCAGGCAGGTTGCAAAATCCTCCGTCCCAGGGGCAAGCAGCCCATTCGTGCGGGATATAAATGCCTATGGTGGCGAGAAAATTAACAAAGTACTGACTCCACGAAATACTCACCATGGTAGCCGCGACGGTGTACTCCAAAACCAAATCCCAACCGATGATCCACGCCGTTAGCTCGCCCATAGTGGCATAAGAGTACGTATATGAACTTCCGGATATGGGAATCATCGAGGCAAATTCGGCGTAACACAATCCGGCAAAGGCGCATCCAATGGCGGCAATAACGAAAGAGAGCGTGATAGCCGGCCCTGCATATTCGGCAGCTACAGTTCCCGTAATACTAAACAGGCCTGCGCCGATGATGCTTCCCACTCCGATGGCGATAAGTCCACCTGGGCCGAGAACGCGTCGCAGTCCCGATTTCTTACTGTCGGCAGCCTCTTCGAGAAGGCGGTCTATGGATTTTCTTATGAAGATAGACATATTTTCATTTCTGAGTTGTTAGAAAATGCACGGTTTATTCGTTTCCTTAATTCAAAGACAGTTGTAAAATTTCCCGATGAAACGGGGGAAAATTGACACTTTCGGCATTTCCGCGCAAGGATATCGACGGTTTATGCCGAATAATCTGCAAATTTATCAAATTGCAACGAATTTAGAGGCGATCTCCCTCGTTTTTTATGGATTCCGCCTCAAAAAGTAGCGTCAGGATACAAAAATCCGTTGAAACGTTTATCGGCAATTCGCCCGAGATATTCAGTCTATCTATCGGAGCAACGCTCAGAAACTTGTGGTTATGAGCCCCTTGGAAATGAGTTTTTCGCGAATAAGTTTGTCCGTGTAATGAGCAGCGTACTTTCCGTGCGCGAGTTCATAGACATGCTGCGGACTTGTGCGGAACTCCCTCGCAATTTGTTCGTAAAGTTCTACGTGACTTGACTTTTTATACGAACCATAATCGGGCTTTTTCCATCTAAATAAGGATAAGAGATTCATATTAACAATTATTTTGGTTCAAAAATACGCATTTTTTATAAAAAAAGGCGAATATTCTTTCAAAACGCGAGGGTATTTTAATATTTTTTATAATTAAATTGACGTTTTTTGTCCGATTCTAATAATTTGCGCTATCAGTTTTTTTTAATTCCTCGAAATTCTTGAGTTTTTGCGAGAGAACTGATTTGAAAAATTGACTGTTTTTTGATTTTGTTCTGTTTTTCGGCAGAACGTCATACCGTTATTCCGTTATAACGACCTCTTTTCAAAATATACTGTGCAAAGTTTGGAAAAATCCGGCCACTTGAAAATCGCTTCCTGACGAAAAATCGGCGTTTTGAGCGAAACAGGATCGATTAGCTCGGAGATATCAATTTTTAGCTCCGAGAAAAAATAAATTAGCTCAACACTTTTCAAAATTAGCTCCGAGATAAAAAAAATTAGCTCCGAGCTATTTGCGCGTTTTTCGGAGGTAATATTTCGTACTTCCAAACAACCCGAAACTTCCGACTAATAAAGGGCGCATAGTTGCTGATGAAAATTCGGTTTCTAACACTAATCGGGAGATAAATAGAATTAGTTCCGAGATAATTAAATTTTGCTCCGAGATATTTTTTCGATCTGTTTTTTTTCAAAGCGAATAACTCTTTTACTTCGCAAAAAAGACTAAGAATTACGACTTTTCCGTACTAAAAAGCGAAAATACAGCACAGAAACGCTCCATATCACATTTTTTTTGTAAATTTGTCGCCAATTCCGACCGCTCCCCGATTCGGAGTCTGTCGGATACGAAATAATATGCACGAAAAGTCATCAACTCCGTGAGCCGTTTCCACAGATTCGACTCTTGTACGGAGCGGCTTTGCGGACATTCCTTCGATAAAGTAGGAGAAGCGCCCTGACGCGTGGAATAAAGCCACCAGCAGGTTGGCACTTTTCCGAAAAAGCGAAGGCTGCTTCCTCAGACTCTGCGTCGGAAGAGGGAGTAGGAGGAATATGCCCGCTAAAAACCATTAGAATAAACAGCAAAAGTGGCAACAACAATAGACGAAACAACACAAAAACCACAGAAGCCGGTACCCGAAGCGGAATTAACCTGGCTGGCCATTCGCACATTCCAATGTCGCGAACAGGAGGTATGCGATTTCCTGAAAAAACAGGGATTAAACCCCTTTGTGCCCATGATGTACGAGAAAAAGGTAAAGCATACCAAAGCGGGAGACCAGACACACGTGGTTTTGAAGCCCGCAATCCACAACTATCTGTTTATTCCCCGCACAAAGAGCGACGAACTGATCGATGCAGCCCTGAGAGAATCGCAATATCCCTACTACATCATCCGCAGGGTGGAAAATAAATCCTATTACATCGTATCCGACAAAGAAATGCGCGTATTCCGCATGTTCAGCGACCCCGACTTCAAAGGTTCCGTCTTCCTAAACGAAAAAGAAGCCGAGGCAAAACCCGGGAAAATAGTACGCGTTGTTCACGGACAGTTCGAGGGAATGGTGGGAAAGCTACATAGAATCAACAATCAGTACTTTTTCATCAAGAACATCGCCAATATCGGCGTGATGGTACGCATCAGCCGCTGGTATTGCAAGGTTATTGAAGATCAGGACACCAAACAGTAGAGAAAATCCGAAGACAAGGAACTTTTGCAGGGCAGACAAGAATGGATTTAGCAGCAAAAATCAGGAAACTAATGGATGGCAGCCAGCGCACCAAGGATATTAAGAAAAACATCCTTGGATCGGCAGGATTAAAGGTGATAAACATTATTGTTTCGCTTTCTATCATCCCGCTTTCCATGGACTATGTCGGTGCAGAGCAGTTTGGTTTGTGGCTAACCGTGAGTACCATCATACTTTGGTTTGCCTATTTCGATTTAGGTTTTGTACATGGTTTCCGAAACCGCTTTGCCGAAGCACGGGCTCAGGGGAATGACATCCTGGCGCGGCAGTATGTGAGCACTACCTACGCTGTGATTTCCATTATCTTCGTATCCATCTGCCTTATCTTGCTGCTTGCAAATAAATTCATTGATTGGTGCAGTCTGCTCAACGAGCAACAATTGGATAATGCCGAGTTGCAGCAGCTTTTCGACGTCATCATCATATTTTTCTGCGGCTCGTTCATTTTCAATGCCGTCACCACACTTCTAACTGCCGACCAACGCCCCGCTTTGGGCGAGTTGATTCGCAGTTTAGGGCAGATAGGAGCCCTTATCACCATCATACTGCTCAATATCATCTGGAAAAACGGCAGCATCGTCGATTTAGCCTTCGCTTTTGCCGGTGTGCCCTGCATTATCACGCTGATAAGCAACATTATCGTGTTCAGCACAAAACGTTACCGCCACCTCTCGCCCCGTTTGCGCGACGTAAAATTCAGTCTGACAGGGAAAATCATCGGTCTTGGCTTGAAATTCTTCCTTATCATGGTTTCAATGGTGCTTATCTTCCAGTTTGTGAGCGTTGTCTTGAAACGCGAAATGAATGGCGAGGCCGTTTCACAATACAATATCGCCTTTAAATATTTCCACATCATCAATATGGCAGCATTGATCATCATCAATCCATTTTGGTCAGCATTTACCGATGCGTGGACAAAGGGTGACAGAGGATGGATGACACGTGCCTTGCAACGCCTCGAGAAGATGTATCTGTATCTCATTCCCGGCGCCCTGTTGATGCTTGCCGTTTCCGGAATATTCTACCATTTCTGGATTGGCGACCGCACAGAAATGCCGTTCATGCTCTCCGTCATGATGATGTGCTTCGTTATGGCACAGACACTCGGGGGTATGTATATGAACCTCATTAACGGCATCGGAAAAGTGCAACTACAAACCATTATATACACCATATCCGCCGTTTTCGCCTATCCGTTACTCGTTTTCACCTGTCGGAGTTTCGGAGTGGCCGGCGTATTGCTGTTGCCTACGGCAGTATATCTGCTTCAGGCGCTGACAGGAAGAATACAATTAGCAAAACTCATTCACGGCTCCGCTACAGGAATCTGGAATAAGTAAGTTTTATTTCAAACCTCCACAATTGCCCCTGATAAATCAAGAGACAGGAAAGAAAAAGCATAAATGGATTCACGTCTGACGAAATACAGCAAATATAGCATCCTTGCAATGCTCTTTGGAACCCTGATAACCGTTCCTTTCTACGAGGGATATAGTTATCAGTTGGTATCAGGAGTGAAAATCATGCTCGGACTATGTCTTTATGCTTCGTTGGTATTTGCTATCCTTTCGCAAACAGCTGAGCACTGGGCACAAATGAAACTTGCCGCGCGGGTTGGAAATGTTATATTCACTATTTTAGGCTTTGTAAGCATACTTCGTGGTATTTTCTATCCGTCAGCATATCTGGTGGGCGACCTTTATCTCACTTTGTTCTTCAATCCCGTATTTGCCCCCATGTTCTTTTTCCCTGCCTACATGTTTTTAGGCAATGAAGTCAGCATAAAAGCATTGCGCAACGGCAGTATCTGGATTTCACTCTTAATTATTTTCTTCTATTTAGGCGGTGTGTATCCCGACCTCCGCATCATTCTGCTGCTCTGCCTGCTATTTCCCATTATGAGCAACACACAGCGTGTAGTGTTCGCGATAATAACTTCTTTCTGCCTATATTGTAATTTTATCGAAATCGATTTATATCTTGGTGCGACGCGTCGCTATCTTATCGTCCTCTCATTTTTCGTTCTCTCCTACATATTGGTATATATCGTTCAGAAAAAATGGCTGAACGTAGCTGTTGCTATCATTATCGCCATCTCGCCATTCAGTATTTCACTCAGCATGTCTGATAAGGCTCAGAGTGCATTTGAAAAGATACAGGAATACTGGCCTTTCTCTGAGAAAGAAAACATTAACCTCCGTAATACAGACACCAGAACGTTCCTATATGAAGAAATGGCGCTTGACCTTTCCAATAATCATGCATGGATGTGGGGTAAGGGCGCATATTCTTCCTATTATTCATACTTCTTCAGCCATTCCTCGGCAGATGCTCAGAATCGTGCCAATTCCGAAGTAACTTTCCTGCAATATACTTTGCGTGCCGGCCTGACATTTTCTATTTTCCTGGCATTTTTCTTTATTTATGCTGGGGTCAATGCCGTTTTTCGCTCGGAAAACAAATGGATAAGGTTCTTAGGATTGAATATCTTAGGTTTCTACATCGCCTACTTCGTGGCAGATTTCAATTTCTTCGATTTCATCATGGTAGGCTTCTGGATATGCGTTGGTTTGTGCCTGAATAAAACGTGGCTCTCCAAGAGCGATGCAGAAATCAACAACATATTCAAACAGAAACACCTTGCAGAATCTTATGAGCGCTTCTTACGTCGTAAGGAGAAGGAAAGAAAGCTTCGCAGATAAGCATTTGAGACTCTTATCACCCTGCAACGGAAGAAACTATTAACTCTAATTATTTTCTCTTGGAACATGGCTACACCATTCCCCAAAATAACGGTTGTTACTCCTTCATATAATCAGGCTAAATTTCTGGAACGAACCATTCTCTCCATTATAAACCAAGATTATCCCAACTTGGAATATATTGTATGCGACGGTGGTTCTACTGATGGCAGCGTAGAAATTATAAAACGCTACGCAGATAAAATAGACTGGTGGTGTAGTGAGCGAGACAACGGACAAACCGATGCGATAAACAAAGGTATGCATCATGCTACCGGCGAAATCGTAGGTTGGATCAATAGTGACGATATTTTACTGCCAGGTGCGCTACACGAACTCGCACGTTTGGCAACAGAACACAAGGACAGCGATGTTTTTATGGGACACGTTGTTCGTTTTGACGACAAAGATCGCATCATATCCTTTAATATCGTTCCGCCTCCCCTACCCGCTTTCTATAGACACGGCATATTCTATTTTTCGCAGCAAGGTTGGTGGTGGCGTCGCCGCATCTTCGATGAAATTGGCTACCTTAATATCGAGCGCAACGCCTGTATGGATATGGAATTCTTCCTTCGCCAATTACGAGCCGGATATAAGATTTCATATACCGGAAAACATCTGGGAGCCATCCGCATTTATGAAGGGACAAAGACATCTACCGATGGTGATAACGCAGCAGACAATATTTGGGCGCGTGATCGCAAATTCTTGCGTGAAGAATATGCCGATTTCCACTATCAAAATGAGTCGAAACTACGCCGTATTCTTTACCGCCTCCTGAAAACCGTAAATGGTATGTACCTAAAACAATGGTGGCTGGAGCATAAATACCGCGGAAAAGATATTTCTACATTCAAATACTGACCTTTTTGTTGATATGCTCCTTTTCGTATCATAAGATGCACAGTAAATTCTGAAAGAAAACGAGAAATCATGGATAAAGCCTCCCTTTTCTATCAACTCATCGACATCTTTGAGCGTCACAACCTACCTTACGCTTTAGTTGGGCGCACAGAAACCTATCCTGACGCCATTGGTAGCGATATTGACATCGTTATTCCAAAAAACAAGATAGATCTGTTTCACCACATCGTCTGGGAAATAGAAAAAGTGCCGGAAACAAAAGTCATTCAGTGCTTCCAGCACGAAACAGTGGCATTTTACTATATTGTAGTCCACTTTTCAGGAAACGGACCGCTGTTTATTCAGCCGGATGTCTGCACAGACTATTACCGCAGGGGACGTAAACTGCTCACAGCCGAAGATTTGCTGGAAGAACGCCGCAAATCGAAACAGGGAACGTTCTATGTTTTATCTTCTCACAAGGAATTTATTTACTACCTGCTTAAAAAGATTGACAAGCGCAACCTTTCTGTAGAACAGTTCGAGCATATCCGCAACAGTTTCCTTGAGAATCCAGAAAAGGCCTTACTTGAAGCCGGAAACTTCTTTACAAAAGAAGCATTGCAGGTAATTGAGAGATGTTTGCGCGACAATGATTTAGACAGTATGCTGAAAAACCTGGCTTTCTTGCAGCAAAGCATCCATCAGTCGCACAGGAAGGCCGTTATTGACGTTATCAAAGACGGTTTCTTGAAACTACGCCGCATTATGCACCCGACAGGATATGTTGTAGCGTTCTTAGGACCTGACGGAAGCGGGAAAACAACGGTTATTAATGCTTTCAAATCTAATATTGCGCCGTCATTCCGAAAAATGGCGCAGTATCACCTTTTCCCCGTGCCGCAAAAGGATAGTGATACGCCAAATACCGACCCACATCAGCAGAAACCACGTTCTCCCTGGCTTTCATTTTTGAAACTCTGCTATTTCATTGTACTTTACAACACGGGATGGCTTCGTTTGGTGGTGCCAAAAAAGATTCGCAGCACACTGGTGATTTTCGACCGTTACTACCACGATCTTCTCATTGACCCATTGCGCTATCGAAACGGATGTTCGGCCGGTTTGACGCGCTTTGTGGGAAAACTCCTGCCACAACCCCAACTTTGGTTCGTACTTGATGCCCCTACCGACGTGATACAGGCTCGTAAGAGCGAGGTAACGCCAGAAGAGACCGAGCGACAACGCAATGCCTACCGAGCATTTGCCGAAAGCCGTAAGAATGCTTTTATTATCGACACCAATCGTCCTGTTAATGTCATTGCCGAGGAAGTTTGCCGACACATGAGTGATGCCTTGACCGAACGAGCACATAAACGTTACCAGCCAAAACAATGAAGATACTGCTTTCTGCATACGCCTGCGAACCAAACCGCGGCTCAGAGCCAGGAGTGGGATGGCAATGGGCTTTGCAACTTGCGAAGCACCACGAAGTTTTTGTCTTGACTCGCAGTAACAACGAGGAAGTCATACAAAAGTATTTTGAGGAGCACGGAAAAGTAGAAAACCTCCATTTTTTTTATTACGATCCGCCCAAATTCGTTGTTTGGCTCAAGCATCACGGACTGCCTGTCAATGTTTTCTATGATTTATGGCTGAGCGGTTTGGCAAAGCTGGCCGAGAAACTGCACCGGAAGATACATTTCGACATGGCTCACCACATTACTTTCGGTGTGTTCCGCGATGCTGTTTACCTCTACCGACTTGGCATCCCTGTTGTCTTAGGTCCTATGGGCGGTGGCGAAACTACACCCAAAAACCTCCTCAATCAATATCGTTGGCCCGCAGAAAGACTTAGGGAATACCTTAGATTGTGGATTAATCACCTTTCTCTTTGCAATCCTTTTCTGCATAAGAGTTTTTCACGTAGCACCTTGCTTTTGTGTAAGACGCGCGAAACGCAGCGCTGGCTGAAGAAATGGCAGGAAAAGACGAAAATCTATCTGGAAATCGGCATTCATCAGACCGCCACGCCCGAGGAAATTCTGGAACGTAAGAAAGACGAGTTCCTATATGTGGGACGTTTCATTCCGCTGAAGGGTATCAAAATCATCCTGCAGACGTTCCGCAATTATTGTCAGATTTACCCTGAAGCACATTTCACCTTAATAGGAAAAGGAGAAATGGAAAAGGATATTCGTGCCTTTATATCTGAGAATAACCTCGAAAAAAATGTAACTATCCACGATTGGATGGCACAAACCGAATTGATATCCTTCTATCGCTCGGCAACAGCCATGATTTTCCCATCGATGCACGACAGTAGCGGCAACGTAGTGCTTGAAGCCATGGCACAAGGTTGTCCTGTGGTGTGTTTAGATTGCGGCGGACCAGTCACAATTTTGGGCGACTCCCTGCAAGAACTCATTGTCCCCACGCCAGAGCGCACTGTCGGCGAGATATGCCAGAATATGACGCAGGTAATGAACCGACTTCACGAAGAACCTGAATGGTATCGCCGCATGAGCAATGCATCACTCCGCAGGGCGCAGGATTTCCTCTGGCCTAATGTAGTAGAACAGTGCTATAAAGACATTGAAAGCCGACTGAAAAATCAATAGTACCGGCATAATCGACAACGGCACTTTACCTGCGACCTAAAATGCCTAAACAAGATGAAAAAATCACGCAAAATTTCAGTCTCAACGCGAAGAGAAAACTTTCTCAACGCGAAGAGAAAACTTTCTCAACGCGAAGAGAAAACTTTCTCAACACGATGAGAATATTTTATCATCGCGATGAGAATCCATTTAGGCAGCACTCCATATAATTATAACAAAGGATTTAAACTATAATATGCCACTCTATCGTTTCAAGACCTTTACCACCTCATACTATTTCCCGAAAATAGAACGGGGACAGGAATATATGTACGGATTGTACAGCGCCTATGGCAGTTTGCCCAGCAAAATATTGTGGTGGCTCTTTCGCAACGTGAGTTTGGTGCGACAGATTTTTGCCGTTAGCGAGGAAAACGTTGATTTCCCCTTAGAAACGATCCGAACCCTTGACGGTACAAAAAGTAAGATGGCCTTCAATATGGGTTCCCCTGGAGTAGAGCAAAAGATCTCCATACTTGGATGGAACGAAGAGGAGCAAAAACCGTTTTTCGCCAAGTTCTCACAGAGTGAAAGGGCAAGAAAACTGACAAAAAACGAGATACGTCTCTATACCCTGCTTAAAGATACAGGTCTGACACCGGAACTTTATTCTTACAAAGAGAGTGATGAGGGTATCTACCTGAAAACGGAATGTCTCAAGGGAAAACGGCCTGCGAATATGGACGTAAACAACGAAATAGTAGATTTGGCACTGAAACTCTCGCCGTATCATCTTAAAGATGCAGGAGAAAACGAAAACGGCCTGCGGACTTCTCTCTCTCATGGCGACTTTTGTCCGTGGAATATCCTCGTTGTGAACGGGAAAATGCGACTTATCGACTGGGAAGTAGCAGACGAACGACCATTAGGCTTCGATATCCTCACATATATCTGCCAAATATCCCTACTGTTCCATCCCGAAAAAGAACTATCCACGGTTATTGATGAAAATCGCGCCATATTGGAAAGATATTTCAACGCTGTTGGAATTTCCGACTATACTCCCTATCTCCATGCCTTTGCTAAGGAAAAGATAGCATACGAAATTTCAAAAGAGCACGAAGATACTGCCGAAAAGTTCCGCAAACTCCTGAAGGATTAAGACGATACAAGGATTCTATAACACGATTATCTGATATATAAACGTTAAGAAAATGGCTATTTCCGAAAAACCAAAAGTTCTCTTCGTACTTCATCTGCCGCCTCCCGTGCATGGAGCTGCAACTGTCGGGAAGACTATTTTTGAAAGCGACTATATAAAATCTCACTACCAGTGTAGATTCATAAACCTTGCCACAGCTGCATCGCTTGAGGACATTGGCCATTTTAGATTCCACAAACTTTCGGATTTCCTGCATCTGAAAAGAAAAATCAAAGAAGCTGTCATCGAGTTTCAGCCAGATTTGATCTATCTTACTCCCAGTGCCGTAGGATTAGCCTTCTTCAAAGATTACTTTATCGTGCAGATGCTGAAACGCATGGGGAAGAAAGTTTTGCTACATTTCCACAATAAGGGCGTAAAACAGCACCAAGATAATATTATCTACGACTTTTGCTACAAACGCTTCTTCAAAAATGTAAAGGTAATGTTGCTTAGTAGTTATCTTTACCCGGATATGGAGCGTTATCTGAAGGAAGATCAGTATTCTGTATGCTTTAATGGCATTCCTGTCAAAGAAACCAAACAGATTGAAAGAGATACGAGCAGCAAAGAGCCTGTAAATATCATGTTCCTCTCCAATCTGCTCATAGCAAAGGGCATATATGTCTTGATAGATGCCTGCAAAATCCTAAAAGACAGGAATATTCCGTTTACTTGTACCGTTATAGGTGCCGAAACCAACGAGATTTCTGCTGAAACTCTGAACGATTATATTCGTGAAAACGGATTAAATAACCAAATCAAGTATGTAGGAAAAGCCTACGGAGAGGAAAAAGATGCTTACTTCGACAAAACGGATATTTTTGCCTTCCCTACTTTTAACGAAACCTTTGGATTGGTACTATTAGAAGCCATGCAATATGCTATTCCTATAGTTTCCACGCCAGAAGGTGGCATTCAGGACATTCTTATTGACGGCAAAAACGGATTAATGTGCAAGACAAGAGATTCAGCGTCCTTAGCCAGTGCATTACAACGCCTCATCGAAAATCCAGAACTGAGAAAAGAAATGGGAACTTGCGGAAAAGAAATATATCTCCAGAAGTTTACATTAGAACATTTCGAGCAACAGTTCGTACGTATCATCAATTCATCACTAAATTAGGTTTATTTGCAAAATATGAAAGAGACTACGGCAGAATCTACGATACAGTTGAAGCCCAATCACTCCTATGGCATAGATTTGCTGAAATTCCTTGCATTATTGCTGATTTTCAATTCTCATATTGACATTGCCTACGGTTCATATCGGGCATTGGCAACAGGAGGTGCGATAGGTGATGTGTTATTCTTCTTCTGTTCGGGTTTTACCCTGTTCCTTCGTCCTAAAAATAGCATTAGCGAATTTCCTAACTGGTACAAAAAACGCATTAGTCGCATATTCCCATCTGTATTTGCCGTCGCCATAATAAGATGTCTGTTCTTTGACACGCATGATGACATCATTACAATCATAATTTCGTGGAACGACTGGTTTATCCCATGCATTATGATGTATTATGTCATTATATATATTATAGGTGTATATGCACGACAATATATCACGCACATCATTATCGGAATCAGCGTGATAGGTGCTGTTTATTTCGCCATCGAAAGTCAGAATATCCCATATAATATGTACGGAAACACATATTTGAAGTGGATACTCTTCTTCAACTTCATGCTAATGGGGGCAAAAATGGGAATATGTTTCCCCAAAAAGACGGAGTCGCTGACAAAACTATTAATTCAAGCCTTTGCAGCACTCGTATTGTACTATGTATTTTACTTTATCGGGCAAAGATCCACAAGTGACTTGAGGTATATTCAGTTTATCTCATACATTCCGCTGTTTATCTTGGTGCAACGCCTCTTTATGATAGGAGAACACCCAAAGGCACAAGCAGTTTTTATGAGAAAAAGGGTATTTCCTTTCATTGCCTTCATAGGAGGACTTTGTTTAGAGGTGTATTTAGTTCAATACTACCTGATAACAGATCGTTTGAACCATCTTTTTCCATTGAATATCCTGCTCATTTTTGCAGCAGTAGTAATTACAGCCTATTTTGCAAGATGTCTTGCACGAATTATCAGACAGACTTTTCAGACGGAGCCTTATAATTGGCGCGAAGTCGTGAAAATGTATTGATACCACCTAAATCATTTCATCTACCTTTTGTATTCTATGTTACTTCTCAAAGATCTCAATATTGTTTGCTCCAAAAAGGACATTTTGGCCTTGCCACGCAAGAAGTTGCTCATCAATACGCTCAATGCGCACTCGTTTAATGTGGCGCAGCACGACGAAAGATTTGCAAAGGCCTTAGTTGGCGGCGACGCACTCATACCTGACGGATTAAGCATCATAAAAGCGTGCGGATGGGTCAAGGCTAAATCGCGCCCAGTCGAACGTATCGCCGGTTGGGACCTGTTTTGCTTGGAAATGGAACGCCTTAACGAAACGGGAGGCCGATGCTTTTTCATGGGTTCAAGCGAAAAGGTGTTGGACCTCATACAGAAAAGAGCGAAAGAGGTATATCCAAATATTTCGGTGCTGACTTATTCGCCACCGTTCAAACCTGAATTTTCAGAAGACGACAATAAAGCTATCATTCGCGCCATCAACGAAGCCAAACCCGACCTTCTTTGGATTGGTATGACGGCTCCGAAACAAGAGAAATGGGCTTTTGAACATTGGGACGAACTCCAGATAGATTGTCACACAGGTACTGTCGGTGCAGTCTTCGATTTCTTTGCAGGAACCAAACGTCGCGCGCCGTTGTGGTGGCAAACTCACGGTTTGGAATGGCTTTACCGTCTTTTTATGGAACCTCGTCGTATGTGGCAACGCTATGTTCTGGGCAATCCCCTGTTTGTTTGGAATGTGCTTAGGCAAAAGTTTTTTGCGTAAGGCATTATTCCAATCTTTTCCGTATGTAGTTTTCATATAGGCCTCATTAAACTTATTCTCCACATTATTAAGGGTTGTTCTAAAAATTAGGCTGTTTTGATTTTTCAAAGATTTTTGAGTGATTTTGTTTTTAGTTTCGCAGAAGCATAGTCTTCTATGGTTCAAGGAATTAAAGACAAAAGTGCCAAAAAGAATGAAAAAGCATACAGACCAAACAAGACTTCCCTATAATTATAAGCTAATTTTCAGAACAACCCTTAACTGTTTTGTATGCCGACATCCCCACTTCTACAACTGCTGCATATTGCGTTAGGTAAGGCAGATCGACTGCAAGCTCCGCTTTCCGACGAAGAATGGATGGACTTACTGAAAGTTGCTGACGACCAGGCTATGTCTGCTTTCCTTTTCAGTGGAATAGAGCGCCTGCCGGAAGAACAGAAGCCGAGCCGTCGTCCGCTGATGCACTGGTATAATAATGTACAGCAGACAGAAGAGGATAATCATCTGGTGGATAAAGTAGCAGCTTGGGCTACACGCAGTTTTCTGAACGACAAAATTCGTGTTTGTCTGCTCAAAGGGCAGGGAAATGCGCGACAATACTATCCTGTGCCGAGCCGTCGCCAACCAGGTGACGTGGATTTATGGATAGATATGCCTATTCGCGATGCAATAGCGTATGTTCATCGGTATTGTCCAGGAACGAAAGCAACATATATCCACGTGGATTTTCCCGTGCGTAAAGATGTGGAAATAGAGGTACACTACCGTCCGGCTTTCCTTTGCTCTCCCATTCGCAACCGACGCCTTCAACGGTTTTTCAAAAAACAAAAAGCAGCGCAGTTTGAGAAAAAAATACGTTTAGGGGAGAGTGAACGTAGCGATGTCGTGGTACCGAATACGGAGTTCAATGCATTATTTCTACTCTGCCACATGTACAAGCACGTCTTTGAGGAAGGTCTCGGTTTGCGCCAACTTCTGGACTATTACTACCTGCTATTGCATACTGATGCCGACCTGCGCAAGCTTACCTACCAACGCGCTTGCAGTCTTGGGATGAAACGATTTGCCGGCGACGTGATGTATATTCTTAAAACCGTATTCCTTTTGCCGGATACGTACCTACTGACTGCTCCCAACGAGAAAAGCGGAAAATTCCTGCTGCAAGAAGTGATGTTGGCCGGCAATTTCGGACAGGGAGACCTACGTTATGATTTTCAGCACGAGACTCAGGCACAGAAGTTCGTACGTAAACTCCTGCGTAACCTACGTTTTGTGCGAAACTATCCCGAAGAAGTTCTTTGTGAACCATTTTACCGTATTTATCACTGGTGCTGGCGCAAATACTTCGGACGTTTTTGATAATAAACTCACACTGTTTTTTCATCTTTAAGGTTTTCAAGACCATAGACGTTACCTACTGAATAACATGCTGACACTTCACAGATTTTTCCTGACACTATTCCTACTTTCCTGCACACTCTTTGCTGTGGCGCAGGAGGAAGAAGAATTGCCCGAGGTGCAAGGCACTCCCGAAGCCGTGAGTATGTCCATTCAGGTAGGAAAAGTGAAATATGGCACAGACAGTATTCCAAGTATCATCTTTCCAAAACTTCCCAAGTATGGGAAAATGAAATTCAAGAACGAGCGCGAACAAATTCGCTACACACGACTGGTAAAAAACGTCAAGATGCTGCTGCCACTCGCCAAACTTGCTAAATATACTGTCATCGAAACCTACGAATATATGCAGACTTTGCCACAAAGTGAGCGGCAAGCATACGTTTCCAAGGTGGAATCAGGACTTAAAAAGCAATATGGCGACCGTATCCGCCGTATGTCGCGCTCTCAGGGCAGGCTATTCATAAAACTCATCGACCGCGAATGTAATCAGACGGGCTACGATATTGCCCAAGCGTTTATCGGTTCATTTAAGGCCAATGTCTATCAAGGTGTGGCGTGGGTTTTCGGGCAGAGCCTCGCAAAAAAATACGATCCCGAGGGTGAAGACAAAATGACTGAGCGTATAGTGCGACAAGTCGAGGCAGGATTATTATAGATTTATGGAACAGTCCTGTAGTTCCTTCATATCATCCACAATATACTCCTTATATATATTATAGGAGTGTTCTAAAATATTTCAGAGACGTTCTAAAAAATAGAATACTCAGAGCAACCTAAGTTTAGGGTTGTTCTGAAAATTAGTTTATAATTATAGGGAAGTCTTGTTTGGTCTGTATGCTTTTTCATTCTTTTTGGCACTTTTGTCTTTAATTCCTTGAACCATAGAAGACTATGCTTCTGCGAAACTAAAAACAAAATCACTCAAAAATCTTTGAAAAATCAAAACAGCCTAATTTTTAGAACAACCCTTTAGAGACTGTAAAACGAATCATATCATGGTACATTATCATTGTTCACAGTGCGGATTTGAATTTGATACCCATCAAAATCTGACAGATGCCAAATGTCCGTCATGCGGAGGGCGCGTTAATCCTACTTCCTACGACAATCGTTTTCAACAAGGGCCGCAATTCCAACAACAAGACCCATATACGTATTACCACCGCCCCATTGGTGTATTCGATGAAGGACCTTCCGGAAAAAGCCGCGGAGTAGCCGGCCTTTTTGCCATACTCCTGGGTTATTTGGGTGTACACTATTTTTACTTAGGTAAGATTAGCGGAGGAATACTCTGCATATTTCTTTGCTTTATCACCTGCGGGTTTTGGACATTCCTGACAGTGATTCAGGGAATCCTGATGTTGTCAATGTCATCCGAGGAATTTGAGCGAAAATATGCCAACACGCCGTCTTCATTCCCGCTCTTCTGAGTAATAATCCAGATTCTTTTCCTAAAAACGTGCGAACAAGAGAGAGAAATCCTTGTTCGCACGTTTTTTTGTCTGCCTGAAAAATTCTCCTCCTGCCGAAAGAAAAACGCCTACCCTACCCCCAGCATTAGCACCACAGAAATAGAAAATTCCTGAGAAGCAATCATCCATAACGTGCACAAAAAAGACAATTATTCGTTTTTATTAGACATTACCGTGCTAATATTTGTGAAAAAGTCGGATTCGTCAATATTTACCCCGAATTTGTTTGATAGCATATCAAATATATTTCCTAATTTTGCGCGCTGTTTCATCAGAAGCACCACATGAATTTTCAATAAATATCTATAACTAAACATTAAATATGAAAAAAATTTTACTTTTCGCTTTTGCAGCAATGGTAGTTGCCATGAGTGCAATGGCCACTCCTGCAAAGAGAGGCGTCTGGAAGACTTTGAAGCTGGCAGACGGCACAGAAGTTAGAGCACAGCTGGTTGGCGATGAATTTGGTCATTACTGGTTGGGCGTTGATGGCAATCGCTACACATCCGAGGGCAACACTCTCGATCTTTCTACGGTTGCAGAAAAAAGAGCCGAGAAGCTCCGCGCTAAAGCACAGAGCCGTCGCGTAAACCGTCTGCGCAAGATGAAGGAAGTTGGCGGCAGCACCTACACAGGTCAGAAGAAGGGACTGATTATCCTGGCACAGTTCTCAGATAAGAAGTTCATGGATGGCAATGACAAAGAACTTTACAACAAAATTGCCAACCAAGCCGGATTTACTGACGAGGAATTAGGTTTTGAAGGCTCGGTAGCCGATTATTTCAAAGACCAATCTCGCGGAAAGTTTGAACTTACCTTCGATGTCGTAGGCCCTGTTACTGTTAGCAAGACATATTCTTACTATGGTGGCAATGATTCTCGCGGAGATGACAAATATCCTGGCGCATTCATTGCCGAGGTTATCAATTTAGCCAAGAATTCTGTTTCCAACTGGAGCCAATACGACTGGGATAACGACGGTGAAGTGGATCAGGTCATGATTATCTATGCCGGTGAGGGAGAAGCCTCAAGTGATGACGAAAATACATTGTGGCCGCACGAATGGCAATTAGAAGCAAGCGACTATGGAAGAACTATCAGCGTAGGTACTAATCTTAAAGTCAATACTTATGCTATTGCCAACGAATGTGAGCCCGTAGATTACGACGATTATAATAATCCCGTCCTTGCTATCGGAGGTATTGGTACCGTTTGTCACGAGTTTTCTCACTGCTTGGGATTGCCAGATATGTATGACACAAGTTATTCCGGCTGGTTCGGAATGAATGCTTGGTCTTTGATGGATCAGGGTAGCTACAACAACTATGGTTTCACACCGGCAGGATATACCAGCCTCGAGCGCTGGTTGATTGGTTGGGAAGAACCTATTGAACTCAGCGCAGACAGAGAGGTTACCGACCTGAAACCGCTCATCAACTCCGGCGAATCTTATGTTGTCTATAACCAAAAAGACAGGAACGAGTTCTATTTGTTGGAAAACCGCCAGAAAGTTTCTTGGGACGCAGCAGTTCCTGCCAGTGGTTTGCTGGTATTGCATGTGGACTACGACCAAGATATCTGGGACTACAACTTACCCAACACTAAGAACACGAGTACGGCGTATGGCCCGCTGAATGATCACCAGCGTTGCACGATTTTCCATGCTGACGGCGTTGATAAGTACAATGAGATTTCGGAAAAAATCAACCAAACGCAGGACTGGATGGAATACTACGATTTGCTGGACGAACTCGACGCAGACTTGGCCGGCGACGTGTATCCGCAGGAAAATAACAACGAGCTGACGAACACCAGTACGCCGCGCGCATTTACCTACAACAAGAATACGGACAATCGCAAGCTGATGAATATCAGTATCACGAGCATTGGCCAACTTCAGAACGGTAATATTGCCTTTAACTTCGCTTTCGACAACAGCGGTAGCGGTGAAGAGGGCGACAACACAGGAACTGGCGGCGGTACTACGAAGCCGGATATCGAAGGTGCGCTCTTCTACGAATCTTTCGACCTTTGTGCCGGAACTGGTGGCAACGACGGTTCTTGGAGCGGCAATATAGCTAGTGCAGCCTTTGAACCTGACAACAGTGGTTGGCAGGCTGAGGCTGCAAAAGGGGCAGACCAGTGCGCACGCTTCGGAACATCCTCTAAATCAGGTGAAGTAACTACTCCCACCTTTGCTATTAATGGAAAAGCCAAGCTGACATTCAGTGCAGGTCCATGGGGATCAGACGGAACCTCGCTGACCGTATCTGTTGCCAGCGGCAATGCTACTATTTCTCCCTCTTCGTTCACTATGAAGAAAGAAAAATTCACCGATTTTGAGGCAACTGTCGAAGGTTCCGGCAATATTTCGCTGAAGTTCAAGCCGTCTAAGCGTTTCTTCCTTGACGAAGTGCTTGTGATGGACGAAGAAACAGGCATCAACGGCACACTTATCAATGCCAACGGTGCAAATAACGGCGTTTACTCTATAGACGGCCGCCAGATGCACGGCGATTTCAACAAATTAGGTCGCGGCATTTATATCATCAACGGCCAGAAAGTCATCAAATAAGCCGCAAGGAATTATTTGAACCTACTTATTCGGAGCATATTGCGGTATTACGGCAGTATGCTCCGATTTTGTTATTTATTTTCTGGGGTAAATGGGCAATTTGCATGGGTTGCCCGATAAAAGGGGCCACTTTTATTTTTCAATCTTGTTGAGTGGATTTGGTTTTAAGGACGAAAAAGCATAGTGGTCTATGCTTCGAGGACGTAAAACCGAAGACGCCAAAAAGATTGGAAAAGAATGTGAATTATTCACGCTCGAAAAAAACCTTATTCCGCTTTTTTCGGGCATTCCGTGGATATGGGGTTAATGGGCTCGGACTTATCATTTTTTTGCTCGGAGCTATTTGCCCGTTTTTCGGAGGTAATATTTCGCGCCTCGAAACAACGCGTAAATATCGATGAATAAAGGGCGTATAGATATGGGTGATTTTCAAGTTCCGAATACTAATTGGGAGATAATTTCCAGAGTGGTTTTTTGACATACGGACATAAAAAATGTGGATAAGTGATACTGTGCAACAACGGCGGGAGGAAATGAAAATGGCCTTAACAGCCGTTTTTTTGAATTATTATTCGTATTTTTGCATGGTTTTAATATAAGAAAAGTATGAAGGACTTTCTTACGCTCACGCAACAACGCTATAGTTGTCGCGACTATTCCGACCGCGAGGTGGAACAAGAGAAACTTAACTACGTGATGGAATGTGTCAGAATGGCACCCTCGGCCGTAAACAGGCAACCATGGAAATTTACCGTAGTGACCGATGCCGATACCCGCACGAAACTGCAAGAATGTTACAACCGCGAATGGTTCAAGTCGGCACCTATTTATATTTTAGCCTCCGTTAATCATCAACTGGAGTGGGTGCGCGCCGACGGAAAGCGACATGGTGACATTGATATCGCTATAGCCGTAGAACACCTCTGCTTGGCGGCTGCCGAACAGGGACTTGGCACTTGCTGGGTGTGCAATTTCGATGCAGCGCTGTGCAGGAACCTCCTGCAACTGCCTGCGGAAGAAGAACCGGTGGTACTTATCCCCATAGGATACCCCAATAACGAACCCACAGTCAAGCAACGCAAGGACTTGTCCGAGATTATGGTTCGGAAATAAGCCCGTAAACCGAGACAGAAGGCAAGAAAAAGACGGCAGTACGATGATAAAAAAGATTATCTGCACACAGTTTTTCCTGATGTTCCTTTGTCTGACCATCAGCGGGCAGACGATAGAACGCATGCTGGAGGTACAACTGGCCATGTACCCGCAAATGCGCCTTATCGACGTATATAAAACCTGTTTTCAGGACTATCGGGGCGCAGGGCACGCCATCAAAGACGTGGACGTAGCACGGAAAATGCTACAGTCCGAACTTGCTGCCGTAGATACGCTGGAAATGTTGCGATGGTACTACGAACCCTGCGGTTTAGACAGCGCTTTCTATCGCGTAAGCCTACGTGCCGTGAAAGACCGCGCCATCAGTCAGGAACAGTTGCTGGATTGTTTCGTCAGAAGCGCACAAACCGCAGAAAAGCATACCGTCAAGGAATGGGTTGCCCGCTGGAACACCATTGCAAAGGTAGCTGCGGAGAAATATGCCGATAGGTTTAAGAATTTCGACAGAGACAGACTTTTCATTGACAGCGCCATCACCACACATTACGAGGCTTTGAGCCATTCGCCCGAGTATCGTCGTGCATACGAGCCACATTATCGCATCGTTGCACGCAGCATCTTTGAAAAAGAACTGAAATCCATTCTGGAACCCTACCAGAATGCTGACGAAAACGAATATATCGTGCGCGATGGCGACACCTGTCCCGATTTTGAGACCACAACAATTGACGGAGAACGCATCAGAATGCAGGACCTGCGCGGAAAAATAGTAATGCTCCAACTTACCGCATCGTGGTGCGGCGTTTGCAGGCGCGAGATGCCGCATATTGAACACGACATCTGGCAAAGGTTCAAGAATCATCCCGACTTCGTACTGATAGGTATCGACCGCGACGAACCGGAAGCCAAGATACGCAAATTGGCTCAGGACACCCACGTCACTTATCCCCTGGCATTTGACCCAGGTGGCGACATATTCGCACTTTTCGCCCTGCGCTCAGCCGGTATCACGCGCAACATACTCATCAACAGGGAGGGAAAAATTATTCAACGCACACGACTTTTCAACCCCAAGGAGTTCCAGTCGCTTGTGAGCCATATAGCATCCGAATTAGACGGTTCACATTTACAGGAGTGCGGCAAATAAGCCTTTATTTCCGCCCGTAAAACAAGAAACAGATAAATACAGAAATAATATGCAGACATTAGATTTCAAGCCTCAGTTGTTTGACAGCATACGTCGCTACGACCGCAAGAAACTGTCGGCCGACATCATGGCAGGTATCATAGTGGGAATAGTAGCCCTGCCACTTGCCATCGCTTTCGGCATAGCATCCGGCGTCTCGCCCGAGAAAGGTATCATTACCGCCATCGTAGCAGGACTTATCATCTCACTATTGGGAGGTTCAAAGGTGCAAATCGGAGGTCCCACCGGAGCATTTATCATTATCATCTACGGAATCATAGATCAGTACGGCTTTGAAGGCCTTACCATCGCCACATTAATGGCCGGTGCCCTGCTAATACTTTTTGGTCTGCTGCATTTGGGAACTATCATCAAGTATATTCCATATCCCATTATAGTAGGATTCACCAGCGGTATAGCAGTTACGATTTTCACCACACAGATAAAAGATCTCCTGGGCTTGAGCATCGACAAAGTGCCGTCAGATTTCATCGAAAAGTGGATATGCTACTTTCAGTCGTTACAAACAACTGAAATGTGGAATGCCATCATCGGTTTGTCCAGTATCGTCATCATTATCTTCACACCGAAATTCTCTAAGAAGATACCAGGATCGCTTATCGCCATCATACTGACAACGATTGCGGCACTCCTTCTCAAAGACTACGCCGGAGTGACAACTATCGAAACGATAGGCGACCGTTTCGCCATTTCGAGCAGCCTTCCCGAGGCGACAATGCCCGCTATGTCGTGGCTCACGATAAAAAGCCTCGTAGCACCGGCACTTACCATCGCAGTATTGGGCGCTATCGAATCACTACTTTCGGCTACTGTGGCAGATGGTGTGATTGGTGCGCGACATAATTCAAATACCGAACTCATAGCACAGGGTATCGCCAACCTTGCAACACCTATCTTCGGAGGAATACCCGCTACCGGTGCCATAGCACGCACTATGACGAACATCAATAACGGCGGACGCTCACCAATTGCAGGTATCATCCATGCCGTTGTGCTTTTGCTCATATTTTTGTTCCTGATGCCGCTGGCAAAATATATTCCCATGGCTTGTCTTGCCGGTGTCCTGGTGGTAGTGAGTTATGGCATGAGTGGTTGGAGATCTTTCCTTTCGATAATGAAAAATCCCAAGAGCGATATCATCGTTTTGTGGGTGACATTCCTGCTTACCATCGTGTTCGACCTCACCGTTGCCATAGAAGTAGGACTTGTGTGCGCCTGTCTGTTGTTTATGCGCCGTATGGCCGAAACAACTAACGTTAAAATTATCAGTCAGGAGATAAATCCTAACGAAGAGAACAGCGATTTCCAAATGGGTAACCTGGAACACCTCACAATTCCCGAAGGTGTGGAAGTCTATGAAATAAATGGCCCGTATTTCTTCGGAGCAGGAAATAAATTCGAGGAGATTATGGCCACTTTGGGCCGACATCACCGTCCGAAAGTACGCATTATCCGTATGCGTCAGGTACCTTTTGTAGATTCTACCGGACTGCACAACCTGCACAACCTATGTATGATGTCGCAGAAGGAAGGTATTCAAGTGATTCTCTCAGGCGTTAATGACTCCGTGCGTGAAACTCTCGAAAAAGCCGACTTCAACGAACTCATTGGCCGCGAGTTTATTTGCAGTCACATCAATATTGCCCTCGAAAAGGCAAGAGAAGTGCTGAATGGAAGCGGAAAATCCTGATGCTGCCTAACAAAAATCCTGATGCTACGGCATACATAGGGTTTTCCTAGGAATACCCAGAAATTTTAACAGGCAAACCTCACGATTTCCCGCATCATCTAAATAAAGGGTAGTTCTAAAAATTAGGTTTTAAAATTTTGTGAAGCTTTTTTGGGTCTGTATGCTTTTTCAATCTTTTTGGCGCCATTGTCTTTAATACCTTGAACCATAGCTCGCTATGCTTCTGCGGCATTAAAAACAAAATCACTCAAAAATCTTTGAAAAATCAAAACAGCCTAATTTTTAGAACAACCCTAAAGAACAACCCCAAATAACAACCAGACTATATGAAAAAATCTATTTTTCTGACACTTTGCTTACTATGTGCCTTCTGCGGCGTATGGGCTCAGCAAGAAAACAATCCCGTTACCACTTCGGAAACAGAAGCCCTACCCAGACTGGAATGTGCTACGCGAGTTTATGCACGTCCGGGCATCAAATTCGTGCAACCTGTGCGTATTGTGACAAATACCCCGAACACATATGTCCGTGTGCCTGATCTACCGCTCGGTTTAAGGTGGAACAGTCAGCGTAGCCGCATAGAAGGTGTGGTAAATAAGCCTGGTAATTATGTTTATCACCTGTCCGTTCTTGACGATGAGCACGGAAGTTCCTACATTGTCGAACTTACCGTAAGCGATTCCCTACAACAGCCCACGCCCTTCATGGGTTGGCTTTCGTGGAACGTATTTGAAGAAGAAGTGGACGAACAGAAAATGCTGGATATGGCACATACGGCCAAACACTTCGGACTGGACAAATTGGGATACCGATATCTTTGTCTGGATGACTGGTGGCACAGCAGTACAGACCGACCTGAAAACGGTTTACCCGACTATGACCATAAAAAGTTCCCGCATGGCATGAAATGGCTCACCGATACCCTGCATAATATGGGATTTAAAGTGGGAATATACTCCGATGCTGCAGAACACACCTGCGCTGGTGCATTCGGCTCCATAGGTTTTGAGGAAAAAGATGCACAGCAATATGCAGAATGGGGCTTCGACCTGCTGAAATATGACTACTGCGGCGCGCCAAAAGAGCAGGAAGAAGCATTTGTACGCTACAAAAAAATGGGCGATGCGCTCAAATCCTGCGGACGTCCCATGCTTTTTTATATGTGTGAGTGGGGACAGCGCCAACCTTGGCTTTGGGGAGCGGAAACCGGCGCATCAACTTGGCGTTGCACGTACGACAGTCGCGATTTCTGGGACTGGGGAAATAAATACGACTCGGGACATCTTGGTGTCATCCAGGCAATAGACGAAATGAAGCACCTATGGCCTTATAGCGGCGTGAACCGTTTCAATGATGCCGATATGCTGATGGTTGGCTTGGAGGGAGAGGGAAAATCCTCCAGTTACGATGCCGAACACTACCACCTTGTGGCCGGTGGAGCGCCAGTAAAAAGAGAAGACTACAAGGGAATGACAATGGAAGAGTATAAAAGTCAGATTTCCCTCTGGGCAATGTTTGCTTCTCCCCTCACCCTGTCTTTTGACTTGCGGAAACTGTATCAGAAACCCGAGATACTGCAACTTATCACCAATAAAGAATTAATTGACATCGACCAAGATGCACTTGGCCTCCAGGCAATTTTGATGGGCGACACGGTAATCAACGGCCAGCACGTGGAAATCTACGAAAAAGAACTGGAAAACGGCGATATGGCCGTAGCATTCTTCAACCGTGGCAAGGAAACCGTTACTTTCGACTACGCTCTCAACCGTTTGTACCTACCTCTTGACGAACTCATCCTGATTCATGATGTCTGGGGCATAGATAAAAATGATTTGGTATTGAGGAATTACGAAGAGATGCCCATTACTGTGAAAAGTCACGAAGTGCGCGTATTCAGACTCGGCAAATCCCTGAAAAACCGCAGGACATTCAAGAAACGCAAGCATTAAGGGTAGTTCTAAAAATTAGGTTTTAAAATTTTGTGAAGCTTTTTTTTGT
>CAMVJO010000017.1 GCA_947167835.1 uncultured Prevotellaceae bacterium
CAGACCAAAAAAGCTTCACAAAATTTTAAAACCTAATTTTTAGAACTACCCTATAGTTAGGAGTAAAAATTCCCCTAAGTATCAGAACACCTTTGTTTACAGGCCTTTCCAACAATTTCTCCCCCACCCTTTTTCAGTCTCATCGCGATGAGAAAATTGTCTCACGGCGAAGAGAAAAGATTCTCAACGCGATGAGAAAGTTTTCTCAACGCGAAGAGAATCGAAATGTCGCGCTTTCTTTTTGATGATGCCCGCCTGCAAAAAAGGATAATTGACTGAAAAGAACTCATATCCAAGGCCTTTTGGCTGATTGTGCACCAGTTATAGCAGAAACATGGACAAGAAAAAGGGATATGTCAGACTTTTTTCGTAATTTTGCGCGCGAAATTATTTACTATCCGTACAGAATGTCAAACATCCTTGCGAAATCCGACAAAGGCCTGAGAGTCATCTGGCTGATCCTGCTCTTGTTGCTTGCTACTGTGCAGGCGACATGGGCGCAGACCGATGTGGCGGAAAACGAAGGGGATGAACCCAGGGATTCTGTGTTCGTAAGCATTCTGACTTGCGCACCAGGCGTTGAGGCCTACGACCTATACGGACATACCGCGCTCAGGATCTGCGATACGCGACAGAATTTCGACCGTGTCTATAACTACGGAATTTATAGTTTCAATCAGCCTAACTTTGTTTGGCACTTCATTCTTGGCAAGACCGACTATACGATGATGAGCACGACACCTGCGCTGTTTATGGCGGCCTATGCAGCCGAAGGCAGGAGTGTATCGGAACAGGTGTTGCAGCTTACGCCCGAACAAGTGGGGATAGTGGCACGTATCGTGTATGAAAACGAATGTACCCCCAACTGGACATATCATTACCGCTACTCCGACGACAACTGCACGACACGCGTGATAGATGCCGTACACTATGCGCTGAAAGCCTCGGGCTCCAGAATGGTACTTCCCGACACGATGCAGATAACTACGTATCGCGAGATGATACGTCGCTATGCCGCAGTATATCCCTGGACGGAATTTAGCGATGACCTGCTTATGGGAGCAGAACTCGACCGCGAAGCGATGGGAATGGCGCAACTCTTCCTGCCGCAACGGGCTGCCGAGATATTGCAGGGCACTATGGTGCAGAATACGCAGGGCGAAGTCTATCCTCTGGTGCGCGAAAACAGAATACTCGTGGAGCGCCCGGCACTAAAGCCCGACCACACGTCAATAACGCCCATGATTTTCTGCGTATCGCTCCTCGTACTGATGCTACTGTTCACCTATTACGAAATGGCACGGCAGAAAAACTTCTGGGTGTGCGATGCCGTACTGCTTGCTGCGCAGGGACTGGCAGGATGTATCATCACCTTCCTGTTTTTCCTCTCGCAACATCCGGGAATGGACAGCAACTGGCTCGTATTGCTGCTTAATCCGCTGCCACTGCTGCTTTTGTGGCCGGTAATCAGGAGCCAGCGACGCGGTTCACGCTTTCACTTGTATTTCTATGCCGTCAATGGCGATTTATACCTCATCCTGCTGCTCATCGCTGCCCTCAATATTCAGGATTTCCCACGCGGATTCCTGTATTTGGCAGGCTGTTTGCTTATAAGAGCACTGAAACACGTTATTACGGGCATCAAGAAGATAAAAGAAACGAAGAAAAATTCATGAAACGCCATAACAGACAACATCATGCCGAACAGATAGCCGGTCGCAACCTGCTACTTTCGCTCGTCACGATACTTTCCGTGCTTTCTGCGCAGGAAGGCTTCGCTCAGACGCCATCCGGACACATTCCCAAGGTGGTAGTGAACATTATGGTGGAGCAACTGCGCAGCGACTACCTGCACGCTTTTGAACCCCTCTACGGAAAAGACGGTTGGAAGCGACTTCTCAACGAAGGGCGCGTATATAGTCAGGCAGAATTCCCGATGACTAATCCTGATCGCGCCTCGGCCACAGCAGTAGTCGCCACAGGCACTACACCGTCGCGACATGGCATCACAGGAGTGCAACGTCTTGACAGAAACAGCTTGCGTCCCGTATTTTGCCTGACCGATGAAAACGTTTCGGGCATAGGAACCAAGGAACGCCTGTCACCTGCTTTTCTGGCTGTCTCCACTATCGGCGACGAACTCAAGGTTGCCACAGAAGGGCAGTCACTTGTCTATGCAATAGCCCCCACCCCCGATGCCGCAATCCTGGCTGCCGGCCATGCTGCCGACGCTGCTGTATGGATTGACGACGCAAGCGGACAATGGTGCACAACTTCCTATTACAACAGCCTGCCTTCTTGGGTACGCTACCGCAATAGCGAGGCCATCTCCGCCAATCTGGAGCATTATGTATGGAAACCTTCAAACGACCTCTCGGGAAATTTCAGTTACTTCCTGTCGGGCGGAATGAAGAAGCCCTTTGCACACAAGTTTACCGGACCTAAACGCGTACAAGCCTACAAACAAAGTGGCGCAGTCAATGATGAAGTGGCAAAACTCGCCGTGCAATGTATAGAAGGCTCCACTATCGGGCAGGATGCCTACACCGACTATCTTTCGCTCACCTTATATGCCGGCGGAATGGGAAATACTTCTGTCAGCAGCTCGGCTATGGAAGTGCAGGACGCATACGTTAGAATAGACAACGCACTTTCACAGATTTTGCAGGCACTTGAACAGAAAATAGGGCTGCAAAACGTATTGATAAGCCTTACATCAACCGGAACAACTGCGGAGGAAACCGAAGACCTTGGGAAGTATCGCATACCGACCGGCACCTTCGACGTAAAACGTTCGGCAGCGCTGATCGATTTGTACCTTGCCGCAATTTATGGTCCGGGGAAATACGTGGAAGCCTCGTTCGGAACACAGTTATATCTGAACCACAAACTCTGTGAGCAGAAGCAGATAAAACAAGCCGACATATTGGAACGCGTACAGGACTTCCTTTTGCAACTTAGCGGCGTGAAAGATGTATATACGTCGATTCGCCTTTTGCAAGGTGCGTGGACGCCAGGCATAAGTAGCATACGCAACGGATTCCATACGCAATATAGCGGCGATGTGACGATAGAAATCATGCCGGGCTGGAGATATGTGAACGAAGATACGAAGGAAAACGTATTAGTACGTCAGTCTTACATTCCCTTCCCTATTATCTTTTTCGGATATGGCCTCGAACATTGCGTAACAGAGACTCCCGTAACAGTAGATTACATTGCTCCGACAATAGCTCATGCCATTCATATCAGAGCTCCCAACGCCTGTGATTTGAAACCGCTTTCCCTGAAATAAGAAAGGAGAAAAACAAATTTAGTTACAAATCACCATTCAATAGCAAATAAATAACAATATGGATATCAACAAATTTTTAACAAAGCTTTTCGGAAACAAATCTACTCGCGACATGAAAGAAATTCAGCCGCTCGTAGAAAAAATCAAAGCCGCATCTCCTGCCGCAGAGGTGCTTGATAACAATGCCTTGCGCCAACGTACGCAGGAAATTCGCCAGGAAGTGCAAAATTCGGCCAACGATTTGAAAGAAAAAATCCAGGCTCTGAAAGACAAAATCGCCGATACACCGATTGAAGACCGCGAAGTCATTTTCAATCAGATAGATCATCTCGAAAAAGACGTACTCGAACGCTACGAAGAGGCACTCGAAAAAGTAATGCCCGAAGTTTATGCAATAGTTCGCGAAACTGCGCGCCGTTTTGCCGAAAACGAAACGATAGAAGTCGAAGCTACTGATTTCGATCGCGACCTTGCTGCTTCACACGACTTCGTTGAAATAGACGGAGACAAAGCTATTTATAAAAACCACTGGGTAGCCGGCGGGAATGAGACAGTATGGAATATGATTCACTACGATGTGCAACTTTTTGGCGGCGTCGTTCTGACACAAGGCAAGATTGCTGAAATGGCAACCGGAGAAGGTAAGACTTTAGTCGCCACACTCCCCGTTTTCCTCAACGCTCTCACAGGAAATGGCGTACACGTTGTAACGGTGAACGACTATCTTGCAAAACGTGACAGCGAATGGATGGGACCGCTCTACATGTTTCATGGTTTGAGCGTAGATTGCATTGACAAGCACCAACCTAACTCCGAAGCACGCCGACGCGCTTATCAGGCAGACATCACTTTCGGTACGAATAACGAATTTGGTTTCGACTATCTGCGTGATAATATGGCTATGTCGCCAGCAGATTTGGTACAGCGCAAACATAACTACGCAATTGTCGATGAAGTCGATTCCGTGCTCATAGATGATGCACGAACTCCCTTGATTATCTCCGGACCGGTGCCTAAAGGCGACGACCAGCTCTTCGAGGAATATCAACCGCTCGTAGAACGCCTCGTAGGTGTCCAGAGACAATTAGCAACTCAGTACCTTGCTGATGCACGCAAGATGATTACTGACGGAAATGAACGAGGTGATAAAAAATTAGTCGAAGACGGCTTCCTAAGTCTCTTCCGTAGTCATAAAGCGCTGCCAAAAAACCGTCCGTTAATCAAGTATCTTTCGGAACAGGGCATAAAAAGCGGTATGTTGAAGACGGAAGAATATTATATGGAGAACAATAACCGAAGAATGCCCGAGGCTACTGATCCTTTGTACTTCGTTGTTGATGAAAAACTCCGCTCCGTTGATTTGACTGACAAGGGTAATGCATGGTTGGCCAAACAAGTGCACGACGATCAGCTCTTTATTCTTCCCGATATCACCTCTGCCATGTCGGAACTCGAAGCCGATACAAAATTGAGCGAAGAAGAACGCCTGGCAAAGAAGGATGAATTACTCAGCGACTACGCTATTAAGAGTGAGCGCGTACATACCATCCAGCAGTTACTGAAAGCTTACACAATGTTCACCATTAACGAGGACTATGTCGTACTTGACGGAGCCGTTAAGATAGTTGATGAACAAACTGGCCGTATTATGGAAGGCCGCCGCTGGAGTGAGGGATTGCATCAGGCAGTTGAGGCAAAAGAGCACGTAAAAGTGGAAGCCGCAACCCAGACTTTTGCAACTATTACCCTGCAAAACTATTTCCGTATGTACCATAAATTGGCTGGTATGACGGGTACGGCAAGCACCGAGGCAGGTGAATTCTGGAATATCTACAAACTCGATGTGGTTGAGATACCTACCAATCGCCCAGTCCAACGTGATGATATGAATGACCGCGTTTACCGCACAAAGCGCGAGAAATATAATGCCGTTATTGCCGAAATCGAAAAAATGCGCAATGCAGGCCGCCCCACCCTCGTAGGTACTACAAGTGTGGACGTGAGCGAATTGCTCAGCAAGATGCTTTCGATGCGTAAGATACCGCATAATGTACTTAACGCCAAACTGCACCAACAGGAAGCCGACATCGTGGCTCAAGCCGGCCAGAGCACGCTCACTCGTGTCGTAGTAACAGATGAAGATGGCACGACACACGAGGAAGAACGCCGACTTGGTGCAGTTACTATCGCAACAAATATGGCAGGTCGTGGTACCGACATCAAACTCTCGCAGGAAGTGCGCGAAGCCGGCGGTCTGGCCATCATCGGTACGGAGCGCCACGAAAGTCGCCGCGTCGATCGTCAGCTTCGTGGCCGTGCAGGACGTCAAGGTGACCCGGGAAGTTCTGTTTTCTTCGTTTCGTTCGAGGATAACCTCATGCGACTGTTCGCTTCGGAGAACGTAACGAAAATGCTCGACCGACTTGGTTTCAAAGAGGGCGACATGATCGAACATAAGATGCTGAACAGCAGCATTGAGCGCGCACAAAAGAAAGTTGAAGAGAACAACTTCGGTATTCGTAAGCGCCTGTTGGAATATGACGACGTGATGAACAAACAGCGTACGGTAATATACGAACGTCGCCGCCACGCTTTGATGGGAGAACGCATAGGAATGGATATTTCCAACATGATTTGGGATCGTGTCGTGAACATCGTAAATCGTAACGACTACGTAGGTCAAAAAGAACAGTTCCTACGCATCTTTGCTATGGAGATACCCTATGCCGAAGCAGAACTTGAAACCGTTAAGCGCGAAGATCTGCTCGAAAGAATCTTTCAATCTGCCATGCAGAACCTGAAAAACCGCACAGACCGCTTAGGCGAAGTAGCCATGCCCGTCATAAAGAACGTTTACGAGAACCAAGGAAAAATGTATGAGTACATTCTCGTTCCCGTTACCGACGGAAAGATGATTTACAACATACGTACGAATCTCAAAGAGGCATACGAAACCGAATGTCGCTCACTTGTACGCGATTATGAAAAGGCTATTCTGCTGCGCAACATAGATGCCGGATGGCAGGAGAACCTTCGCCAGTTAGATGAGCTACGTCACAGCGTGCAGAACGCATCTTACGAGCAAAAAGACCCACTCCTCATCTTCAAACTCGAGAGTGTGAAACTTTTCGACGCCATGGTCGATACCATTAACAACGATACCGTTGCAAGTCTCATGCGTGGCCAAATTGCAGTCCAAGTTCCCGAGCAGGTTCACGAAGCCGCTCCCGAACAGCGTAGTCAGAATCGCAATTATACCGAAACGCATCAATCGCTCGACGGCAGTGGCGATCCGCAGGAAGCACAACGCCGCGCACAGCAGGCAGCAGCCGGACAAGACACCCGAGGCCGCCAGCCACAGGCCCCGATTGTGAAAGACAAACTGCCCGGAAGAAACGATCTCTGCCCATGTGGTAGCGGAAAGAAGTTCAAGAATTGTCACGGTCGCGGACTTTAATCTCGCCCACACCGGACTTTTCCAAAATAACCCACATATCAAAAAACGGAAGCAGCATCGAATAATGTGCCGCTTCCGTTTTTCTATGCGTTTATCCGACACTATAAATGGAAATATGGGAACTTCCCCACACATCTCCCCGCTATACCTTTCATTTCCCCTGCAATCGCCAAAATCAAAGGTACAAATTTAAGGGTAGTTCTAAAAATTAGGCTGTTTTGAGTTTTCGAAGATTTTTGAGTGATTTTGTATTTAATTTCGCAGAAGCATAGTAACCTATGGTTCAAGGAATAAAAGACAAAAGCGCCAAAAAGATTGAAAAATCATACAGACTTAAATGGACTTCCCAATATTTATAAACTAATTTTTAGAACAACCCTTAAGAAAACGCCTCGAAATTTTCAGTCTCATCGCGTTGAGAATATTTTCTCTTCGCCGTGAGAATATTTTCTCATCGCGATGATAAAGTTTTCTCAACGCGATGAGAAAATTTTAAGCCACGCGGAAATAATGGGGAAAACCGCAGTAAATAATGGGTTTTCGGTGCTTGGAGATTTTAAGTCCTTCCTTTCTCAATAAAACGATGCCTATGTAATTCCATACGGAGGGGAAAAGTTAAAAACCTTGAAACAGCGGAGCACTTGCAGGGATTTTAGTAATTTTGTCTTATAAATACCTGACATTATATGCAGAAACATTTTATTCCCCTCACTGTAGTTTTCACGTTGATGCTACTTGCCGTTTTTTCAGGCTACAATAGTTTTCAACAGACGCGCGAGGAAATTGCAGAGCAGTTAAATAGCGCCATGAAAGTGGCTATGTCCCGAAATCTGAGCGACGTAGTCAATGCAGACACCATACGTGTTTATAAGAAATTGCGTAGTATCTCAAACGGTCGCGTAGTTATGGCTTTTGCCGACCCACGTTTTGTGAATGCGCTCAGCGAAGAACGGCTGCGCCGCACGGCTTTCGTTTCGTTCGACCTTGCTAATCATAATTACGAAAGTGATGCAAGTGAAAAAGGCTACATTTGTAGTGACACACTCTTCATAAACGATCTCATTGAGGGCGAAAACGTGGCTTTTCGCGGATATGTGCGGCTTTCAGGACTGGAAATTCTGCGTTTGTCCAATCAGCGTACAAGTTTGTTGCTGCTTGCGTTCGCATTATTCTGGATGTTGGGCTCGTATCTGCTCACGCTACGGCAACGAACGAGGGAAACCTTGCAACAAGCCTTTGGTGGGTTGGTGTATGTCCCTGACGAAAGAAGATTCTATGACACCCGTCATCAAGAAGTGCGCTTCACCCCGATGCAGGTGCGACTGATGCAAATGTTTTGGGAAGCCCCGCACCACGAACTCGGCAAAGAGGAAATCTGTCAGGCACTTTGGCCTAAGAAAGATGCGCCTGAAGAGACATTATATACGCTGATGAAACGCATTAAACCCACATTGGAGGCAAATTCCCGTTTGGAAATTACCTGCCGTCGGGGAGAAGGTTATTTGCTGAGAACCAAACGGATAGGATTCTGACAGTAAAATGTCAGACAGAAGTCAGTATTTATTTTTCGCGCCATACTCATTGTTTTTTAGTTTTGCAGTCGCAAGTTGGAGCAGAGCAAAGGTTTCACAATCCTGCCCTATCGCTTCATACTTGAGCAACGAAAACTAAAGGGTTGTTCTAAAAAATAGGCTGTTTTGATTTTTCAAAGATTTTTGAGTGATTTTGTTTTTAATTTCGCAGAAGCATAGCGAGCTATGGTTAAAGGAATTAAAGGCAAAAGCGCCAAAAAGATTGAAAAAGCATACAGACTAAAAAGAACTTCCCAAAATTTAATAATCTAATTTTCAGAACAACCCTAAAACAAATGAGATATGAGAAAATACATCTTTGCGCTTTTTATTTTAGCTATTCATCCGGCATTTTCGCAGTCTGGCGAACAGGAGAAAGTCCTGCCTACGGCAAGTGTTCAGGCCGCAAAAGTGGTGCATCAGCCCGACGGCTTGCATCTATACCCCACAAAAGAACAGAAATCGGCCTCAACCACGGGCTACAACCTACTTCACAGACTTTCGTTGCCAGCCATTCGCGTGGATGACGTAAGCCACACGATTTCCGCCCTTGACAATCGCGGGAATGTGCAGGTGCGCATCAACGGCATCGTAGCCGATAAATCGGATTTGCTCAGTATCGATCCGCAACGCGTACGCAGAGTGGAATATATCAACCAACCTGGCGTGCGCTACGGCGATGATGTGGCATACGTGCTGAATATCGTTCTCTCTATGCCCGAAAGCGGATACACTATCGGCACAGACGTGACACAGATGCTGAATATAGCACAAGGGAGCCAACTTGCCTACGGACGGTGGAACAGAAAACGAAGCGAATGGAGTGCTTCTGCTTATTTCGACTACGATATTTCAAACGGCATCCGACAGGAAGAATCGGCACACTACCATTTGAATGACGGAAGCCTGCTGAAAATGCAGCGAAACGACACCAAAACGGAATCGCGGCAATATCAGCACAATTATCAACTGAAATATCATTGTTCGGACACGGCAAACTATGTTTTTCAGGCAGCCCTGAAAGCTGATTTCGGAGCACGTCCAAAAGACTTCCGACAAATACAGGTGAATGACGGCACAACGGAATATTTTGCTACGGAAGAAAAGACGAATCATACGTTTTCGCCCTCATTAGACCTGTATTATTCCCACACCATAGCGCAGGGAAAAACACTCGTACTGAATTTGGTTGGAACAAGTATCGCTACAGATTCCGAAAACCGGCAAGACGAGAAAACTATGTACAGATATGGCGTGAAAGGCCGTACCTATTCATTAATGAGTGAGGCGCTATTTGAGAATAGGTTGCGGCCATTTACACTTACTGTCGGACTAAATCACAAATTGAAGCACACGAACAACGAATACACCCAAGATGCTGCTGCGTTGAACCGACTTTACAATAACGATCTATATGGTTTTGCGGAGATAAAGGGAAATGCCGGAAAGTTTTCCTACACCGCTGGAACGGGTGTCAGTTATCGCCATTACCGACAGGGAGATAATCGTTACAACTACTGGCTTCTGCGCTGGAAAGGCAGTCTTACCTACAGACTGAGCAACGATATTCAGATTTCCTACACGCTACAGAGTGGTGAGCGCTTTTCTAAAATTGCAATGATCAGCGATGCCACAATTCGCAACAACAGTATGGAATGGACTGTGGGAAATCCCGACTTAAAACCCAATCGTGATTTGGAGAATATCCTGCGTATCAACTACACTCATGGACGTTGGGAAACTTTTGCCGAAGCATACATAAAAAACTGCCTGCATCCCAACATGGAAGTATGGGAACGCACATCGGATAACCGTTTTATTCACACACAACGCAACCAAAAGGAAATCGATGCCTTGCATTTCTCGGCATACGTCAATTATTGGATTATCCCCGAGCGACTTTCGGCATCTTTATACGGAGGTATGTTCCGTTGCCTGAACTTTGGCCATAACTATACCCATTGTTATACATCATACTTCTGGACGATGTCGCTACAGGCCTACATAAAAAAGTTTTCGCTCATGGCCTATGCCGATAATGGCAGTAGTTTTCTCGAAGGGGAGCACAAAGGTTTTAACGGGCGCTTTGTTGCCTTGCAAACTTCCTATAGTTTCGGAAACTTTCAGGCTTCCGTCACATGGCGCCAGCCCTTTGCCGGGAAATATATGCTCTGCGAATACGAATTACTTCATAGTAACCTGCAAAAAGTCAGTACCACGTATGACTTGCAGGCACAGAACCGTATCGCAATCAGTCTGAATTGGAAATTAAACCGAGGTAGGAAATATCGCTCCGCGGAAAAACGTATTCAGCAGGAGGATAAGGATGCTGTAATCCTGAAATAAATCATTCAATAAGGCGCAAATTTAAGAAAACGCCTCGAAATTTTCAGTCTCATCGCGTTGAGAAAATTTTGAGCCACGCGGGAATCAGGCTGACAGCCGCTGTAAACAAAGGAATTTCAGTGCTTGGAGAAGTTAAGTCGTCAAATCATTCTAAAACTCCGAAGAACACAATTCTTTACCTGTATGTAAAAACAAGGAGCGTAGCATTATCCTGCTACACTCCCTGAATTATCATTTCTTACTGCGCGAGAATTTGTTCGCCGTGCGTCTTAGTCTTGATTTCCTTCGGTCCTATGATTTTTGTCACGATGCCTTCTTCGTTGATAAGGAAGGTGGTGCGCACCGTGCCCATGTATTTGCGGCCGTAGAGGGATTTCTCTTTCCATACATCGAAGGCCTCGACCAGTGTGTGCTCTGTATCGGCAATGAGCGGGAAGGGAAGTTCGTATTTGTCGATGAACTTCTGATGCGAAGCCTCGTTCTGTATGCTTACTCCCAACACTTCATAGCCTTGCTTGCGGAGTTCGGAATAGTTGTCGCGCAGACTGCAAGCCTCTGCCGTGCAACCCGATGTATTGTCCTTGGGATAGAAATAGAGCACAAGTTTTTTGCCTGCATAATCGGCACTCTTGATGGTTTCCCCCTTCTCGTTTCTACCGAGCACGGCGGGAATTCTGTCACCTACGTTCATATCGTTATGTTTCTGGTTAATAAAACTACTTTGACTCGTCAAATCGAAAAACGGCACTCCTTATATATATTATAGGAGCACTTGTTTTTGATATAGACCGTTAATTAAAGGGATGTTCTATAAATTACGTTTTTAAGAAACTGGTCTCTATTTTATTCTGCTTGTTTTTGAAATCTTTTTGCCGTCTTTAGCTTTAATTCCTTGAACCGTAGCTCGCTACGCTCCTTCGTCATTAAAGCTAAATCCAATCAAAATCTAAACAAAAACAATGCAGCCTAATTTATAGAACATCCCTAAAAAAGAAATCCCCGAGATAAGATTTCCCGAGGATTTCTTTTTAGATGTTTAGACTGAATTATTTGTCTTCAGCAAGAACGAATTGAACATCTACACGATAAGTCATGTTAGAACGTTCCTTTTGTTTAACCTGACCTGAGAGTGTAAGAACGAGGTAACCCTTCTGCATTTCAACATGAGCTACACCAGTTTCGAAATCGTTGTCCATGCTTTCGTCTTCCCAGTTGTATTCAAGTTTGCCAGCGGCTTCGTCCTTCCAACTCCAAGTACCGATAGAAGCTTCGTTCAGGAAGTTGATAGTGAACTTACCGAATTGGTTGAATGCTACGCTCTTGATTTCAACTTTCTTAGAGAAGTCGGCATCAATCTCGGTGTCGTGTTCTCTCTTAAGCCAATCCTGCATGTAAACCAGGCTGCGAGCTTCTTCGGGAACAGTGAAATTACCCTGGTAGTGGTTCTTTTCCATTCCGTTAGCGTCATATTCGTAGTAGTCGAATGTGGTATTAACGATTGTCCAGCCACGGCAGATATCAGAAGTCAGACCTTTAGCTTCGCCCTGAGTTTCAACTTGAACAGTTTCCTCAACAACAGGTTCGCCTTCGGTAGTTGTTACAGTAACGTCTGCTGTACCGTCTGTATTCTTTTCGACGGTTACTCTAAGAAAACCTTCAAAAACATAGGTTGTGCCGTCTACAGTGTATTTACCAGTTACAAAAACATAACCAGCGGGGATATCCTTCAAAGCGCGTGCAGAAGCAACACCACCATTGAGTCTATCATACAAATCCTGAGAGATAAGAGCCTCGAAATTACCACCTTCGTCAGCGATAACTTCTTTAACGTCTGAACCTTCTGGGAAAGTAAGTTTCACAGCGTCAGCCTTGTTCTTTGCTACGGCAAGAGTTCCACCTGTCTGAGGATTTACAGGATTACTGTCATTGTTGTCGTCACTGCTGCAAGATGTCATAACAAATGCACCGAGTACAAATGCAGCCATTACAGAAAAAATCTTTTTCATGTCTTTTTTACTTTTTGTTTTAGTTTATGTGTGTGTTTGTATTTCTCTAAATTAGAAGCAACGGAAGTTTACGCGAAGATTGAGCACGGGATAAACAGAGAGTTTCTCAACAATGTTCAATGCATCGTAGCCGTCCTTATCACGTTTCTTAGAAGCAGTTGCTTCAAAGTCGTCCTTTGTAAGTTTCACCCATTCTGATGTCTTTGTGACGGCGGTAGGAGGATTGTAGTCGAATACTTCAACTTTCGGCTTGCCCCAGAATTGTACGCCAAGGTCGAAACTTACGCTTACGAGCTTCTTAGGAATAGCGCGTCCGAAGCCGATACCGAGGTATGGCTTGAAAGTATTCACGCGTACGCGAGCATTGATATTACCTTCTGCGTCTGTACCGAACATGTTGGCAGGATTTGTACCAATCTGGATTTTACCTACACCACCCCAGCTTGCTGTTCCGATAGCGTAGAGGGGTTCTGTGGTATATGCCTCAAGGAGATTTTCTCTGCCTAAATAGAAACCGGCAACTACTTTGAAAGAACTCTTACGGAAGGGATGAACATCAAACAAGAGTTTGAAATCGCCCATATTGAGTTTACCTTCCATTTTTGCTTTGTTGGTAGCACCTTTATAGTCGTAGTCAATATCTACTTTGGCCTTGAAAGAGGGCATAAATGAGTAACCCATACGTGCTGTCACATAGTTACCGATAGGAGAAGCCACTTCAAAACCAACAAGTCCGTCGGTACCGAGTGAATATGAAGCACTGAGATGATTGAAGTAACCCATATCTTCTCTTTCCTGTGCATTAGCAGTAAATGGCAATACAATTGCTGCTAAAAGAGCAATAAAACTTCTTTTTTTCATAGTTCTATTCGTTTTTATGTGTGAATGATTTTTGATTTTTTGCTTAGAATGCTTTGCAAAGTTGTGTATAATATTTGAAACGGACAAACATTTTAACATAAAAAGTCGATTTTTTTTGTACAAATCTCTTTTCTGCTGCATTTTTCGGGGGTTATAATGATAGATTTTTCCGATTAACTGATATTTTTGTCGTGGTTGTTTCGGAGGTGTGTGACGACTTCTGAAATTACCGCTGCCTGAAAAAATGCTTCCTGGGGAGAGAAATGGGCAATTTGGGCGGATTACCCGAGAAAAAGGGTTAAGGGTTGTTCTAAAAATTAGGCTGTTTTGATTTGCTTACACTCTCTATACGTTTGTTCCTGCAACCCGCAGAGCTTCACCCTACGGGGCAGACAACAAACAGAGTGTGCGCGAAGAATTCAAAGATTTTTGAGTGATTTTGTTTTTAATGCCGCAGAAGCATAGCAAGCTATGGTTCAAGGAATTAAAGACAATGGCGCCAAAAAGATTGAAAAAGCATACAGACCAAAAAAAGCTTCACAAAATTTTAAAACCTAATTTTTAGAACTACCCTTATTTATTAATATTAGTAAGGAATTACGCCTCGAAGAGGCAGAAGATAATAGCCCAGGGCAGCGCCCTGTGGTAATTATTGCACCACCCATTTGTGCCGCTCTGAAAGAGCAAAAGAATTACGCCTTTTCTATAAAAGATTTTTTTCAAGAATTCGAGCGCTCGGCTTTGCCGCTTTGCTTGCAAAGAATTGTTGCTTCGCGCCACTACTGTCCGTAGGACAACTATTCTACATCTTCTCATTAATTCATAATTCTATAAATTCTCGAATTCTTGACCTTTAATTATTAATTATAATGTGTACGAAGAGTTACATCTTTTGCCCCTTTCAGGGCGCATATTGTAGAGAATAATCCATACCTAGGGCGCTGCCCTAGGCTATTATCTCGCTGCCTTTTCAAGGCGCTCCCGCAAATCATGGAAAATGCGCGAAGCGAAAAAATAATTCTCAAATTCTATCCATTCTTGACTAGTATAAAAATCTAGAATTAGAGAATTGGAGAATTTTCTTTCTATTGAATTAATGAGAATAAGAGAATTAAACATAAATACGCGAAGCGAAAAATTCTTAAATTCTCTAATTCTAGACAAATAAAAAACTAGAATCAGGAAATATTATTCCCATATTTTCGGGCATTCCGTGGATTTGGGGTAAATAACGCCGAGATATCAAAAATTAGCTCGGAGCAAAATAAAATTAGCTCGACACTATTTAAAATTAGCTCCGAGCTAAAAAACTTTTGCTCGGAGCTATTTGCCCTTATTTCAGGGGTAAAAAATCGTTCGTCAAAATAACGCGACAACGCCGATGAATAAATGCCTTACGGCTACTGGCAAAAATTCACTTCCAAAAACTAATTGGGAGATAATTCTATTTATCTGGGAGATAATCAGGTTTTTCTCCGACTTATTTTCCGGCGCGTTTTTCGGGGTGTGGAGCTATTTCTCAGGAGTGTGCTATCGGCTTATGCTTCAGGCCAGTCTCTTTTCCAGATGCTGGCGAATGGCCGCGATAAACTCCTTGGAATTTACCGAAGTAGGCTCTATGCCTTCCATAAGGCTGACAAGGTCTTTGGTCGCTATGCCTTCGTTGAGTGTATCGAAGCAGGCGGCTTCGAGGTTGTCGGCAAACTCCACGAGTGCTGCGATGCCGTCTAATTCGCCGCGCTTGCGCAACGCACCTGTCCAGGCAAAAATCGTGGCCATGGGGTTGGTAGAGGTTTCTTCTCCCTGCAAATATTTATAATAGTGGCGGGTAACGGTGCCGTGTGCGGCCTCAAATTCGTAGTTGCCGTCAGGACTTACGAGTACGCTCGTCATCATAGCCAAAGAACCGAAGGCTGTGCTCACCATGTCGCTCATAACGTCGCCGTCATAGTTCTTACAAGCCCATATAAAGCCACCTTTCGAGCGAATGACACGAGCTACGGCATCGTCAATCAGGGTATAGAAGTAGGCTATTCCCTGCTGCTCAAACTTCTCGCGGTATTCCGTGAATACTTCATCGAATATGGTGCGGAACTGTGCGTCATATTTCTTTGAAATGGTGTCTTTGGTAGAAAACCATAGGTCTTGTCGCATGTCGAGAGCGAATTTGAAGCAGGCATGTGCGAACGAACGTATGCTCTTGTCGGTATTATGCATTCCTTGTAGCACGCCTGCGCCCTTAAACTGGTGAATCACCACTTCTTCGTGCTGACCGTTTTCGCCATCGAAGACCATTTTTGCCGTTCCAGGCTCATTGGCTCGTATTTCCACGCTCTTATATACATCGCCGTAGGCATGGCGCGCAATGGTGATGGGCTTTTCCCAGTTTTTCACGACGGGTTTGATGCTTGGTATGCAGATTGGGGTGCGAAATACCGTACCATCGAGAATAGAACGGATGGTACCGTTCGGACTCTTCCACATTTCGTGCAGATTATACTCCGTCATGCGCTGTTTGTTAGGAGTAATCGTGGCACACTTCACGGCTACGCCGTATTTCTTGGTAGCCTCTGCTGCTTCGACCGTGATTTTGTCGGACGTTTTGTCGCGTTGCGGAAGACCTAAGTCGTAGTATTCTGTTTTGAGATCGACAAAAGGCAGGATGAGTTCGTCCTTGATGATTTTCCAAAGCACCCTTGTCATTTCGTCGCCGTCCATTTCGACAAGTGGCGTGAGCATTTCGATTTTTTTCATAGTATTTCCGTATAAAAGGTTTATCAAAAAAATGATGAGTTATTTCTTAACCTGCGAAGCATAGTAGTTCATCAGACAGCCCTCGGCCAAAATGGTGCGTTCGTCCTGCGTAAGGTTCTTGAAGTACAGATGCAGATCTTTTACTCCGGCCTTGGTGATGACTTTTGCGTCGATTTCCTCTTTTCCCTCCAATATGGCTTGGCGTATGCCTGGGATGAAAATCATATCGCCCGTCTCATATTCAAATTTCACCTGACTGTCAAGAGTAAACGGCACGATACCCCAATTTATGCAGTTAGAACGATAGCGCTTGGTGGCATATTCGTAGCAAATGTTGGCATCTCCGCCCAAAACTTTCTGACATGAGGCTGCTTGTTCGCGGGCAGAACCGTCGCCAGGTCGGTTTGCAAATACACAAGAGCCGAACGACGTATCTTTAGCCTCGGCACCCACTTGGGAAAGTGCCTGCAAGATATGCGTAGGACACTGGCCTTCGCGCCTTTGCAGGTCATCCTGCTGAATACGTTTGGCAGCACCAACATATTCGGGCACTCGGCGTGAAAGAGCGAACTCCGAAAGTTTCAGAGGGTTCGACCTATAACTGCTTGTCTCGCCGGAAGGAATAAGTTCGTCGGTCGTAGTGACAGGATCATGGATGACAGCAGCCAGTTCAAGCAACATATTCTCCTGCATCGGATACATACGAGGCCAGTCCTTGATATTAGGACCATACTTCAGCGCCACTTCCTTATCGGCTCTCCCATATCCATTGTAGATACGTCTGTCATAAATTTTCGGATCGTAGTCGTATGGTTTGTGAGTGTCGTCATAATCCACATCGGTTGCGGCAGTAATCACGCCTCCATTGGCGGCAGTGGCTGCTATCGAACGGGCATCCATCAATGCCACGAGCGAAATCTGACCTTGCCCAGGTTTAGAACCTTCGCGATTGGGAAAATTTCGCGTAGTATGGCGAATAGAGAAGCCGTTGTTCGAGGGAACGTCTCCTGCTCCGAAGCAAGGGCCACAGAAGGCCGGCTTGATAACCACTCCCGCCTCAATAAGTTCCTCTGCAATCCGGTTACGCGTCACGCTCATATAGACAGGAACACTTTGCGGGTAGGCCGACATCGAGAAGTAGTCGTTACCGATAGATTTGTCCTTCATAATAGCTGCGGCTGCGCTGAGATTATCGTATGTTCCGCCGGAACAGCCGGCAATAATGCCTTGATCGGCCATTACCTTGCCATTATGTACCTTACTTATCAGATCTATGCTGACTTTTTCTCCGAAGCGTTTTCTGGTATCTTCCTCTACCTTGCGCAAAATGCCGATGGGATCTGCCTGAAGTTCGTGAATCGTGTAGGCATTTGAGGGATGATACGGCAAAGCTATCATGGATTCCTGCTTACTCAGGTCTATGCGAATCATACCGTCGTAGTAGGCCACTTTACCTGGCTGCAACTCCCTGAAATCCTCGGGGCGCTGATGTCTTTCGTAGTGACGGCGCACTTCGTCGTCGGTAATCCAGATGCTACTCAGGCACGTTGTCTCGGTAGTCATCACATCTATTCCGTTACGGAAGTCTATCGGAAGATTCTTTACACCTGGGCCTGCAAATTCCAGCACTTTGTTGTTCACAAAGCCGTTTTCAAAAACAGCCTTGACGAGCGAAATAGCAACATCGTGGGGACCGATTCCCTTACGTGGGCTTCCTTCAAGCCAAACGAGGACTACTTCGGGCGCATTGATGTCCCAAGTATTTTTAAGCAGTTGCTTTACCAATTCGCCACCGCCTTCTCCAACGCCCATGTTACCCAAAGATCCGTAACGTGTGTGACTGTCGGAGCCAAGTATCATGTTTCCGCATTTTACCATGGCCTCACGAGCGTATTGGTGGATGACGGCCTGATTTGCGGGCACATAAATGCCGCCATATCGCTTTGCCGCAGAAAGACCAAAGACATGATCGTCTTCATTTATGGTTCCGCCAACGGCACATAGGGAGTTGTGACAGTTTGTCATGGCATACGGAATGGGAAATTCCTCCAAACCGCTGGCACGTGCCGTCTGAATAATACCAACGTAGGTAATGTCGTGCGACATCAAGGCATCAAAACGGATATTCAGCTTCTTTCCTTTAGAACCATTGACATCATGGGCACGAAGTATGCCGTATGTAATGGTTGCCTCGCGTGCTTCGTTGGGAGCAGGCAGGTCTTTGCCTTCAGTGACGATGTCCTTACCATTAAGTAAGTAAACACCGTGTTTAATCAGTTCAATCATTTTGATAGTATAGGTTTAAGTTTTTTTTCTTGTGGTAAAAATTTTTTCTGTGTCTGTATATTATATAAGGAGTAGGGATTATTATTTTTGGAGTAGGTATTAGTATTTAAGAAGTAGGCATTAGTATTTAAGGTGTAGGCATATTCACTTTTTACTGCAAGACTATCATCTGACACCTCCCACGAAAACAGCATTTAGCCGCAGATACTTTTCATTAGTATCGTGAGCGCCAGCATATCCGCGCTGCCACCTGGCGAAATATGCCTTTCGATGCACGTTTTGTTGAGACTTTCCATTTTTTCTATGCTGAAATCCTGCAATATTGCAGCGGCTTCCTGTTTGAGCCACGCAGCAGTTTCGGCATTATGGCGGTAAAACACGTTGGTATCGTCAATAGACGACATGATATGCAGCAATAATTTATGATTGGCATACAGTTCTCCGTGCAGGCTACGATAAAACGGCAGCCAGTCGGCAAATAACTGCACATAGCCCGACTGCGCATTTGCCAAAGCCCCGCCTATTTTGTATTTGCCCTGCACTTCTGCACCATGAGTGCCAGTTGGTGCAGGTAACTTACGAGCCATTTCTGCGATGCACTCCGAAATGATTTTTTCGCGCTGCTCCTTTTCAAGAAAACTGCCGTACGCTCCAAGGCGATATACGTACTTGAAACAGAAATGTGCGGCAGCCACGAGAGTTAGTCCCATCGAAAAAACAGCACCCTTGTGAGTATTAACACCACCTGTGGCATAAAGCATGTTATGTTCAGCTTCCTGTCCAACCATGCGCACCAATTCTATACTTGGCAGGCACTGTTGAAAACCATCAAGGCAGAAAGTCGTGAAAGACGGGTGCAATGCCATGATACTGCGGTGCATTTTTTCGTAATCCATGTCCTGATGCGCACCACTGTCATGACAATCCACCAAACCCGGCTTGGGCGTGGTGTTGAGCTCCTGCAAAAGTGCTTTAGTGGCGAGATTCGACAGCAGATATGGCCAGGTAGTATATGGTGTCAGTGCAATAGCGGCGAGTAGGTCGGCATGATCCAGCGCTTTCCTCACATTTGAGGCGCTTATCGGCGAACCGTTTTTCCGTAACCGTTCGATTTCCACCACTTCCACGCCAAAACGGGGCAATACCTGCTTCATAGCCTCATTATACCGGCGGGTAAGGGAATCTGACGGCTCACTTCCGACAAATCGCACTTCGATATTGAGCGCTGGCACGACATGACGGACGAATAAGTCCAAGTCAAGAGCAATTTGCGTGGCAGTAGCATCGGTTTCCTCCTTGAGAAAATACGTTGGGAATGTGCTTTTTGAAATAATGTAGCCGTTACTGTCAATTACCGTCACATTGGGCATTTTTCCCAGCGCATCATATATCATATCGTAGCGATCATCGAAAGAAAACTCCGACACATCCTCTTTTACCACCATCACAAAAAGCGTATCTACCTGCTTAGCGGCCTGTTCCACGAGGAATAGATGGCCAAACGTGAAGGGATTGGCATTTATCACGATGATACCTACCCTTCCCTGCCTGGGATTTTTCAATAGGTCGTGGTACCAATTCAATATGCCGCCACCATTTTCCATCAGCACGGCATCGGGCGAAGATGCCAGCAACTTAAATCCCATTGCCTCGAAGCCTTTTTGGTTTTTGGGGCTGGTAAACAGTTTTACGCTCGTGTAACCCTTATAAAATGCCGTACTGATGAGATGCGACACCAAGGAAGTTCCGAGTTGCTCGTTGCGAATATCAGGATTCAGGGCGATACATTTGAGTACGTTGCCGTAAAATCCGCCTCCGCCGACGATTTCGTCATCTTCCACCCTGAAAATCCCCGCATAGTACTCCACTTCTTCAAGTTTCAGACCGTTATTTTTCAGGAAGTGCGTCACTTTCTTTCGCTGGTCCGGGTATTTGAGCAGTATCTGGCGTATTTCAAATCGGGTGTCCATACCTTTCAGAGTTTATCTGACGATTAGATTTTTATTCTGCGTAGTTCTCAGTCAGTTTCGCAATATAATCCAAAAGTTCCTCAGTGCTATGCGTATGATTTCGCATACAAAATCTGGCTTCCTGGCCACAAAGCATACAACGTCGGGGAGAAAGTCCTATTTGCTCACGGCTAATGGGCTGTACCTCGTCGGTAAACACATCAATGTCGAACAAACGTCCCAGTTTATGCCCGTCTTCTATCTTGCACGCCGTTCTTTTGGCTTCTAACTGCGACATCGTTGTCAGGAAGTAGGCTTCAAAACCGGTTTGCAGGTCATATTCCTCACATAACTGCAAAGTATCGCCCAATGCCTCCGAGATAGCCGATTTTGCAGCCTTAGCAGCAATGAGTGTCTCAGCATTTCTTTTGACAGAGCCCGGGATAATGATGGTTAAGCACAGCAAAGTAAGATTTGGGTGCGAAGCAATGAGGCGTTTCTGCCTTTCCCATCGTTTTTCCCTGCTTTCCAGTAATTCTTCGAGCGTGATTTGCATATTTATTGGGGAGGAAGGATTTCTCTGTGCTGCATTTGAAACATCCCGTTCGGAACTATTCCGAAAAAAGTCTGCGAGTTTCTTATGCAGTCTGGAGGAAGGGAGGATTATCTCCGCCTAAAGGAAGAGTATCTCCGTCTGAGGAAGGATTATCTCCACCTGAACGAGGAATATCTCTGCATAAAGGAAGAATATCTTCGTTTAAGGGTGAAATAGCTCCGCCAGATTATAGTTTTTCCCTATGCTTCAATATTTTTTATCACGTCCATCACACTGCCGTCGCGATTCATTACAACGCCAACCACCTTATTTCCGAAAGGTAAGGGAGCTGCGTGTCCGATAATCGACTCTGCCTTGTTTTTGAGCGCATGAATATCAACAATATTCAGACCTGCCTTTTGCAGACGCTCGGCTATTTCAGGACGGCGCGGATTTACTGCAATTCCGTACTCAGTTACCACAACGTCTACCGTACTTCCCGGAGTGATAAGTGTGGTTACGTTTTCGACAACGCAAGGAATTCTGCCGCGAAGTAAGGGGCACACGATAATAGACAGGGCACTATCGGCAGCGGTGTCGGGATGTCCGCCAATAGCTCCGCGAATGATGCCATCGCTGCCGACCAACACATTGACATTGAAGTTTTCATCGACTTCGAGTGCCGACAAAATCACGATATCCAGGTAGTGCGTGGCAGAACCTGGCTCATCGGCGCTGGCATATTCGTTTGCCGAAACTTCTTTGTGCATCGGATTGTTTTTTAGTGACTCTGCCGCAACTTTATCGAAGGACTGTACATCGATAAGTCGTTCAATAAGTCCTTCTTCGTGGAGTTTCACCATGTGAGCCGTGATTCCCCCCAAAGCAAAGGAGGCTTTGATGTTTTGAGCCAGCATCTCTTCGCGGATATATTTGACTGCTGCGAGAGAAGCGCCGCCAGAACCTGTCTGAATGGAGAATCCGTTTCTGAAATATCCGCTGTTGATAATGACTTTGGCGGCTTGTTTTGCAAGAAGTATGTCGCGCGGATTTTTTGTGTCGCGAATGGCTCCAGAAGCTATCTTCGACGAATCGCCAACGGAGGGAACTTCTACAACGAAATCGACATTTCTCTCACTAATGGAGTTCGGCGTATTGGGATATGGCACTAAGTCGTCGGTAATGATGACTACCTTGTCGGCATATTGGGCATCGGGCAAGGCATATCCCAGCGAACCGCAGATACTCTTGGGCTCTTCGGAGCGAGAGTAGCCGCAAGCATTTCCAAGTGGGTCGCAAGATGAAGCAGCGAGGAAGGCCACGTCGATATGTAGGTCTCCTGTGGCGATAGCACTACCGCGTCCGCCGTGGGAACGGAAAATTACGGGTTCTTCCATGAGGCCGTGAGAGATTTCGTTGGCCAAATCGCCGCGAAGTCCGGAAGTAGATATTTTTGTGATGACACCGTTTCTGATATGTTCGATTAAAGGCGTGTGTACATCCTGCAAACTCGATGATGCCAGGTGGAGATTCTTGAATCCCATGGCGGCAAGTTTTTCTACCACCATATTAACGACTTTGTCGCCGCCACGAAAATGATGGTGGAAGGAGATTGTCATGCCGTCTCTCAGACCGCTTTTCAGAATAGCCTCTTCAAGCGTAGTGACTTTGGAACATTCTTTCTGATATTCCTGACGTGGTGTGATATGTTTCGGGGATTGGCGGTCTTCGTACACGGCTTTCCCCATTTTCTGTGCAGCAACTTTGATGTCCTGCATACGTTCCTTGATGTTGCTCATAGTAAATCCTCCTCTTTTAAGATTCCCGATGCAATAGCCAGGTTAATGGTTCTCTCTGCACGGATTACAACGGGGCGATCGACCATCTTTCCATTAACGGCTACGACACCCGTACCGCGCTGTTCGGCTTCGCGAATAGCGGCTATGATGGTGCGTGCTTTTTCTATCTCTTTGGGTTTAGGAGCGAAGACTTCGTTTACGATTTCTATTTGCCGTGGATTGATAATGGACTTTCCGTCGAATCCAAGTCCCTTAATCAGTTCCACCTCCTTGCGGAAAGCTTCCATATCGTTGAGGTTGGAATAAACGGTGTCGAGGGCATCGATTCCTGCTGCGCGGGCGGCCACAACTATCGTCTGACGAGCCAAAAGCAGTTCGTTGCCTTCGGGCGAACGCTGGGTTTTAAGGTTTGCGCAATAGTCTTCAGCGCCTAATGCTATGCCCATCATTCGTTTTGATGCCGTTGCAATGGCAAAGGCATTGACGACACCGAGCGTACTCTCTATGGCAGCCATAATTCGTGTGCGGCCAAGGCATCCTATCTCGCGCTCAACTTTTTCTATCTCGCGCTCCAGTTCTACTATTTCGTCGGCCGTTTCGGTTTTCGGCATACGAATGACGTGTACTCCGGCTTTCACCACGGCTTCCACGTCTTTACGTCCGTATGGTGTGCTAAGCGGATTGACGCGCACCACCATTTCGGTATTTCCATAGTCGATAGTTTTCAGGGCATGGTGGACCAGAAGGCGTGCGGCGTCTTTTTCGGCCATTGTCACGGAGTCTTCTAAATCCAGCATGATGGAATCAGGACCATATATAAAGGCATCCTGCATCATGGCGGGATTATTTCCCGGCACGAACATCATAGTTCTTCTTAAACGTTGCATATTGCTTGGTTGTAAGGAAATAACAATTAAGGGTTGTTCTAATAATTAGGCTGTTTTGATTATTCAAAGATTTTTAAGTGATTTTGTTTTTAATTTTGCAGAAGCATAGCAAGCTATGGTTCAAGGAATTAAAGACGAAAGCGCCAAAAAGATTGAAAAATCATACAGACCATAAAAGAACTTCCCAATATTTTAAACTAATTCTTAGAACAACCCTTTTTTGCCTTTCAGGGAAAAAGACTTATGTGTGTTTTTCAAAAGGTTAGTGTTTTCTAATAAAAGGTTGTGCTCAGTCTTTCCAGACATCTTTGCCGGAAGCACGCACGGCAGCGGCAGTAACGCGGGCGCGTATGGTGCAATCGAGTGCGCCCTTGTCGGTAGCACGCACAATGGCGCGGTCTATGCCGAGTTCGTTCAGGGTTTCGGAAATAACCCGCTTGATCTGATCGCCAAACTGGAAGGCAACGGTGCTTTGCAGGTCGATTTGGACACCTGGTTCCGTAGCAGGAGAAATTTGCACAAGGATATCGCCGGACTCAAGCGTTCCGGCTAAAGCGTCTTTCAAATCCGTCATTTTTTTATAAAGATTTAAGGTCGTGTTTTCATGGCCAACTTGTTTATGTCTTTGACATAACGGCAAATTGACGGGCAAATGTAATATGTTTTTTCCAAATAATCAAAAGTATGTCTTTTTTTTTCAAATATCGTGCAGAAATATGGGGATTCAGGTACGAAAGCACACTTATTTTGGCCGATTTTTCGGACAAAAGACCGAATGTAGGTGAATTTGCTGCACAGCAGATTTTGTAAACCGCTATTTTGTTGTATTTTTGCCGTGAGAATTATACAAATATCAGGAAGCAGATGATATTCTACCTGTCGTGCACCGGAAATACGCGCTACGTGGCAGCACATTTGGCGCAGGCACTGGGCGAAAGTCTGGTGAATGTGGCCGAAGTGTGGCAGCAAGGCCCGCAGGAATGGCAACTGAGCAAAGACGAGGTCGTGGGATTCTGTTTTCCCGTGCACGGATGGCGCCCTCCCCTGCTGATACGTCGTTGGATGAGGGAACTACGCCTCATTCCTGCCGAGCAATCGGGGCATTACTCGTTTGCTGTATGCACGGCTGGCGACACAACGGGCGAGACCTTCGACATATTCCGTGCCGACCTGCGCGAAAAGGGTTGGAATCTCGATGCTATGTTTTCGTTGCGCCTGCCTAACACTTATGTTGGCCTGCCTTTCATGGATGTGGACGAGAGGGAACGTGCACAGAGCAAGTGGAACGAGACGACAGCCGTGCTTCCGAAAATTGTATGTGACATCAAAGAGAGAAAATCCGGGACTTTCGATCCGCTTAGAGGGCGCTGGCCGCGTATTAACTCGCGCCTGTTGGGAAAATGGTTCGTGGAAAGCCTCGTTACCGACGAGCCGTTTCGTGCAGATGCCGACTTATGCTCACATTGCGGGCATTGCGCCAAGGTTTGTCCCGTGCAGAATATCGTCATGTCGGAGGAAGGACTTCCGCAATGGCAGCATCGCGATGATTGCCTGACGTGTTTTGCGTGTTATCATGGCTGTCCGCAAAAAGCCGTCGCCTTCGGTAGCCGTACCAAGGGGAAAGGGCAGTATCGGGCAAATGAATTTCAAAAAGACCTGTAAACTTCATTTCATATCATGAATTTATCAGAAATCCTATCCAAGCAGTTTCTTTCGCTCATCCCGTTTATGGTGAGTATCACGCTGCTGATTTCAAGTTGTTTCGCCATATTCCGGAACAAGGGGAACGTAAAACGCGCTTTAGTGACATTCTGGTCTGTCACTACGTTGCTTTACGCGTGTCATACCCTGTATTTCAACAATATGATGGAGGTATATCCGCTTTCGACGGTGGTATATGCCGTTTGCAACCTGCTGGTATATCCGCTCTTCCTGTATTATCTGTTTACCATCACACAGGAGAAGCCCTACCCTTTCCTATATTTCACTATCCCTGCCATTGTGGGCGGTATCGCCACACTATCGTGCTATTTTGCCTGCGCCGAGAATTATGGCCAGTTCATACGCGAATATCTCTACAAGGGGAATCATGTGACCTCCGACACGGCACTGCTTGTCACCTGCATCGTGCACGACATTTGCAAGGTAATATTTGCCGCCGAGGTGATAACGGTATTGTTCTGGGGCATACGCCTCATCCGTGCCTTCAACCATCGCGTTGATTCGTTCTATTCAAATAATGAAGAGAAGTCTTTGAATAAAATCACCATACTGCTGAAAATCATCTTCGTCATCAGCATTTTTTCGTTTGTATTCAATATTCTGGGACGCCAGTTCTTCGAGAATTCCATCGTCCTACTCTGTATTCCTGCCCTGCTCTTCACTATCATCCTCGTATTTCTGGGGACAACGTGCCTGCAACAGCAGTTTACTATCCACGACCTTGTATTTGCCGAGCAGGGATATAAATATGGCGAAGACATAGCGCACGAAACCGTCAAGACATCCACGACTCCCGTGCTGAGCCAGAAGAAATCTGACGAGCTATGGGATATTATCAACCGCGAAGTGACCGAAAACCGCCTGTTCACGTATCAGAACTTCAACGTATCGGAACTCAGCGCCCGCATCAATGTGAACCGCACCTATATACAGCAGGCTATCAAGGACCACACAGGACGTACGTTCCTGGAATATACCAACGAGACGCGCCTGGCGTATGCCGAAATGCTGCGAAAGGAAAATCCCTCTCGCCTGATAAAAAGCATCATTCAGGAAGCCGGATTTGCCTCGCCGTCAGCATACTATCGCGCCCTGAAAAAGACTGAAAAGGACAAGGAGTTAGAATAAACCTGACAGGTGGCATCGGGGGTTTCCCGCTTTTTTCGTTTTGGCGCTGGATGTCGGTATTACGGTATTACGTTATACCGTTATTACTAAAGGAAAATGGGCATTTTGCACGGGTTGCCCGATAAAAGAGACCACTTTTATTTTTCAATCTTGTTGAGTGGATTTGGTTTTAAGGACGAAAAAGCATAGTGGTCTATGCTTCGAGGAGTTAAAGCCGAAGATGCCAAAAAGATTGGAAAAGAATGTGGATTATTCACGCTCAAAAAAACACCTGAATCCCCTTTTTTCGGGCATCCCGAGAATTTGGGGTTAATGGGCGCCGAGATACAAAAAATTAACTCCGAGCAAAATAAAATTAGCTCGACACTATTTAAAATTAGCTCCGAGCTAATTTTTTTTTATCTCCGAGCTATTTGCACGCTTTCCTGGGATATATTTCACTACCGAAAGTTAATTAAGCATAATTAGCTTATAATCAATTGCAATCCGGCATAGGCAAAAGGTTATTTTGACGCATTTTTACAATAGTGTCCTAAATAATTTTCAAAAAATTGAAGGAAGTTGTTTCCATTAAGGC
>CAMVJO010000018.1 GCA_947167835.1 uncultured Prevotellaceae bacterium
AAGCGCCAAAAAGATTGAAAAATCATACAGACCATAAAAGAACTTCCCAATATTATAACTAATTCTTAGAACAACCCTAAACTAAACAAAAAAAATAATACCATGAAAAACAAAATCTCTATCATCCTGCTTTTCTTGTGCTGCACTTTCGGACTTAATGCACAAAACGTGAATCTAATCCCCAAACCCCAGGAAATAAGTGCCTCGGGCGAAATGCTGGAAGCCACAGCAGAATTGCAAAACCAGATTACCAAAGCCTTTGAACGTAAGGCCTCGACAGGTGCGGTCGTGTTGGTTCGCGATGCCTCCCTTCCAGCAGAAGGTTATACACTCCATATATATAATAAAGGAGTGAAGGTAACCTATGGTGCCGATGCCGGACTGCATAATGCAAAGCAAACCGTTCTGCAACTGCTTATACTGAACGATGGCAAGCACCTGCCGTGCGTAACCGTTAAGGACTATCCACAATATGAGCACCGTGGACTGATGCTTGACGTGTCGCGCCACTTTTTCAGCGTGAAAGAGGTGAAGAAAATCCTGAAAACGATGGCACTCTATAAGCTAAACCGTTTTCACTGGCATCTGACTGACGACCAAGGCTGGCGAATAGAGATTCCTGAGTACCCAAAACTGACGCAAGTCGGGGCTATACGCGACTCTTCCCTTACAAACAAAGGACGTCAGCCATTCTTCTACGATAATACGACATACGGCGAAGGATGCTTCTATACTCTTGACGAACTGCGCGAAGTGGTGAACTACGCCCGTTCGCTCAACATTGAGATTATCCCCGAAATAGACCTTCCAGGCCACATGGTGGGCGCTGTAGCCAGTTATCCTGAATTTGGATGCAATCCTAACAAACACCACAGCGTACGTGTGGAGCAGGGAGTGTCAAAAGAAGTGCTAAATGTGGGCGACGACCGTGTGATAGATTTCTTGAAGTGCGTGTTAGGACACATGGCCGAAGTCTTTCCTTATCAGTATATCCACCTTGGAGGCGATGAATGTCCTACGGATGAGTGGAAAGACAATGCGCTCTGCCTGAAACGTGTGAAGGACAACAACCTGAAAGGAGTAGAAGAACTGCAATCATGGCTTGTGGAGGAACTGGGTAAATATCTGAAACAAGAATATGGCAAAGACCTCGTTGTATGGGACGAACTCCTGGCACATTGGAACGACGACAACAGTATGCGCCCCGTTATCATGTGCTGGCGCGGGCTGAAGTTTACCAAACAGTCGGGTGACCGCGGATTCCGTTGCATTAGCGTACCAAACTACCACAACTATCTCGATCTCATCCAGATGCCTGCCGACAAAGCGGAATATGATGAGGTTTATCAGGGCGGTTACGGACCTAAAGACGTGAATACCGTAGAACACATCTACCGTACCAACCCTGTAGGAGAGATGAGTGCCGGAACCGAAACGCTCTGCCTCGGTACCCAGGGTAATCTCTGGACAGAATCCTGCTCCAGCGATGCTCAGGCCGAATATCAGATATTCCCCCGCGCCCTTGCAGTAGCCGAAACGGGATGGTTGCCTAACGATAAGAAAGAATGGGACGACTTCTACACCCGTTTGCAAAGCCATACTAAAGTATTCAACAATCTTTCTCTTACCTACGCTCGTCATTACTTTGAGCAGCCCGAGCGCCCCACACAGTTAGATTGCATCAAGGCACAAATGCCTCGTATCGTAAACGGAAAGACATATCGCATCAGCTCTGCTTCCAATTGGTATCTGGCGCGCTATGCCGGTTCTGCACTCTATGCCAAGTCTGACGGCGCTCTTCACCTGCGTTATACCTCGCAATGCAGCGACGACGAACTCTGGCGTGCCCAAAAGCGAGGCAACAAAGTCACCTTCGTCAATGTAGCCCAACCTACAGTTACGTTCGGTCCTGTTAAGATAGAAGAAGCCACCAAATCCATTTCCTATACCGTCGGTTCACTCTCCAAACAACCGGCTACTATTGATAATAGTGCACAACGTGGCACAGTCCTGCTTCGCAATCAGTCCAAACAAGTGCTCGAAGCCAACTCCGACGGCAGCCTCAAATGGGGCACCGACGAACTCATAGGCCATCCCGCCACTTGGGTTATAGAGGCAAGATAAATAATCGTTATCCCGTAATAACAAAATTCCGTTATCCCGAAAAGTCGATATCCCGTTACCCCGTAAAGACAAATTCACGTTATCCCGTAATTCCGTCATACCGAAAAGAAATAATCCCGAAAATCCCGAAAAAACAAAAAGCAACGCAAGTTCAACCTTGCGTTGCTTTTTTCATTGGGGAATGGATGTTTATTGTTCCTCTTCTTCTTCGTCCCACATGCGGCGGCGAACTAAAGTATTTCCATTACCTCCTTCATCGTGAAGCTGGGAAACAGTTAAAACAGAAGACCTAAAATGAAGTGAGATTGGTCTTGCTGAGGGTTGTTCATATATCTTTTTCATATTGTTTCAATATAATTATTTATTTAACAAAGACTTTTTTACCATTTACAATATAAATACCTTTTCCTGCTTTTTCCACAAGGCGACCTTGCAAATCATATACTTTTTCACCTGTTTGTTCAAGGATTCGCGTGTCTATACCGGTTTCAGTGTCAAATACAAATGTAAGTGCTTTGACTCCAGAAACAGGTTTAGGATAGTAGGCTTTGAATCCTGGAATAGAAGTGCTATTTAAGATGTAGAAAGCAACTCCATATGTACCATTTTGCAGTGTATAGTTCTTACCACTTTCAACAGAGATGGCAGCTATAGTACCTGAAAAAGCACTTGTTGCTGTACCTGCTTCACTTGTGATGTTGAAATTATAAGTTCCTGCCGCACCTTTGAGAACAACTGCTGTGTTTGCAGGAATAATTCCATCATCAATAGAAGTTAAGGAAAGAGAACTTTCACTTGCGGATGACAATACAAAAGCAGTAACGCCTTCGGGTATTTCAACTGCAACAGGACTATTGAATGAAGCATAACCCACACTGCTAATAGTTACAGGGAGAGAAGTTACTTCTTCTAGCGTCCACTCGCAGTTTTTATGATTATTAGCACTGTTTCTATCCACATTATCAGTATTGGAATACCATATCTTTGAACCAGAAAAGTTTGATGCAATTTGATAAACTCCTATCTTATGAGCGTCTGAGGCTGTACATGTGGATTCTGAGAAAGTAGTAGTTTCCTTTGTCTTGCTAAGTGCAGCAAAGGCACGAGTTGCAACTGTACCAAGACCATTCTTATAGTTTATCAAGTGGCTGGTGTTATCATAATACCAAATATCAGAACCATCTGTTTCTTTATTCAAAGAATTAGGAATCTTGCTGGACGGGTCGTTATCAGCGTTCACGTTCTCAGCCGTAATGGTTCCTGCCTTAGCATATTTGTTTGTTGCAAAGCCCTTGATGCGAAGGAAAGTATTTCTTGCTGGCAGATTCAAATTAGTCAAAGTTCCCTTAATATCTCTTAGAGTTAAATACGATGTAAACTTGGTAGCGCCATTTGTGGCTGTTTCGGCGTTTTCCAATGCCGTAGCAACCTGTTCTTGAGTATAAGAATCGCTAGTATATTGCCCCAAAGAGGTACCACTGTAAAGTTTCACAAAGGTGTAAACATCTGAAAGAAGAGAGGTGGGATCAATAAACGAACATCTGCTTGAATAGTATATAGCTTGCCATTCATCGTTCGTTGTAGCAGTTGCTGTTTCTAAAGAACTACTGTATTGGAATCCTGTATTTGAAGTCTGATGGTTAATAAAGATTCCGTACTTTCGTAAGTTGAATTTATCCCCAGTCTTCGTTCCCATATAAATATAATAGGTTTGACCACCATGAAGGAACTGGTCGGAGTCGAATGTAAATGTAAAGACCTTTCCGTAGTTTGCAGAAGGAACACAATTGGAAGAAATAGCAGTGAAGTGGCTTGGGGCAAAATCTGTAGTTGTTGTAACCCCTGTACCTGTAAGACATTCTTTACTGAACAGGAGGTAGGTGTTGGCTGCAACATCAGCATCTCGCATACTTAAAGAAAACTGGTTAAACTGTACAATTTTGTCAGAAGTTCCTGGGGCTGTGTATTTCATATAGGAGATGGATATTTTACCATCCGACGTTCTGTCAGCATAGTTTAAGCCAGACCAAATACGATAATTGTCCTGCGATGCTTGTGGATAGTCATAATCGCGAGAATAAATACACGTATAATGGCACTGATAGTTGCCTCCACTTGATTCCGTAGTAGTATAGTTGTTATCTGCACAAAATGTTAGTCCAGAAGATGCCCCTGTGTTTTTTACAGCAAGGCCTCTCTTTTGCAGATTGTAGGTGCCATCATCATTTCTTGACACGAAGCATGCATAGACAGTAGTATTCGCGTTCATTCTCACTTTGTCTGCAAAAGTAAACTCTTTGATGGTTGCTGTGGCGCTACTATGGCCAGAAAGACTATTGCTGGAAATTGCGATAAATTCATTGGCATTATGATTATTCTGGCTGGCAAACTTATCGTATGTAAAGGCCAGATATGTTGTTCCATCATAATCTGCAGCACCATCTGAGGCAAGGCCTAAAGTAAAGGTATCAAAGAATACGTCATCATAGTTGGGGCTTGTTAGCTTCAAATACCAAGTGGTGGAGTAATAATTGCTACTTCCGCCAACCTCGCTTGACGCTACACCCGAAGACCAAATATAACGATCTGATACGTAACTTACCGTGAATTTGGTTACTTTGGCAAACGTGTTTTCGCCTGTTAATGTAAATGAAGCCTGTTGCGTCGTTAAGCCTGTAACAGTAACAGTTGCAGAACCTGTTCCTACAGCTGTCTGACCACTTCCTCCATTTGGTGTAATAGTCTGATTGTGCAAGCCATCTGTATTTACATTCTCGAAAACAATCTCATAACCTGTTATCAAATATCCCAGATTAATCCCGATGGTGTAGTTTCCTGTCTTACTGCTACTGGAATCTATATAGCCAGTACTGTTTTGTAAAAGATAAGTATTAGCTGCGACCGTTATTTGTGGAGTTGTGCTTGTGGATGTCCAAGAACCTTTCCATGTAGATGTACCATTGTCGCTACTATATGAACCATTGGGCCATACGCCTCCGGCAGCATTGTCAATAATTGTGACGGTTTCGTCTGCCCAAGCTCCCATCGTTGTCACAAGGGCAAAGAGTAAAAGTAAAAACTTTTTCATTTTGTTTGTTTTGATTTGAAATTTATTTATGATTAATTTTATTTCATTTATTCATTGATTTCCAACAAGAAATGCAGCGGATTCGCAGCAAAATATTCGCTCTAATGGCCCTGATTAGAGATAAAATGGCCTTTAATAGTTTTGATTAGAGATTATTATGCGCCATTTTTTTACAATAGGGAAATTGAAAACATATGAAATGTGGTGTTGCGGCTTTTTCCTCATTTATAAGGATTGTGAGGATTTTAGGGATATCGTAATTTTGCAGGCAAAAACATGGAATAAGTATGAAAAGAACATTTTTGATAGGATTTATTTCGGCACTCGCCTTGAATATCGCAGCAGAGACGATACCAAACAGCGAGGCTTTGCCTGACACTTCGCGCACAGTTTTATTAGATGAGGCCATAGTGAGTGTCTCGGCCAAGGAAACTTCGCCGCTCAGGAAGCAACCGATTTCGGTGTCGTTCATAGAAAAGGAGCAAATGGAGTTGCAACCCACTCATTCGTTGAGCGATGTAGCCGGATGGTTGCCAAATTTCTATATGCCAAAGTATGGTTCGCGTCTCACGGCAGCAACATACGTTCGTGGCGTGGGAACACGCAGCGGAACGCCTGCCGTAGGACTTTACATCGACAACATACCCGTATTGGAGAAATCTACTTTCGATTACGGCTTCATAGATGTAGAGCGAGTGAGCCTTCTTCGCGGACCTCAAAGCACTTTATATGGTGCTAACGCCATGGGAGGACTGTTGCAGATTACTTCTGCTGACCCGTTCCGACACTACGGCACGAAAGTAGAACTTGGCGTTGCCACACGCGGGCATCAGCGACTGGCCATCAACGGTTACAGTCACTTTCAGGACAATCTTGCCTTGAGCATAGGAGGCTTTGTAGAGAAGTCTCACGGAAACTATTATAACGTAGAGACTGACAATGAGGCAGACGGCGACAGAAGCATAGGGTTCAAAACAAATCTGGCCTATCGTCCCAATGAAAAATGGCGCATAGACCTTACCATGAGTTTTGAATACAGCAAAGAGGATTCTAACCCATATTTTCTGATTTCACCCTCCAGTTATACCGACATGGCAGGCACTACCACCACACTGCCCGTAGATGCCATTTCGCAAAACCGTCAGAGCAACTACCGCCGTGCACTTTTCAACACGGGACTGAACCTTACGCGCAATGCCGAGCGCACCGTTTTTCATTCTGTCACGGCTTATCAATATTTAGACGACCGTCTGTTTCTGGACCAGGATTTTACTCTTCTTGATATGTTCAGTCTGGAACAGCAGCAGCGTATGCACGGTGTTTCGCAGGAATTTACACTGAAAAGTCGCAACAACAGTCGTTGGCAATGGACGACAGGCATTTTTGGAACCTACCGAGCTATGCGTACCACTTGCCCTGTGAATTTTTATGGCGATGGCGTGGATTATATCAACAATATGTTCAGCGGTATCTTCGCTTCTGTGCCTTATGGCATGTCACTTGCTATCGATGCTCCCTTTGCATTCGATGCTTCCTTGCGTACTCCAAACGTAAATGCGGCTGTCTTCCATCAATCCACGATTCGAGATCTTTTCGTCAAAGGACTATCGCTCACGATGGGGCTTCGACTGGACTACGATGCGCAGCACCTGAATCTTAGTAGCGCAGCCATCAATCCTGTACCCTATACTTATAAAATGGGCATGGGACCAACAATGTCTATCAACGCTCCGCTGACGACTACCTGCGAAATGGCGGGCAAGAGGTCGGATGACACATGGCAACTGTTACCGAAACTGGCCTTGCAATACGACTTCGACAAAACAGGCCAAAACAATGTATTCGTTTCTGTAACAAAAGGCTATCGTAGTGGCGGGTATAACATACAAAGCTACTCGGATCTAAGCCAGACATTGATGCGACGCGAAATGATGTTAGGAGTACAGAATTATGTCACCAACTTCTTTGCAGGCATCACCGCCATGCCTGCTGCTGTCAAGAACAACATTATCAATAATATGACGAAAGCCATGGCTCCCTACCTGCCAGACGAACCTCAGACAGACCAACTGAAATACGATGCCGAGACTTCGTGGAATTTCGAGGCAGGAACACACCTCAGCCTGCTCGAAAATCATCTGGACATGGATGCTTCGGTATTTATGATACGGACACGCAATCAGCAACTGTCGAAATTTTCTCCCAGCGGCATGGGACGTATTCTTGTGAACACGGGAAAAAGCATGAGTTGTGGTGGTGAAATTTCTGCCCGCCTGCGCCTGTTGAATGACAGGCTCAACGTGAATGCTTCCTACGGATATACTCATGCTGTGTTCAAGAACTACGATTTAGGTAAGGACAAAGGTGTGGCTGTTGATTACACAAGCAATCGTATTCCCTACGTACCCGAACAGACAGCCCACATCGGTGCCGGTTTCCGCCAACCCGTGCGCACTTCCTGGCTGAAAGCCGTTGGTTTTGGCGGCACATGGCAAGCTACCGGCAAGATATTCTGGGACGAAGCCAACACTATGAGCGAAGGATTCTGCGCACAATTCGGAGCTCACATAGATTTTGAATTCAATGACGACATTCGTCTCAAATTATGGAGCGAGAACCTTGGCGACCGTAGGATAAAGACTTTCCAATTCGTCAGTATGAGCCGTACCTTTGCACAATACGGCACACCCCGCGTACTTGGTATTGATTTGAAGATTGGATTCTGAAATTTACAGACTTTCCGAAAAAGCAGCATCACCTGAAATTAAGGGTAGTTCTAAAAATTAGGTTTTAAAATTTTGTGAAGCTTTTTTTGGTCTGTATGCTTTTTCAATCTTTTTGGCGCCATTGTCTTTAATTCCTTGAACCATAGCTCGCTATGCTTCTGCGGCATTAAAAACAAAATCACTCAAAAATCTTTGAATTCTTCGCGCACACTCTGTTTGTTGTCTGCCCCGTAGGGTGAAGCTCTGCGGGTTGCAGGAACAAACGTATAGAGAGTGTAAGCAAATCAAAACAGCCTAATTTTTAGAACAACCCTTAACAGATAATACAGCAAAGCAGGCGGAGACTCCGAAAAAATCGGTTTCTCCGCCTGCTTTGTAATGCTTTGCAACGTCTTAGAAAGGATAACCTATAGCAAAATGGAAGGCCAGTCCTTTCCAGAATTTAGGAATGTTGTACCATCCTGATTTTCCTGTGTCGTATGGTGCATGAAGTGGCACACCCAAGTCGAAACGGAGGATAAGGAAATCCAAGTCGTAGCGTAATCCCAATCCAGTATTGACTGCAATTTTGGAAAGGTTGGAAGCCGAAAGCGTAGCATTGTCATATCCGTCGTGATGCCGCAGGAGCCAAATATTACCTGCATCAACAAATACAGCACCATTGAGATTTCCAAAGAGATTGGCGCGCAACTCGGCATTCACCTCAAGCTTGAAGTCGCCCGTCTGGTCGATATACGAATATTTCGCCTCAGGACTGCGATATGCTCCAGGGCCCACACTTCTTACCGTGAAGCCACGCAGACTGTTGGCGCCACCCACATAGAATTGTTCGCTATATGGCGCACCTGTGCTGTTGCCATAACTGAATATCGCGCCACAATAGGCTCTGGCTGCCAGAGAAAAACGTCGATTGTCGAAAGGCATTGCCCAATGCAACTCAGCCGTTGTCTTCAAGAACTGAGAAAACGGTGTTCCGAAGAAGGTTTTATCTATTTGGTCAAAGGGTTTTCCGCGCAATCGATAGACTAACGAGGTCAAATTGCCGGCCTCCTTAATCGTCCATTGGAGCCAAAGAGGATTGCTGTGGCGTGAATCAGTCTGATAGGTGAAGGTATAACTGAGCGACGGGATATAGTTGTTTCGCATGGAGGTTTGAATCACAGGATTGGCGTTCATTATGCTGTCGAAAGCTACCGTTTTGTGAATCAATCGGTCATAATTCAGTTTTACCATGACTTCATGATTGGCCGTGCGGCGTTTATGCCACGCATAGTTGGCCGAAATCGCAGTACTGATGATTTGGAAGAATCCGGCACGGTTGCGCCAATCAGCTTCAAGGGCAAAAGTAGTGGTCGCGGGGAATCGCAACTGGCGGCGACTGACAAACGGCAAGACGAAACGCGGAAACTCAAACGAAAGTGAGGTACCCAATTCATAACTGTTAAGCAAAGAATTACCTCCCTCGCTTCCTGTTCCCGTCTGCCACTCATACGAGCCGAAAAGTTTGAACGAAACTTTTTCTCCGGCCTTGAAAGCATTGCGTTTGCTGAGGCTATACGTCAATCCCGGCCCAACTTGCTGATTGCTCTTGACAGTAGCATTCATTTCGAGCGAGGTATCGTAGAGTTTGTCCATCACAGCATTTATAAATATGTTGAGCGTGTCGCATGTGGGCAGGGTATCTACAGGCAAGTAGGACATTTCGAGTTGTGAAAAGATGCCAAGCGAATTTAACTTCTCGATAGTTAGATCTTCAAAGCGGAGACGGTATAAATCACCATAGCGATGGAAAACTGCATTGGAGAAAAGATAGGGACGTACGGGCAGTTCCTTTGTTTTCTGCTTGATTTGAGCCAGTCTTTCGGCACTAAGTTTTACCGTAGGCGAGGTGGTCTTGGATTTACTCCCCCTACTGCGGCGCATACGCGGCATAGTGAAATTGTGTATGCCCTTTTCGTCGGAAACGTTCACATAAACATTTCCGATATACCAGCGTTTAGTCTGTTGCGGCGTGAGCCCTTCTGCCTGCTTGACCTGGAGTTGCACATAGTCCTTGCGGATAAACGTGTCGGCACGATAGGTGATGAATTCCGGCGAATAATAGTAGTAACCGTTCTCGCGGAAAAGTTTACTGATGCGCGTACGTTCGTCGGTAAGGTTCAATACATTAAAAGCATCGCCCCTGTGCAGATAACGGTCGCTTTCAGATGCACGAATCAGGCTATCTGTATTGGCAGCAAAGCCCAAATAGGAAATAGAGTCCAGACGAAACATATTCCCTGTGTTCACATGATAGGCAATACGCGCCTTCTTGGGATTCTTCTGCGTCAAAACCTCGTATGTTACCTTTCCGTGGAAGAAACCGTGATTGTGTAAAGTATTCTGTGCCACTTTCGCACGCGTATCGGGCGCTACATTTGAGATAAATACGGGATCGCTGGCAAAATGCTTGAACAACCACTTGCCCAGTCCTCCTCTACTATCATTGAATGCATTGTAAATCCACAATCCCGGCTGGAACGGTGAACGTAGGCTGCTGGAACCGAAAAGTGCATAGTTGGGAGCGTAGGCAAGTACGGCATCAACCTCCTCACGGGCAGCATTAAACGAAACTTTGTCCAACATCTGCTGCTCTTCTTCCTCAGCCTTTTGCTTTTTCAGGAGTTCTTTTTGCTCTTTCTTCGAGAGATTGTTGAGAGGTTCCACACTCTGTCCCGAAAGCGCTCGGTCAATAGCCTTTGCTGCATCCGAAAAAGCCGTGATAACGCCCGAAGAATCGTTTTGTGCCTTCTTCGTGCCCGAACGCCGCACAATATTGAGGTCGGTGTCGTAGGTAATATCCTCTATACCGGTATAAAGTTGCTCTCCCTCGGGCAAATGGCTCGTTGTGGAGCAGCCGCTGACAAATAATGCCAGCAAAAAGACATATATTGAAACGTATTTTGATCTTATCATAAAGATATCATATATGGAGTTATCCTAAAACATTTATTTTCAAGTCATTAAAGGGATGTTCTATAAATTACGTTTTTAAGAAACTGGTCTCTATTTTATTCTGCTTGTTTTTGAAATCTTTTTGCCGTCTTTAGCTTTAATTCCTTGAACCGTAGCTCGCTACGCTCCTTCGTCATTAAAGCGAAGCTTCGCAAGCACTCTGTTTGTCGTCAGCCCCGAAGGGCGTAGTTCTGAGGTTGGCTGGAACAAACAAGAAAAGGGTGCGCGCAAATCCAATCAAAATCTAAACAAAAACAATGCAGCCTAATTTTTAGAACAACCCTAAACGCAAAAACCAAGAAATCTGCATTTTCTCTTCGCGATGAGAAAGTTTTCTCAACGCGATGATAAAGTTTTCTCACGGCGAAGAGAATCTTTTCTCAACGCGAAGAGAAAACCGAAACGCGACATTCTCCGGCAGAAAGAGCTGGTCTTTTGCTAATTTTCCTTCTTTCGTCCGAAGATAAAGAGGTCGCCCAGTCGGTTACTCTTCTTGCGAAGTACGATACCGGCGCCCGCCTTGGAGATTTGTCCCTCCAACGGATCCTGAGTGTCGCGGTCGTAGAAGAGTTTGAGCTGACGCGAAGACTCTTTGTCAAGACGATATTCCACAGATATATTGTCTATGAAACTTTCGGCAGAATTGGTAGCATCGGCTCCGGTACTTACCTTACCGCCTATGATAACGCTGATACGGTCGCCCCAGAAACGCTTGGCAAAGCGGAACGAATAGTCGGTTGTGGAGGTTCCCTTCTCAGAAGTACCGCTCTCCACTCCAAGACTCAGGTCTATCGTCTTCAAAGCACTGCCCGCAATGTTCTGAATCTCGCTTTGCAGGAAAGCATTCAGGGCATTGCTGGCTTTAAGTCCGGTACCGTTGTTTGTAGCATCGTCAGTAAGGAACATACCTGTGGCCAACATCGTGACAGCCGACTTTCCGCGCTGGGCAGCCGTCATGCTGGCAAGAGTATTCTGCATCATCAAATCCTCTGGTGCGTCGAGCGTAAACTCCAAACCCATGTTCTCCAGAGTTTTCGTGATGGCAATTCCCACATCAAACGTCACACTGCGCGATTGTTCGCCCTCGGTCACAGTTGTCTTGACACGCTCGGTAGCCGTAAGGTTCAAAGTAGGATTCATCACGTTACCATTGAACTCTATATAGCTGCCGTTTTTAAGTGTAAAGGTCTTCAGCGGAATTACGGGCAGGGCATATTTCATGGCTCCCTCTTCGACAGTAAGTCTTCCCGTAAGACGCATATCTCCCTGACGCGTACGGCGGAACGTAAGGTTGCCACCGCCCTGGAGATTGACATAACTCTCACCGTCCTCGCTGAGCATACAATTAAAGCGTGCAGCATCGCTGATGGATATGCCGAGAGTGAGGTCGAAGTTGCCGATTTCAGCAGGTTTCTCTTCTATTTCGACAGAATCCTCGAAGCTGACGAACTGTACCAGGCTCTCCAACTGGTTATCTACCGTCAAAGGCGAGTCTTTCAGGATGTAAGTGGCATTTGTTTCGGGCAAAATGCTCATATTGCCGCGCAAAGAGATACCATTCTGCGTATTACCACGCATCGTGCCGTTGAAATCGGTATATACCTTGCCATAAACCATGCTTTCGCGCCTTCTCTTGGCATTTATCAACTCGAAATTGTTGGCGTTAATGGCGAAATCAAGACCTATCTTGTTGAGATTTCTGAAATCTATGTCGCCTTTGATGACGAGCGGGTTGCTGCCCGAAGAATAAAGGGCGTAATCGTCGAATGTCAGCGTGCTCTTGTCTATGATGATAGGCTTTTCGTCCATTTTGAAATCGAAACCATACACGCTACTAAGGATATGGCCATCGGAAACGGAGGCCTTACCATTGACAATGGGATTATCGATTGTTCCCTCCACATCAAACTCACCCAAAGCAATACCGCTGAGCATGACATCGGTGCCGTTGAGGAAACCATTGAGAAAATTGAGTGGGAAGTCTATGAGATTGCCTTTTCCCGTGAAGGTTTCGTTGGCAAAGTACGTACCGTTGAGTTCCATCACCTCCTTACCGTTAGAACTGATAAAGGCGCTGGCATATTGTTCGCCATTGGATTTCGGCAGGTAGAAGCCTTCCAATCCTATATTGCCCATTTCTATCCCTTCGTAAAAGAAATCGTTCACATCGAAGGTGCCCAATGCCGTAATAACCTTGTGATCATCATTAAGGTGGATATCGCCACTCAAAAAGCCGCCTAACTGAGGAATATACGGAACTGTTCGCGAGAGTTCGGCAAGGTTCAGATGACTCAGACTGAGCGTCAGGTCGTTAAGACTGTCAGTCGGCGTTCCATATAGCGACAAACCCGTGCCGTCGTCGGCTAAAAGATCGATATTTGCGCCTATCTGTCCCTTAGGACTGAAGAAGAGGTAATTATCCTTATTGACAATAAATTTGCGGTAGGCAATCGTGGGCTTTTCCGGGTACATCTGCACTTCTATGCCGTCATTCAGCAAAGAAGCACGCATACCTAAATCCAAACCTACGCGACCTTCCTGATCTTTGAACTGAGTTTCTATGCCAGCACCGTGCTCGTGAAGATAAGACTTGAGGCTTGCCGTAAATTTATTGGGATTCTTGCGCTTATAGTTTTGGATATATGCAGAAAGTTGGGTTCCCAATGTATCATTGTAGATGCGGGCATAAATAGTGTCGAGCATCAAAGCACCTTTGTTCATACTACCGATGCTCACCTGCCCGTTAATGCCAGTTTGAGCGCTACAATTGAGATTCATGCGGCACGACTGCCAGGCGATGTCGTAATTGGCCAACAAACGACTGAGAGGATTGCGCTTTCCTGCCGAGAATTGCAAAGCAAGTGTGGGGAACTGTTCGCGCCAAGCGCTTTCATCTATATTTCCCGAGGATATCTGTTCCTGTAGAACCGAAGCAAGGGATGCCAGTTTGGACAAAGCATCGGCAATCTCGCCCTGCGACTCAAAAGAAAGAGACATATCGCCAGAGCCCACGGAGCCTACCGTAGAGTCCTTCATGCTGAAGAAATCGAAGTCAATGTCTTCGGTAGTGATACCCAATGTAGGTGAATTAAAGTAGATATTGGAAAGGTATCCTGTAGTGGAAATGGAAGATAGGTCGCGAGACACAGCAAATTTCACATCACCGCTAATACCCATCTGCAAGGTATCGGACATTGCCGCCAGAGCCGTGAGATTCAAGAAGGGGATATTGGTCTGTAGTGTGCCGGTAATTTCTTTTCCAAGTTGGGCGGTAATGGTTCCATCGCCCTGCAAGAGATTGTTGTCGGCCTTAAAATCTGCCGAGAGCACACCACGCTGACTCTTGGCGCGTGCCGTAATACCGCTAAGGTTATAAGTATCGTAAGCAAAACGCTTCAGATTGACATCTGCCTGCAAATTGGATTTTTCGGAAAGCACATTGAAGCCATGTCCGTTAGCCTTCACCGAAGCCGTGAGGGGCGAGAGTGGCATAGCGGGCAAGAAAGGTTTCAAAGGAAGATTCTGCGTTACAATGTCGGCCTGATAATTCTCCGAGCCCAGCCTTATATTTCCTTTTACATGAGCCGAACCGCCACCTGCGCTCAAACGCATATCAGTAGCGTAGTTGTCAGCATTAAAGCTAACATTTCCTGCAGCAGCAAGCAACATTCGAGGTACACGCACGGTCTGTTGCAAATCCTTGGGCAGCAACTTGTTTATAAAAGTGAGGTCGTATCCCTTAAAACTGAAGTTAGCCTTTCCGCTGCGCCAGTCTTCGGTAACATCCCTCAGGAACGCATCGCCAGAAAGGGAGAATACATCATTCATTCTGACATTAAGGTCAGTAAGGCTCAGATGATTCAAATTACCGGAAACGATTCCTTTCATAGTGAGGTCACGGCGCGGAAGAACTCGTAGCACATCGTCAGGAACATAGCCCCTTGCAAGTATTTCTACGTCCTGCCAACCAATGGCGCCGTCTAAACTGATTTTCATGCCGGCATTTTCGCCAGTAAATGCGCCAAAAGGCAGGGTGACACCGCCATTTATCTTGGAATAAGGCGTAGAAAATGCAAGGGCAGGGATTTGCAATTTGTCACTGTCGTAATGAATATTGCCCGAAACGTTGTTTACGGCAAAACCCGTGCGGTCTTCTCGGAAAGTGAAGTGATCAACTTCCACATCAAGCTCTCCTTTCGCATTATAACTGAGGTTCTTGATGCCTGCTCCAACTTGAGAAAAATGCAAGTGGTTCGGATCAAGCGTTTGTACGGCTTGGATTTGAGCCAGCAGGTCGTTCGGATTCCGATTGCCTACCATCGCATTACTTTGTGCCGTACCCGAATCGTAATGTATCAGCGAATTTTTGATTTCTGCCTTAGCTAAAGTATAAAGTGGCTTTCCTGTATCGAAATGTCCCTTTTCTAATAGCCCTTCTCCGACGTGAGCCGTGATTCTTATGCTATCGCCAGGCATACTGACGAAGGCCTTGACATTATTCAGGGAGGCTTTCTCCAATTCTACCAACCAAGGTTGCGATGCCGTGGTGTCTTCGGCTGCGGTATCGCACAAAAGGACCGTCAAGTCGGCATCGGCCAAAGATGCACCGTCGATATGCACTAAGTTGTCATTCCAATTCACCCCGTGCAGGTCGGCAGTCATTTTTCCAACGACACCTATAATCTGTGTGTTGGAAACTAAATCGCGGGTATTGACACCTGCTCCATTTAACTCGAAGCCATTTACATTGGCCTGCCCCTTGAATAGCGGAAAGAACTCTAAATCGAGTTTCATCTCCCTGATATTTAATACAGAGTCGCCACGCAAATCGGCTTTTACGCCATTCACTTTTAAGTCGAGCGGAAAAGAAAGACGTACCTCGTCGATACGGAATGATAAACCCGTTGAATCCGACATGGCCTCTGCCACTTTGTCGACAACGTAGTTTTGAATTGGAGGAACATAAAGCAACCCCACTAATAATATAAATAATATAATAGGAGTAAGGAGGATTCCTGCCATAATGCGCAGGATTTTCCTATTTACTTTAATATTCAGGATTTTCCTATTTACTTTAATATTTAGAGAGAACTTTCCCATAATCATATCAAATTTACTGCAAAGATAGGGCAAATTGTGCATTTTAGAGAGCGAAAAAGCATGAAAACAAAGATTTTTGCAAAAAAAATTGCATAAATTGTAAAAAAAATATTCACATTTCTAAATTTTACTTATCTTTGCAGCGATTTTAGAACTCTAAATATGCCGAAAGACGAAAGAAATGACGTTTAGCGGCACATTTTCGGCTCATAAATACAGAGAGATAATTAATAAAATAATTACTTAACACAACACTATTCAATTATTTTTACTTTTATGAAAAAGTTACTTTTAGTTGTTGCAGTTCTTGCATTGGCAGGAAATGCAGTGGCACAGGAAACAGTCCCTGTGAAGAAGCACAGTGTTGCAACCAATAGTTTTTGGGCTAACTGGTTCGTACAAGTTGGTGCTAATGCACACATGGCTTTCAGTTCACAAGAAGCTAGCGATCTTGGCTTCTTCAAACCAGGCGAACGCGGAAACATCGGTTTTGCAGTAGCCGTTGGTAAATGGTTCTCTCCCGAAATCGGTCTCCGTACCAAGGTTCGTGCATATCGTTCACGCCAAGTGAATGGTGCTGATGCTACAGGTTGGGCTTACAATCCTGGCTTTAGCTACTGGAACGTAAGCGAAGACGTATTGTTCAACCTCAGCAACATCTTCTGTGGCTACAGTGAAACTCGCGTTTGGAACTTCATTCCTTACGTAGGTCTTGGTGTTGCACGTAACATGACTAAGGGTGGTAAGAACTATGACTTGTCTTACACATTTGGTTTGTTGAACACATGGAAACTCAGCAACCGCGTAAGTGTATTTGCTGACGTTTATGCTTTTGCTATCGAAGGTTCTTTCGACAATGACCGCAAACAGAATTGGAGTGGCTACATGAAAGACAAGATGCGCTATTGGGACAAGCAACTTGGTGTAGATCTCGGTCTTACATTTAACATCAGCAAGACAACTGGCTGGAGCAGAGTTCCCGACGTAGATGCTATCATCGCTATGAACAAGGAACAGCTTGCTAACATGCAAAACGCTCTTACCGACGCTCAGAACGAAAATGCTCGCCTCCGTGATCTTCTCGCTAACCAGCCGAAGGTTACTAACACCAACGCTGTTGGTTCAACTAAGGTTGTTACTAAGAAAGAATTCGTTGCTACTCCTGCTTCTGTATTCTTCGCTCTCAACTCTTCTAAGGTTGCTAGCCGTAAAGACCTCGTTAGCGTTAAGGAAATCGCCGAAGCTGCTAAAGCTAACAGCGACGCTAAAGTTGTCGTAACAGGTTATGCTGACAGCAAGACTGGTTCTGAAGCAGTCAACCAGAGACTCTCTGAAGCTCGTGCAAATGCTGTTGCTGAAGAGCTCGTTAAGATGGGTGTAGAACGCGATCGCATCGAAATACAGGCTAACGGTGGTGTAGATACACTTACTCCGTACACTTACAACCGTCGTGCTACTGTCGTTCTGAAATAAATCAACGACTGATAGTTTAACTTAATCAGGTGTCGCGCCTTTTAGGTGCGACACCTTTTTTATTGTTTCGCTCAAACAATACTGCAAACAACTACAAGGGTTGTTCTAAAAATTAGGCTGTTTTGATTTGCTTACACTCTCTATACGTTTGTTCCTGCAACCCGCAGAGCTTCACCCTACGGGGCAGACAACAAACAGAGTGTGCGCGAAGAATTCAAAGATTTTTGAGTGATTTTGTTTTTAGTTTCGCAGAAGCATAGTCTTCTATGGTTCAAGGAATTAAAGACAAAAGTGCCAAAAAGAATGAAAAAGCATACAGACCAAACAAGACTTCCCTATAATTAAAAACTAATTTTCAGAACAACCCACAAATAGGCTGAAATTGTCAGAAGATGGCCTCTTCAACGAATTATAGTTTGGACTTAATTTAGGGAATAAGGAAGTTCGCGGAATTTGTGTCGGAGATCTTCTGCAAGAAAAGGCATATCTCGGGATTTATATCGGAGAATCTTTGGAAAACAAGGAACACCTCAATATTTCTGCATAAGAGAAACTGCAAGATAAGGCGCTTCCAAGGATTTCTACCGAAGAGACTCTGCAAAGTAAGGCATTCCTCGAGATTTCTATCGAGGATTCTTTACGGGATAGGGAACACCTTAGAATTTCTAACGAAGATTGTTTGAAAGATAAGGCAGTTCGCAGAATTTGTGTCTAAGAGAAACTGCAAGATAAGGCACTTCTCGGGATTTATGTCGGAGAACTCTTGGAAGATAAGGCACTTCTGTGCGATAATATCCCAGCAAATAAAGACAAAGGTGCTATTTCCCTCGAAGCAAACGGAAGAATTCGCCGAATATAAGTACTGAAGAGGAAACTACGACGATGATGAGCCAGTCTTCAAAGGAAATGGGAACGACATTGAAGAGCTGTCCGCCGAACTTGACGATAAAAATCTGGCCGATAAAGATAATCGTAGCGATAAAAAGGAAGCCGTTGCAATCCTTGAGGCGGAAAGCTGACTGTCCTGTCATAAAAGCGCGGGCATTGAACATATTCCAGAACTGAAGCATAACGAAAATGGTGAAGAATAGGCTCAATTCATACGGGCTCAGGGCATCGTGACGTCCTAAAGTGGCAGAAAAAATATCGCGCACGGAGTGAATGTCGGCATGTTCCAGAATATGGAGCAAAACCAGCAGGAAAAGGAACATCAGTCCGCCAACAGAAAGGATATGTCGGGCCATAGCACGGCTAATGATGAAGGCTTTGCGAGGACGTGGCGGTTCGTTCATCACACTACGGCTGGGAGGAAGCGAAGCCAAGGCCATAGCCGCAAAAGTGTCCATAATGAGATTCACCCAAAGCATCTGCGTGACGGTAAGCGGGGCATCTACACCCATAAACGAACCGAAAAGTACGATAAGACAGGCAGCCACATTCACCGTAAGCTGGAAAAGTATAAATCGTTGGATATTGCGATAGAGCGAACGTCCCCACATGACGGCACGTCCGATGCTGGTGAACGAATTATCGATGATGGTAATATCGCCTGCCTCCTTTGCCACAGCAGTTCCGTCTCCCATAGCCAGACCTACGTGAGCCACCTTGAGAGCTGGCGCATCGTTGGTGCCATCGCCTGTTACTACCACGACTTCGTTGAGGTATTGCAGAGCCTCTACCATTCGTTTTTTATCCATAGGGCGGGCTCGGGCAATAATCTTGATTTCTGCAGCACGTTGCCGAAGCTCCTCGTCAGTCATGGCGGCAATTTCGGCACCCGTAACGATATTGAGGTCTGTATCGCGGTCATCATGCCACAGACCTACCTCGCGGGCAATCTGACGTGCGGTTCCCGGAGTATCTCCCGTGATAATTTTCACCTGAATACCAGCACGCCGACATTCGTCTATGGCATCGGCCACATCTGGACGGACTGGGTCGGAAATGGCGGCCACTGCCAAGAGGGTAAGTCCGTCGGTCTGCAACGTTCCTCCCGCAATACATGGCGCTTCATCGTCATCCAGGAATTTATAGGCGAAAGCCAAGGTTCGCATGGCGCGATGCTGATAATCGGCCAGAAGATTGTCAATGTCTTCCGACGTAGTTTTCGTATCAAGAGCGGTATTACAAAGATGCCGAACGACTTCGGGCGCACCTTTCACCAATAAAACACGACGGTTGTCGAGCAAAGGCGTTCGTACCACCGTCGCCATGTATTTTCGCTCGGTATCGAAAGGCAATTCCTCAAGGGCAACGGATTCGCTGCGGCACACGTTCTCGTCTATGCCCTGCTCAGCAAGATAAAGCAGCAGGGCGCCTTCCGTAGGGTTGCCCACAACCTGCAAATGCTCACTATCCCTGCGGTCGAGCATCGCTGTGGAATTCAGTATGATGCCGGCACGAAGTAAAGCGTGCACTTCCGAGGATGATTCATCAGGGGCAAAAACGTGAAGATCCCATAGTTTCATCCTGTTCTGCGTCAGCGTTCCCGTTTTGTCCGTACAAATAACCGTTGTAGCGCCCATCGTCTCACAGGCGTGCATCTTACGCACCAAGTTGTTCGTCTTCAGCATACGCCGCATGCTGTAAGCCAAACTTAGCGCCACGGCCATAGGCAAGCCCTCGGGCACGGCAACGACAATCAGGGTAACAGCCAACATGACAGACTGGAGAAAATATGCGGCAAAATGGGTAAAATCGAATTGCTGCGTCTCAGTGAAATACATCAGCAAGCGCCCAACGATGATAAGCGCGGCAACGGCATAACTGCCCCAGGTAATGAGTTTCCCGAGGCGGTCAAGTTGTTCGTTGAGCGGCGTACGGGTTTTATTGTCTATCTGAGCAGCCTCAAATACCTTGCCATTTTCCGTAGCATCGCCCACAGCAAAAACTCTGCACAAGCCGTGTCCCTCCATCACCTTCGTACCGCGAAGAACATGGTTGGAAGGAAACGTGGCATCAGGGTCAAAATCGGTTTCTTCGCATGTCTTGCTGCAAACAGGCTCTCCGGTAAGTGTGGATTCATCTATCTGCAAAAGTGTAGCCCTAATCAGTTCGGCATCGGCAGGGATTTCATCGCCTTGCTGCAACACAACGATGTCGCCCACCACGATATCGCGACGCGGAACGGTACAATGTTTTCCTTCGTAACGGATAACTTTCACAGGGTCGTCATCGCTCACCTGATTCAGCAAGGAAAAAGCACGGTCGGCGCGGACTTCAAACAAGAAAGCGATGCCGGTAGCCAAAAGAATGGCGATAAAGATTCCGACAGGCTCTAAAAACACGTTTATCCCCTCGTGCAAATCGAAATACTCGTAGAAAGATATGCCGATAGAAAGGATACCAGCCAAAAGGAGGATGATAATAAGCGGATCTGCAAACTTACCAAGGAATTTCTTCCATAGAGATTCGCGCACAGGGGGCGTAAGCACATTGCTGCCATACTTCCTGCGACTTTCATCGACTTCCTTTGCCGAAAGTCCTGATAATCTTTCTGTCCTATCCGTTTGCATGATGCAAAATTACGGAATTTCAAAGAAAAGGCCAAGTTTCTGAATTATATATTACCAAAATAGCCGCAAAGCAATATAGGATTTATCATCTACCTCCATACTTTAGGTTTTATAACGCAACATTCTGTAAACACATCCCTTGTTTTGTTTCTTTTCAGGGATATTTCCTTAGTATCCTCGCGGTGATACTTTAGTATCCTCATGGAGATACTTCAGTATCCTCGTGGAGATACTCCAGTATCCTCACGGGAATACTACGAAAACATGGTATATAAAAACAGAAACAACCTATATAGCAACAAATAACACCATATATAATATATATAGGGTTGTTCTAAGAATTAGTTTAAAATATTGGGAAGTTCTTTTATGGTCTGTATGATTTTTCAATCTTTTTGGCGCTTTCGTCTTTAATTCCTTGAACCATAGCTTGCTATGCTTCTGCAAAATTAAAAACAAAATCACTCAAAAATCTTTGAATTCTTCGCGCACACTCTGTTTGTTGTCTGCCCCGTAGGGTGAAGCTCTGCGGGTTGCAGGAACAAACGTATAGAGAGTGTAAGCAAATCAAAACAGCCTAATTTTTAGAACAACCCTTAATAAGGAGTATCCTCGAATACGTGGAAATCTCCTCACAACAAGCAAACAAAAAAAAGAAAGGAAGCAGGGATTATTCCCACTTCCTTTCTTTGTTATTTCAGAGCATCACGAATGTGCTCTGCGTTTCAGGTTGAAACCTTATTTCCTAACGACTTTCTTACCGTTAATGATGTAAATACCCTTCGGTAAGTTCTTATCGCTATTCAAACGTACACCCTGGAGGTTGAAGATACCAGCCTTGCGGCCTGCAACCTTACCGTTTTCGAGTGAAATGGTTTCGATACCCTGAACTACTGCGCCAGCGATAGGCAGAGATGCAGCACCAGCTTCGGTTACAACAGGAAGATCCTTGTAAGAGATGTAACCACGGTTAGCAGCAATGGCTTGCATTGTCGGAGTTTCTGCAGCAACGAGAGAATCACCACGCCAAACGAGAGCGTCTGCGGTTACTGTGTCGGGTTGGAGTACACCAACGAGACCATTAGCAGCAGCAACAGGTTCTGTTACGTAGGAAATTGCATCGTATTGCTCAGCCTTGATGTAAACTTCGACAGTAGTTACAACTGCATCAGCAGGATAAACTACGAATGGAGTACCTGCAGGAATTGTACCTGTGATCTTAGCCAATTCTACGTTTGCGCCTGTTTCGTGTTCACGCTTACCAACAACTGTATAAGCATCCTCACTGATTTCAGCGTCAAACGGCATTGTGAATACAGTTGCATCTGTACCCTTGATGTCGAATACAACCTGTCCTTCGTAAGTTGCGGGTACAAATACGAATGCAGAGTTGTCAGCACCATTAGCACTTGTCCAAGTTACGAGACGACGGTCTGTCGTACTGGGTTGTGTATTAGCAAAGTACTTATCGCTCAGAACAAGGTTGAATGTTCCTTCATAACGTGCGTAACGCAAACCGATATTAGCGGGTTCTGCACTATTAAATACGAAGCCACTGAGGTTCTCTTGGTCGTTACCCATGTAGAGACCGGTATAAACGTTCTTCAAGGTGATAGTGTTACCTTCGCCACGCTTGAGGATCCAGATAGCGTCAGCATGATACTGGATATCGCTTTCATCCTGGTAGCCCCAACGGAGACCTGCATTCACATCTCTGTGAGTGCTGGTAGATTGAGCGTAAACATAGCTTGCAAATGGAGAGTTATCAGCACGTTCTTCCTGATCAGCACCAGATTGGCTCATGATATAGTAGATACCATCCTCAGGCAGGATCAGTTTAGCGTTGAATGCTTCATAAGCATCGTCAAGATCTTTCATTGTCTTGTTGTATGTCTCGAACAAGAGTGTACCAGCAGCAACAGCTTCTGCATCAGCAATAGCTGTATTCAGATCTGTAACAGCACCTGCCTGGAAGTAACCAGGATCTTCGCCTTCAACAGCAGATTCAGCGAATGTCTTAAGATAAGTAATCTTTTCATTCAACTTAGTCTTGTCGGGGAATACAGACATGTAAGCTTCGTAAGCTTCTTTCAGGGCATTAATGGTTGCCTCTGTAGCCTTACCAGCAGCAATCTCGCCTTCAGCAGTTACAAGACTGTTTTCGAGTTGTCCGATAACAGCGGGATCCATGTGTGCATATACGCAATCGGGATCGTATTCAGCTTTGTAAACACGGAGCTCAGAAAGGTTCCAGTATGTGTGGCCATCATGTACACGACCATGACTGTTGTTCTTAACTTCATAGAAGTTTCTATAAACAGAGAGGCGGATATACCGATAAGCCTTAGGCATTTCGATAGAGAAGAGACCGGCACCCTTCATCACAGGTTCATTAGCAGAAGAATAGTTTACTTGAACTGCACTACCTTCGGCATTCAGCGGAGCATACTGCCATGTAAATGTGAATTGACCAAGGCTATCCCATTGTTCAGAAGGAACAAAGATAGGATCTTCACCATCTGGTGCTGAAGAGAGCAAAGATTCGTCATTTGTTGCAAAGATATTCACGTAGAAAGGAACGTCAGGTGTCTGAGCATTTGAACGTTCTGCGTACTTCATAACGAGAGTCTGAACTTGTTCGCCGAGGTCTAACTGCAAATAGTGATCTTCTGTTACGTCAAATTCACTATCACCCCATGCTGTGTGGAAGAATGTGGTATAGTCGCCATCGAAGAGTTCTGCATAAGAACCTTCGCTGGTTTCCTTTGCATTAGAGAAGACTTGTTCTTCGCTTGTTACGAGACCTTCGCCAACAGGCATAGCTCCGTCGTAGGTAGCGTCAGAGTTATAAGACTTACCTGCAGCCTGAGCAGCCTTAGCCAGATCAAAGTACTTAGAAAGGGTATCATTCAAAGCCTTTTGTGCAAACTGTTTACGGAGTTCCTGACATTTTTCACCCATGCCGGCCAAAACATCTTCAGGAACAGTTACAAGTTTCCATGCGCTGGCGAAACTACCCTTAACATTCCAGTTTACGACTGCTTGATTAGAAGTAGCAGCGTGCAGACCGTTAGCAACTTCATTGTTGCGGATGAAAACGAATCCTCCGGGCACGTCAGAAGTTCCGATCTGGAACTGTGCGGCATCTGCAACGTCCTTAACAAGTGTATAAGGAGTAGAGTTAGCAGTTACATTACCCATATAGGCATCATAACCGAAGTTACGGATAGTAAATGTAGAGTCGGTAGCAGCTTTAACCTCCCACATGTATTGTGGTTCGGCTTCTTCTACACCTGCCTTGGTGTTAAGGTGAGTTTCCCAATATACCTTGCTTCCGTCTGCGTAAGCACCGTCGAGGTCTGTCACAGCATCAAGATCTTCAATTACATTAGCAGAAGTTGTGTCGCGGGCATTTACGAGATAGTAGAAACCTTCAGCAACTGTAACGGGGATTTGTCCATTAACAAGGGCAGTATATGCTTCCAACAGAGCATCTGCTGCATCGCACATCTCATTTTCGTCGCCAGAAATCTGAGCTTCTGTAGCTGTATCGTAAGCATCGATTACGCCGTCTACGAGATCTTGGGGATAATAGCCAGGAGTATCACCTACAGGCCAGTTAGATTCGTCCCAATTGATCTCATTCAAAACGCGTTCGAGCTTCATTTCGCAAGTTTCTTCGCCAAGTTGTACGAGGAATACGTGCATCTTACCATTTGCTCCGTTACCACTTGTCCAACCTACTACGTTGTCGGCATTACCATTGATTTCAATAGAACCGCCATCGGTGAAGTGGAAATAATAACCATCCTCTATCACCTCGCAAGTGATGTGAGCAGCCGAAGTTTCGGTAACAGCCTGTGTGGACATTTCGGGAAGTGGTACCCAACGTCCGGAAGCGGCCTTAATGCTAACAGTTCCGTCGTCGTTAATAACGAACTTGAAAGCAGCTGTTGCAGGATTGTTAACTACGTCCGTCACATGGCTCATACCATACTTGGGCACTGTGCGGTGTGCGGTCTGTGTTTCAACCTGGCACTCGTTCCAGTATGCGTTACGTCCTGTGTTGAACACTACGTAGTAAGCATCTGGGTCAATATCATCGAGGGATTCGACGGGATCGTCGGCAACATCCTCAATATAGAGATTGGCCCATTGCGCACTTGCTCCTAAACTGAAGATAAACATCAGTAAAAGAGAAAATGAAAACGTAAACTTTCTCATAATTTTAATTTTAGGATTAGTTAGTGAATAAAAATTGATATTTAGTCTCGATTATTTTTCGATAAAAGCGCAGGAATTCCAAATAAATGCGGCTTGTTTCATAGTATTAGGCAACGTCCTTTCGTTCCATCCTGCAAGATTTCGTGACAAAGATACATATTATTATTTAATAAGGAGTAAAAAAAACGCAAAAATATCATTTTGCATAGTAGAATTAACATTTTCGACACTTTCCACCACCAAAAAAGGTTTAATAAAACAATAAAAGGGCATATTTTAACTATAGGGTTGTTCTATAAATTACGTTTTTAAGAAACTGGTCTCTATTTTATTCTGCTTGTTTT